>JBEIHC010000001.1:0-69838 GCA_040381555.1 Bacteroidia bacterium
CAAAAGAAAGGAGAAACGAAAGGAATTGTTGCCCATATTCTTGGAATAGATTACACCCACTTTAGTCGGGTCATTCTTTTGGCACAAGGTGCATTCGCCGCTTTAATCGATGCCAATAAAAAGGAACGCTTCGAGCTGATGGAAAAAATTACCGGGAATCGTTTATTTCGTGCCCTGGGAAAAGCAGCCTTTGAAAAAAAGAAACTATTGGAAACAGAACTGCAATTGTTGGAAGCGCAACGCGGAGGCATATCCCTATTGACCGAAGAAGAGCGCTCGGCATTTCAGCAGCAATTAGATTTAATCCTACTGCAAGGTAAAGAAGTGGCACAGGAAATAGCGCACCATACTCAGGTGATAGATCTTGAACTACGGATCCAAAATTTATTGAAAGATATTTCTGCCCTTGAAATTCAAAAAGAACAACTCGATACAGAATCAATTGTGTTGGAACCCCTTCGGGAGATTAATCAACAGTATGAACGAGCAGAACCATTCACCCGTATTTATGACAGAAAAGTTGCCGACGAAAAAGCGTTAAAATTATTAGAACAAAAAGCGACAGATGCTCAAGAAACCCAGCAGAGGATAGCGCTTCAGCTTCAACAGCGGAATGAGGAAATTGCGCTTCTGTTAGGTATCTCATCCGAAACACCTAGTTTTAGAGAAAAGGTCAAGGCCTTACTTAATACGCTTGATGACCTACAGAGAAAGGTTCTTGAGGCAGGTGCCCATTTCCAGGAAATTCAAAATCGACTAGTAATTTCCGAACAGACTTTGAACAAGCGGGCAGAAGAGGAGGGCGCTGTAAAACAAAAGATTCAGGAAATCGAAACTGATTATCAATCTCTCCTTCAATTTTTTCAAGAATCTAAATTACTCGAACCTGCAATAAATGAACAACGCGTTTGGCAGAGTCGTTATGCCGATTACTTAAAGACAGAACAAGACCTTCGGCTCAAACTGAAAGAAATGGGGTATGGAAAATCCCAAGAAATTAATTCCTTTTTTATACAATTTAAAGAGCATAAAGAAGAACAATTATCCAATGCCCGACAGGTTACTTCCGGAATGACAATGGAGGAAACAGAAAAGTCACTCAGCAGGGTACAGAAAATCATGAGCCAATTACCCGCGATGATTCAGGTTTCCGGTGCTTTTCTGAAAATAAAAAGCGAAGAAAAAAAAGCAAGTATTGAATATTCAACTATTCAAGGTACGCTTCCTGATTTAGCATTGGAGGAAAATCAATTGTCCCAACAGCTAGAAATACTAAATCAAGCGATAAAAGATATTCAAGACTCACAACAAAAATTAGTACAATATAATAACCTGAAGGATATTCGAGAATCTTTACAAAAAGATCATCCTTGTCCAGTATGTGGTTCTGTGCATCATCCAGGGATTCATGACTATATCGACTCATTGACCGAACAAGCTAAACAACTACTCGAAAAGGAAAGCTTAATTCAGCAGATTCAAATTAGAAGTACTCAGGTTGTGAAAAGTAAAGCAGGGCTAGAGGAAAGATTGCACTCTTTGCAAATAAACATTGCAGAAAAACAACAAGGGGCAAAAGAATTGGAGGCCGAATTTCAGAGACTCAATCACGATCTGTTAATTCATTGTTCCATAGAGGATAGAGATAACCTAGATTCTATTTTGTTAATGGAAAAAGAAAATCAGGAAGTGTTAATTCGGCAGAAGAAATCATTTGAGGAAGTTAATAAGTTAACAGACTCTCTCAGTCAGATAAAAATGCTGGAAGAAAATTGGAATAAAAATGCAGATGCGATTCTGTTAGTGGTGGAGCAGGTTAGGGCAGTCCTTCCCAATGAAAAGGAAAAGGCTCTTCCACAATTGTTGGAGGTCTTGGAAACAAAGATTAATCAATATTTAGAGGATAAGGCTCGTAAGGATTCTTTAATACTGGAAAAAGAAAAACTTTCTGCCACTTTACTTGAGCAACAAAAAACTATTCTCATTGTAAAAGAAGAGGTCTTGAAATTACAGCATCAGGTACAAATTGCCTTGAATGACCTGAGAAAGAATGAAGACGAATTATCTGCATTGCCCCTAATAGATGCCCCGGCGAATAAATTATTAACTTGGAATACAGACTGGGCTTCATGGGATGCACAGCTGATGCAATCGACAGAGTTGTTAAACAAACTTTCAGAAGAGATTCAAATAGGTCGCAAGCAGTTGGACGATTTGTTTGTCTTGTTTATTCCTCAAATTCAGGACGCAGGTTTCAAAAACCAAGAAGAATTTGTTTCTGCACTAAGCCTAAAAGAACAGGCAAAAATGGCGAGGATGCAATTAGTAGAGTGGGAAAGCCGAATGAAGGAAATTCAACAAAGGCTACTCGACCGTTATCAGTCTGTAGAGTCTATTCGACCTGAAGGATACGAATCTCCAGATTTAACTATTCTTATTTCGGCGAGGGAAATAAAAAGCCAACTTCGGGATGAATTATTGCGCACCCATGGTCAGATAAATTCTTCCTTACAATCGGATACTGAAAATCGAAAAAAACTGCAGGCATTGGAAAATAGGATAGATATTTTCCGGTCGAAAATGAATCCTTGGTTAGATTTAAATGCTTTGATAGGAGATGCGCTTGGGGACAAATTCAATAATTTTGCGCAGCAATTAAGCTTGCAACGATTGTTAATGCAGGCAAATGCTAATTTAGCAGAGATGAATAGTCGGTATGAATTAGCCTTACCTGAAAACGGAGAGGATGATGATGCGTTGTATGTAATCGATAAATATCTGGGTAATACGAGGCGAGCTGCCGGAAAGACACTATCCGGAGGTGAAAAGTTTATGGCCTCATTGGCTTTGGCTTTGGGATTATCTGATATTTCCGCTGGGAAAATTGATATTCAAAATTTATTTATTGACGAAGGATTTGGTAGTTTGGATTCTGATGCCTTAAATCAAGTACTGGGAATATTAGAAAATCTTCAGCAGCAAAGGGGACGAAGCATTGGGATTATTTCTCATGTTCAGGAATTAAAGGAACGCATTGCCGTTCAGATTCAGGTAGAGCCAAGTGGAGGCGGATGGAGCACCATTAATTGTGTCTAAGGCTGTTTTGATGTATTTTACGCTGACGCCTCCTAAAATCTGTGATTTGTGAAACTTATCTAGATTTTAGTGTAATATTACTTACTCTGATTTTTTCACCTTTGTAGGGTAATCAATTGTACTTTTTTTAGGTCCTTTATTGTTTATTAAGTAGGGCTTACTCAGAAAATTATTTTGTTATCACCAAGCGGTGTTATGACCAAGCGACTATGTTTTTAATTGATTTATGGAATGTGTATGCACAAATTTTAGATATCTTGAACACTTTTCCTTACATTCTGTATTTGATATATCTGTTTATATGCCTGTATTGCAACCATTTATTGCTTTTTGAAAAAGCCCTATTTGTTTATTTATTCTATCTTTTTATTAGAATTTATTTGTTCTTTTTTAATCGGAAATCGAATGCTGATTTTCCACTGGCTGATATATATTGACCATTAAAACTCTGATGATACTTTGATATCAGATTATTTCGATTTTTAGCTTCTTTATTTTAATGATATACTGCGTTCCTTGAGTTGTATTCAATTCCATATCTGCTCTTAATTGTTTTTGGAGTCCTTTTATTACCTTCATCCCAATGGAATTCAATTTCGAGCCACTCAAGATTTTTTCGTCAAATCCTGGGCCATTGTCCTGTATTTGAATCTCAACCCCTTCGTCTGAAACTATAGTATTAAACCACAGTTCTGGATTTATTGATTTTTGGAATGCATGTTTAAACGAATTTAATAGAATTTCATTTATTAAAATCCCTAATGATACCATTTGACTTAAATCAGTTATGTTGAAATCGACAATGTTAATGTTCTTTTTTAGTTGAGTGCCGATTGGGAACATATTTTCTAATCGCCTGACTAGATGATGCATATAATGATAAAACGATAATTGGGCATAATTGCCATTAGAAGAAAGTAAATCATGAATCAATGCAATGTTTTGGACTCTTTGCTGTATTGTTTCCGAGTAGGCAATTGTTTCTTCACTCATGCTTGTATTCATTTGCATGTCAATGATGCCCGAAACAATGGCCAAATTGTTTTTGGTACGATGATGGAGTTCGGATAATAGTATTTCTTTTTCTTTAATCATGTTTTCAAGTTTTGCGAATGATTCCCTTTTTTCGATAAACATTCCCAGCGTATTGGCTGTTATTTTAAGGAGTGATATTTCATCTTGTCGCCATAATCGTTCTTCAGAGCACGAATCAAAACCTATGAACCCCCAAAAACGATCCTTGATTCGAATAGGGATTAATAACAGTGAAATAATATCTTGGCCTTCAAAGACGGGTTGAATTTCAGGATCCATATTTTTTACATGGGTATTAATTATTTCTCCATTATTTAAAGGCGTAAATAAAGATGATATTCCATATTCAAACGGAAAGTTTTTTAGGTCTTCATTCTCAATTTGCTCACTTATACCGGTATTCACCCATTCATGTGTCATTGAGGAATAGATTTGATTTTCATAGCGATAGTTTTCAAATATATATACACGGTCTATTTGTACTGTTTGACCAAGTAATTCAAGAGCATGATAAATGGATTCTTTAGAGTCTTCCTTATTTAATAAAATTTCAGTTATCTGATCCGAGGTCTTCATGATGTCAAGCATCATTTTTTGCTCTTTTTGAATTTCATCTTCTAAAGTGATGTCCCGAATGATGGCTATGGCTATTTTTTCATCATTATATGTCATACTTCTCACAGAAGCTTCAACCGGAATCATGCTACCATCTTTTTTCCTGTGAAGTCCCTTGTTTATAACCAGCGAATCTGGTTCAATCTCTGAAAAGTGTTTATCCCAGTCTTCCTGATTTTTGAATGTTGTCTCAACTATACTTATATGCTGGCCTTTCAGTTCCTCCATGCTATATCCTAGTAAATCACAAGTTCTGTTATTACAATATATAAAATAGCCATGCTCATTGCATACTTGAACTGACTCTGAAAGCTGATTTAAAATTTGAACTAAAATTTCCGAATTTTTTGTTATCATTGTATTTGAATATTTTGTGTAAAAATACGATGAATTATATTATTGTTGAGGATGAGTTCATTATTAGAGAATCGATTTTTAATTTTCTCAGTAATAATATGCCAGAATTGAATTGTTCTGGCCAATTTGATTCTTTAGAAGAACTTAAGATTTTTCTTAATTCTCAGATACCATGCATGATATTTATGGATATTAATCTTGTTGATGGTTCTGGATTTGATTTTGTACAGATTCTTAGGCTCGATAATATCAATATACCTATCATTTTTATTTCTGCCTATCCGGAATTCGAAATGCCTTCAAAAATGCTTCAGAATACACAGTATTTGGTCAAACCCTTTAAAAAAGAGGATCTTATCCGAGTTGTAAATTTTGTTTTGACAAAGCAATCTGAATAAGAATCAATTATTTGAGTTTAGTTTCATAATTTATTGGAGAAGTTCATTAATTCGAAGTTGGAGAGCTGTTTCGAATTTAAAGTATTGATTTGTATATGTATATGTATATATGGTTTTGTTATTCCATTAATTGTTCAGATTGATGCTTTCCGAGATTTGTCTCTAATCAACGAATAATTGCATTTCATTTAATTCCATTCATCTGCATAGGCAGTAGTGTTCTGTCATTCATTATTTTCATAGTAGTTGGATTTATGACTAAAATTCTGTGTAAATAAATTGCCCTATAACTACTACCCCTGATCTAATTCTGGCATCCTCAGCAAGTAACTGCATAATTTTTATTGTTATCACCAAACGATGTTATCTCCAGAAAATCAGGCCATATATTTTAATGGATTTATGGAATGCATGGGCACAGATATTCGACATATTGAATGCTTTTCCTTTCATTTTATGTTTGATATATCTGTTTAAATGCTTGTATTTCAAGCATTTAATGCTTTTTTAGTAAGCTTTACTTACCTCGAGATTTTTCTAAAATTTCTTCCACTACTGCGGGATCTAGAAGAGTCGAAGTATCTCCTAATTGCTCATATTCACCCTCCGCTATTTTCCTTAATATCCTTCGCATAATTTTCCCTGAGCGCGTTTTAGGTAAGCCACTAACTAGTATTATCTTGTCAGGCTTGGCTATTTTTCCAATTTTATAGGTTACCGCCTCCTGAATCTCTCCAATTTGAGTTTCCATACTTTTTTCACTCTGAATTGCTACCACAAAAGCGAAAATTCCCTGACCTTTAATATCATGGGGAAATCCTACCACAGCAGATTCCATCACATCTGGTGCAGTGTTAATGGCATTCTCAATTTCGGCAGTGCCAAAACGATGCCCTGAAACATTGATAACATCATCTACTCGACCAATAATGCGGTAGTTTCCTTTTTCATCTCTTTTTGCTCCATCACCGGTGAAATAGTATCCGGCATAATTGCTGAAATAAGTTTGTTTACATCTTTCGTGGTCACCATAAGTGGTACGAATCATGGAAGGCCATGGAAATCGAATACAGAGGTAGCCTTCTTGATTATTTTCTTCTATGATATTTCCGGAAGCATCTAATAAGACTGGTTGTATTCCTGGTAAGGGTAGGGTAGCATGGGTCGGTTTATGTTCCGTTATTCCAGCGAGATTACTAATCATTATTCCTCCTGTTTCGGTTTGCCACCAGGTATCTACGATTGGGCATTTTTCTTTACCAATATGCGTAAAATACCACCGCCAAGCTTCTTCGTTAATGGGTTCCCCAACAGTGCCCAAAGTTTTTAAGGTGTGCAAACTATAGGACAATACAGGATCTTCCCCCAAAGACATCAAGGATCTTATCGCAGTGGGGGCAGTATAAAATATATTGACTCCATATTTATCAATAATTTCCCAGAAGCGGGCAGGATGAGGCCAAGTGGGTACTCCTTCAAACATCACACTCGTAATGCCGTTGAGCATGGGGCCATACACTAAATAGGTGTGGCCCGTTACCCAACCAATATCCGCAGTGCACCAAAAAATGTCTTTTTCCTTGGGTTGAAAAACATTGAGAAAAGAATAGCCTGCATAAACCATATATCCTCCGCAGGTATGTACTACGCCTTTCGGTTTGCCTGTAGAGCCTGAAGTATACAGGATAAACAATAAGTCTTCCGCATCCATCGGTTCAGCCGGAATAAAGTCTTCACCGTCTTGGAGAAAATCATGCATCCAAACATCTCTTCCTTGCTTCATCGGTACATCCCAACCTAAATGCGAAAGGACAATCACTTTTTCAACAAATGGGCAATTTTCCAGCGCTTCATCTACAATTCTCTTGACTGCTTGTTGTTTAGCTCCTCTATTTAAGCCATCTGAGGTTAGAATAACTTTAGCTTCTGCGTCTATAATTCTATCGGATAGTGATTGAGCTGAAAATCCTGCAAATACAACTGAATGTACTGCCCCAATTCGAGCACAGGCTAATACCGAAAACGCTAGTTCTGGTACCATTGGCATATACAGACAGACCCTATCTCCTTTTTGTACACCTGATTTTTTTAAGGCTGATGCAATGCGACATACTCGAGTCAATACTTCTGAATAGGTGAAGGATTGAGAGGAATCCTTCGGGTCATTGGGTTCCCAAATGATGGCTGTATGATTCCCTTTTTCAGCGATGTGCCTGTCAAGACAATTTTCGGTTATATTTAATTTTCCTCCCTTAAACCATTGAATGTCTGGTTCGGAAAAGTTCCATTCTAAAGTTTTTTCCCAAGGTTGAATCCATTGAAAATGAGAGGCTACATCCGCCCAAAATGCCTCCGGGTTGTCAATGCTTTGCTGACAGGCACTGGTATATTTTTCTTTATCGGTAATTCTCATAGGTTAAAACTAAAGGTTCTATTCTTAAAAATCAAATTTACCCATTTTAGTTGCTTATAGCAAACCAAAGCTTGCTTCAAACCCCGCCGGATGTCGTAAATTTGTAAGGATGAGTTTCCTGATTCTTTATTCTCTGATTGGACTTGTTCTTTGCATCGCACTCTTACTACTGTTGCCTGTTGACATCAAAGTTCATACTCTCAAAGGGATTTATGAAATTCGATATGCAAAAATATTCCGTTTGGCATTTTGCTTTCGACCTCAACAGTATGGATTTGATCTGCTCTTTTCCCCTGGGTTCGGTTCCTTTCGATTCCCTGTCAGACCGGGAAAGAAAATCCGCACTTTCACCCGGAAGTCAAAGTCTGCTCCCCTTCGGAAATGGCATATTCGTCCTAATTTACCCTCCTTATTTAAACAAGTAGAGATTAAAGAATTCGAAATAGACCTGGATGCTTCCCTTCCTTGGCTTTCTGTTTGGATGAGCTACCTTTCGGATAGTTTAGCTCGCCTGTTTCAATTAAAATTAAATTTAAACCAACAGGGACTCTACGATTTGCGTTTCCAAGCAAGGTTAATTCCTTTGAAGTTAATCATCGCTCTTATTCAAAAATCTAGACTCATCCGATTTTAATCTTGATGACTTTTTATGATTATTGAGAATACGCTTAAATTTGATAGGATTATTCTGTATACAACTTATATGGCAACTGTCTTTTCACTGATTTCGAAGTTTAATTTTTTCTTCCTGATTGTATTCCTTTTGGGCTTCACCAATTTAATCTGTAGAGCACAAGGAAATGATTTGGCCATCACCAATAATATCTATTTTGATGGAGAGCCTTATCTGATATCTAAACCCAGTGAACCGAATAAGTTGACGATTGCTTGGATGGGTTTTAATTTGCCAGATGGTATTAGAATTACCATAAGAAGCCGAACGAGTACGGATGGCGGACTTTCTTGGTCGGCACCCGTATCATTACCGCATTTAGACCCTGCCTATGGCTCAGCTGACCCAACCATGGCCTATGGTCCGGATGGTACTTTGTATTTGGTCTATATTGACTACAAGAAAAACCCAGATGCCGGTAAAATTGTACTCTGTAAATCTACTGATAGTGGTCTTACTTGGAGTGGTCCAACTCCAGTGATGGATATGACCGAAGATTTTCCTGAACGACCCATCGATAGACCTTGGCTGATTGCGGATGATACAAATGGGCCTACTAGTGGCAACTTATATTTAACTTCTAAGCCTGCGCCGTGGATTCCTGCCCCGAATAGATCGTATCATAAAAGATCGACAGATGGAGGATTGACCTGGTCCGGGTTGAGGTTTGTGGATACTACGAATTATTTAATTGGCAATTTAATTCAGCAACCTATGGCCAGCCCTATGGTATATGCTGATGGGAAATACGCTATGCTCTATCCTTCTTATGTTCCTGCTCAGAATATTTATGGAGTCTTTTATCAGGCATTATCCGCAGATGGAGGCCAATCTTTTCAATATAATACGGCACTCGTGAATTTCCAGGGGGTGCAGGATACTAATTATAAATTAGTTTATCATGGCATGGCTCATCCAACCGATCCGAATCAGGCAGTGCTTGTCGGCACCAGCAATGCCAATGGGGATCCGGATATCCTACTGAGCCGTACAACGGATCAAGGTGCAACTTGGGGCCCTTATGTCCGAGTGAATCAAGATGGCCTCGCAAATGGGAAAGCCCAAGATATGGTTTGGGCCGCCTATAATGAGCAGGGGCATGTAGCTGTTGTATGGCGCGATCGGAGAAATGATTCAGGCTCAGGCTTTTTTGTTTCCAGTGAAATTTATGGCGCAGTTTCCAAAGATGGAGGGGTGACTTTTCAACCTGATTTTCCGCTCACTTCTGTGCCTGCCGCATTTGATTCTATCCTGCTTGAAAGTGGGAATGATATTTTAGGAGTTGAATTTTGTGGGGATACAGTATATGCCGCTTGGGGAGATGTTCGTACAGGTAAACTCAATATTTATTTTTCCCGAAAAGTTCTAGATGGAAGCACCGCTCAGGTTCAAGTCTTGACAGAAGACTATTATCCTCCAATAAGCATGCACCCTAATCCGGTTTCAACGCAAACAAAAGTATTTTTTGCCCCTGAATATTTGGGCGGCAATTGGCAGATTCATGATGTTCAGGGTACGCTTATGTTCTCTGGGAATATTGAGCAAGAAATTCAGCTGCTTTCAGTTGAGGGTCTGTCTGCTGGAGCCTATCTTCTTTCAGGAAATAAAGGCAGTTTAAAGTGTACCCTAAGTTTTGTGAAATAAAGGAAGTGATTTTCTGAGACGCTTTTATCACTGTAACCTAAGTCACTCTATTCCTGAATAATACTTCCGAACTTTGAGGCAAATTGGAAGTATGGAAAAAGCTAAAGTAAGTTTTCAGGAATTGATACAGGGAGATGTTCCTGTTCTGGTTGATTTTTCAGCAGAATGGTGTGGGCCTTGCAAGATGATGGCACCCATATTAAAAGAAACATCTGGGAAATTCGGCGACACAGTTCGAATTATCAAAATCGATGTAGATAAAAACCCAGGGCCTTCTGCTGCCTATTCAATCACCGGAGTCCCGACTTTGATAGTATTTAAAGGCGGGAAAATTCTTTGGCGTAAATCCGGTGTTGTTTCCGCAGGCGAATTAGCCCAAACCCTTCAGCAATTCCTTCCATAAAATAATCGGGTGCTGCACCCGATTATCTTGGCTCGACGGTATAGCCTTTGGTACGAAGTTGTTGGATAATGCCGGTTTTTCCGGGTAAATGAAGGGCGCCTACCGCAATAAATGCTGAGCCCGCATCCTGCAAGGTTAGCGAAATACGCTCACTCATCTTATCGTTACGGGAGTCAATTATTTCCTTCTTAAATAATGGGTCTGTTTCCCACTGATTGGCTAATGCGGCCAATTCATTGAGGTTTCCCTTTAGATAAGCTTGCATTAATCCCTCCTCTTCTTGCCCACTTTCTTGGGTATTCGCCTGTAAGAGTTCTACCAACATATTGGATTGGGCCTGTAAAGACAGGGTATTAATAGCTGCTATTTGTTCTTCCAAAGATTCTAGCCCCAATACAGAAACCTTCCATTCTTGGGCCTTTTCTGCTAACCATAAATCTAACGCTTGGGGCATATCCTTTGACATTTGCTTTTCTTGTATCATGGCCATCAGAAAGAATGGTTTCAGTTGATTAGCCATAGTCCAAGGTAAATGAAGGGAATCACTTGTCCATTTTTCCACTAATTTTTTTTCTTCGGGTTTCAACAGAACTTCCAAAGTAGAATCTTTGGGTGCAGACATTAATTCCATCATTTTGCTGGGGTCCGGTGTCTCCGTTGGGTTCAATTCCAAAATCAAGCGTTTACTCTGAATAAGTTTTTCTTGCCAGCCCTCTGGCAACTGAAAAACTCGAGAGTCCCGAACATGCATCGTTCCATAAATCCATGCTGATTCTTTCAGCCCATTGCCTCGGATTTCCCAAAGTAAACTTTGTGCCTGTAAAGCAACGCTGCTCGCCAGAACTACTGATAGAAAATAAAGGATAGGCATAGTCTAATTCATGAACTAAAAGATTCACTAATACGCATACAGCGATTGAAAGATACAGGACCAAGGAGGTGCTATGCTTTCAAACTGTTTTCCTGAGTTGAGTTTATCTTTTTAAACTTCTACCAAACAGCTAGGGAGTAACAATGAATTTCCGATTGGCAAGGTTGCTTCCAGACTCATCTTTTATCTGCAAGAAATACACTCCTGCGGGTATAGAGTCCGTCCGAATACTCAATTCTATTTTTCCTGCTCTGGTATAATCGCGTGCTATCGTGCGAATTAATTTTCCTTGTCCATCCAATAGAAGAATCTCTAATAATTTTCCTTCCGCAAGTTCAAAGCGCACACTAATGCGTTCTTGTGCTGGTACGGGAAATAGGCTCAGCTCTTGCATGGGATTCATTTCTGAATCAGTACCCGCAATAAACTGCCCAACTCTAATTTTGGATATCCAGGTCATGTTCCGCGCGTTGGGACTGCTGTAACTACCCGCATACCAGACAGAACCTGGCTCTCCGGGTTGTGCTACACAGCCTGTATAATCGCCCCATCTTTCGGAGGTACCAGAAAGTACATTCAAAATACCTCCTCCACTTTTGACCAAACTACGGGCAGAAATCAAGCCGTCGTTGTCTAGGTAAAATGCACTATGGCCCGCATTTGTCGTATTGGATGAATGCAAACAACCTACTACTACTGCATAGGGTTGAAGTGGGTCTGCCAAATGTCCAATGGACCCGTAGGCTAAATCCAAGGTGTCCATTAAAATAGTTCCTGTTGCTACTCTCGTGCCTGAGAAGTTGGTCACCCTTCCATAATATACCATAGGCCTTTGAGTGGCCTGATCGACTGAATTCAATACAAAATGCAAAGCATCATTTTCTAAAATAGCTGCTTGTACGCGTGAGTCATTTGTAATCAGCGTATGATTGTTTTTCTGTTTGGCTTCTAAGGGCTCATAATAATTTAAACCCATTTGGATAGAAGTAGCTTGCAAGGTAGCCGTTCCGGATGCTAGGGTATTGGTGATTTCTAACACATAAATGGAATCAGTTCCTGCAGTACTGAAAGGGTTGGAGTTCAGGAAATACATATTCGGCCCATATAAGGTAACTCCTCCACAAACAGGGGTAGTATTAAATAAAGTATCACCTGCCCATTTGAGGTCATAATAGTAATCACTTGTCAGAGCCTGACCGGAATACCCATTGTTTTTATCAATTTGCCAAATGGTGGATTCTGTATATCCTGAATTATTGGCAGAACCATTGGTAAAAGTATTATATGTCAAGAAAAGCTCCTGCTGATTAAGCCCTATTGCCGGATAATCTGACCAAGTGGAATTATTTAATGGATTGCCATTTAGTAAATAAAAATTCCAGTCTCCTTCCGGATTATTGGTTTGGGAGAAGGCAATAATTATTTGAGAGGTGGAATCTAGGAAGCCATTCAGGAAAGTTACTATGAAGCGGTCAGCCTGAGGGTCATAAATGGCACGGGGGTCAAAAGTATAGCCCAGTACACCGAGTGTATCGGCAAAATTAGATAAGCTGCTAGAGAAAAGTACCGCACCGCTCGTATCATAAACGGTCATATTGGTATTGACTACAGAAATGATTTTCCCATTTGCGCCTACAGCAAGATGATTATCATTGGGTGCAGAAAACTGATATCCCTGCCCAACAAAGGATTTTACCACCACTGGTACATCGGAGGTTTGAGCTGATTGAAAAGTAGTTTCTGCATTGCTCTGATTAGGAATATTTTGTTGGTTTAGGCGAGGAGATTTTCTCATAGGGGCCGGGGCTTCCCGCACCAAAGCTGGTTCCATGCCTTCCCGAATGTGCAGAATCGAAAGGGCTGCTTTCAGTGGAATAGGGGAGGGAGCGTGTTTCTTATAGGTCAACTGAGCCTGCACCCAGCAGAGGGAAAATAGAAGGATTGAAAGTATCAACTGTTTCATAAGACTTAGGATATTCGTGCCTTTGATTATTACTGATCAATAAATTTATTTAGGAACTCCATGACGATCGAGCAGGTACAGGAGCACAGCGATGGAAGCAGAACCCAATTCTAATTCTCTCTTGTGAACATTCGCAAATATATCGGTATCGGCATGATGATGGTCAAAATATCGTTGAGAATCGGGGACCATTCCAATGAGTAAGGATTTTCCTTTAAATGGAGAAATATCAGCCCCACTTCCTCCCGTTTGCCATAGATGTAAGCCATAGGGCTCTAGTATATCTCTATAGGATTGAAGGGCCTTCAGGGTATCTCCTCCAGCTTCAATGTGAAAGCCTCGAGGACTAAATCCTCCCCGGTCAGATTCAATACAGGCAACATGTTTTTCTTGCATCAGCTCTGCCTGTTCCGCATATTTCAAGGCTCCTTTTAAGCCATTCTCTTCATTCATAAATAGAACGGCCCTTATGCTTCTTCGAGGTTTGTATCCACTTGCTGTTAAAATTCTAAGGGCTTCAATTGAATGCGCACATCCTGCTCCATCATCATGCGCTCCTTCGCCTTTGTCCCAAGCATCGAGGTGACCACCCGCTAAGAGATATTCTTTTGGAAATTCACTTCCCCGAATTTCTCCGATAACATTATAGGAAAGAACATCCGGCAAAGTCTTGCAATTAGTCTCTAAATGCAAACTTAAATCGGGTTCTATTTTTAATAAATCACTTAAATAATCTGCGTCTTTTGTACTGATGGCAACAGCAGGGATTTTCGTTTGTTCATTTTTATATACCACACTTCCGGTATGAGGATGATCATCATTGGCCAAAGTCATGGAGCGCACCACGCAAGCAATTGCCCCTTTGGCCGCTGCCTCGTCAGCCCCATAGGCTCTTTGCCCTACACAGCCTCCATAGGCACCGAAGGTATAAATCAATTTTGGATCCATTGGGCGGTTAAAGAATACGATTTTACCCTTAACCTTGTCCGCAGGCATTTGGCGAAGCTCCTCAAAATTCTGAACTTCAATGGCTGTAGTAGTAATCCCTCCCGTCGGCGTAGCAACCGAACCCCCTAATGAACAAATTGTCAGTTCCTGCCCTCCTGTATGTCGGGTGATGATTTTGGCATATTCCTTTGAGCCTCTTACCCAGCAAGGAACCATTACAGGCTGTAACCAAACAGAATCAAAGCCTAGGGCGGACATGGTTTGTCTTCCCCATTCTACAGCTGCCGCTGCTCCAGGAGACCCACTCAGTCGTTTAGGGGCAATCCGGCATAGTTCTCCCAACATTTCATACGATTTCCCATTTACAAGTGCGGCATCATACAAACTACGAATCATCACGGTATCAGGGAGGGGTGTTTGAGCATTTGCCCAAAAGAACAATCCAAAGAAAAAAGCAAGTAGGGTAATTTTCATATTTCTATTGTGTATCGAATAAAATCAGTGGAAGGAATTTCCGGTACATGGCTTTTCAGCAGCAGAGCCAGTTGACCCCGGTGATAGGTGCCGTGAAAAGCTAGGTGTTGTAAAATGGTTTCTAATTTTTTTTCTTGTAACTCTCCTGCCAGAGTATGATAGGGAACCATAGAGAGTAAATCCGCTTCGGTAATCAAATCCAGATATTGAAGCCAATCTTTTGAGGTTTCTTCATTGAGTAAAATGGTTTCCTCGATGGGTAACGCGTTCCAAACATCAATCCGGATAGGCTCTTGTTGCACGCGCATCCACCAGATTTTTTGAGCTAAGGCAATATGACTTGCCAATCGAAGAATTGTCTCCTCTTGGATGTTTTCTTTTCGAATGAGCGCAAATATTTTCTGATTGGAATCATGAGTGTATTTCAGCGTTAAATAGTGATGTGCCAGCATATTCTGTACTTATGAATAGGTAAAGATACTTCTCGGCTTGCTGCAAGCCAATTCAAAAAAAATAAAAATTCATAATATTCTATTTATGAGATAGTTAACTTCTATTTTTCATAAAATCAGAAAAATAATCAGAACTTCATGCAACCATTTACCCCCAAACCCTCATTAGGTTTATAGAATGCAAACGCTCACTTTATCCCCTGAAACTCAAACCCTGCAAAAATTAGCAGCGGCTTGTGCCCGTCAGGACCGGGCGTCTCAAAAAGCTTTATATGAATTTTTTAAAAATCAATTGTTCCGCGTGTGTCTGAGATATGCTGCCAATACACAGGAAGCCGAAGATTTTCTGCAGGAAGGATTTATTAAAGTGTTTAAGTCTATTCATACCTGGCAGCCCAGCGGTAACCTATTAGCTTGGATGAAGACGATTATGATTCACACTGCCTTAGAGCATCAGCGAAAATTATCCGCAAAAGTGGGCAAGGTAGAGATCTCTCAGGCAGAAAATCTTCAAGGAACAGAGGAAATACTCAGCCAAATGAGTGGAGAAGAACTGATGGAAATTATTCAGGGATTACCTGATGGATTTCGTACCGTTTTTAATCTGTATGCAGTTGAAGGGTATTCTCATGCAGAAATTGCCAGCCTCTTAAATATCTCCGAAGGAACTTCAAAGTCTCAATATTCTCGGGCAAAAAGCATTCTGAGAGATAAATGTTCACAATTGATGGAGGGTACTTTGTCATGAGTCAGAGATTTGAAGATATCCTTCGTCAGAAATTAGACGCGACAGAATCTCAGCCCCGACAAGATTTATGGGACTCTATTGAGCACGATTTATCCGAAGAAATCTTTCGTTCCCAAATTTGCGAAAAGTTAGATAATGCTCAGAGTAAGGATCCTTCCTTTCAGGTTTGGCAGAATATTGATGCTCAGCTTCACCCAGTAAGTAGTTTCCGTTTTATGCCTTATACCATTTGGTGGGCAGCCGCTGGTTTGATTCTGATTGCTGGATTTTGGTTCTTCCTTCAAAAAACAAATTCTCCTAGCCCTGAAAATTCAACCTGGTCAATAGCTGAATTGCCCAAGGATACAATTTCATCCAATGAAATTCAACAATTATCCAAATCAGAAACCCCAGGATTAACAGAATTGGCAGAGATAAAAATTGAAAACAAGTCTGAATTCCTCACTGTTCAAAATTCTTCTGAGCCAGGCAGTGAAGAGTTAAGTCCGGTGCGCATTTCTGTAGAGTTAGTACAAACTCCTCCCGATCAGTTTGCTCACACGAAGGTTGATTCTACCCCAAATAGCTCAGTACTCGAAGAGTTGCAGTATGCCAATGTTCCAGACTCTGGCATCAGTCCTTTCAATATTCCTGTCATTATACCGGAAAAATCTCCAGCTTTAGCCATGGAGCTTAGTACTCAAAAAGAAAGACCTGGATCAGAAACAGCCCTCAACTATTTTTTTACAAAAATATTAGGTCTGCCCAATGCCAATGTTGCCATCGAGCAAATGGCCAAAGGCGAAAAAAATGTTTGGAAAGTACAATTTAATAGTCGCTTATTAAGCTTCTCCGGAAATCTGCCCTCCGGTAAAAGAGCAGAATAAAATCATGTTCCTAAACCCTTAATTAAAATATATGAAAACCCTTTTGAAACTTGCCTTTATCAGCATTTCCGCTCTAATCTTTTCTTTTCAACTGGTGAATGCCCAGGAGAAAAATTATGAAGAAAGACTTCGTCAGTACGATCAAAAACTCAAGGAATATCAACTGGAGTTGAAGAAAATGGAAGAGAAATTGGATACTCTTTCGACTGAAATGATGCGTAAGGAAGTAATCGTTGAAAAGCAAAGTTCCGGCGATTCGACCCAAACCAGAAAGACCATTATACTCGAGGATAACACCCCTGGCAAAAAAATCAAGGTAGAGATTTATGATTCTCAGGAAATAACTAAAGAGCAGGAGCAGGAATTATTGGAAAACCTTCAGTCTCTGCGTGGTTTGGAAAGGTTGGGAAGCCTGAGCACGCTGTTTCAGGGTTCTGAAAAAAAAGCCTTAAGTGAACCTGAAAATGCTACCAAGCTAGAGAAAATCGAAGTGAAATTGAAAAAATTTGAAGACTTCATGACAGAAGATTTGAATAGACTCACCGATAAATTGGCTGAAATAGAAATGGATAATATTCAGCTCAATAACGAAAGCAATGGAGACACTACCGTAATTCGCCTGGGTACTTCTAAAATTGTCATTATTGAGGATGAAAATGAAAAGAATAATTCTATTCAATGGAAAAAGGATAAATCTGAATTAGAAGAAGATCAAGATGAACCCAAAGAAAATGATGTTTTGGAATTCTCTGCACTGGGATTAAGTTTGGGTTTAAATTCTTTCCTATATAAAGGCAATACAAATCTCCCATTGAAATATAATAACCTAGAGTTAGAAGCCCTTCGTTCTTGGAATGTAAATTTGAAATTAGTGGAAGCCAAAATTAGCCTCATTAATAACCAAGTAAATTTACTAACAGGAATTAGCCTAGATTGGAATAATTATCGTTTCCGGAATGATATCAATTTGTCTCCGAGAACAGATACTTTATATATAACCCGGGATACCATAGATTTTAAAAAGAATAAATTAATGACTCAAAATCTGATGGGTCATCTGATGCTTCAGTTTGAATCTAAACCAGGTAAAAAAGGCAGAACCTTTGATATTGGCGCAGGAGGATTTGCAGGATATATGCTGAATGCCCGCACCAAACAAGTAAGTGATGCCCGTGGAAAGAATAAATTTGAAGATGACTTTCAACTGAATAGTTTCCGTTATGGACTATGCGGAAGAATAGGATATGGGGCTTTTGACTTGTATGTTAACTATACTTTAAATGATATTTTTCGACCCAATTTAGGTCCTGCAGTTCAGAATTTATCTTTTGGATTGAACTTCACAGGCCTTTAATTCCACTTAAAACCTGACTCAACCATTTATCCAAAAATTGTTTCGGTTCTTTTTAATACACCCCAACTTTGTGCCAATTAAAACACACTTGTTTTGAAAAACTTACTGGTATTAATTATCTTTTCTTGCATGAGTTTTCTGGGCCTCACTTATGCGTCTACTCCTGCCTCCCCCCAAAAACAAATCGGGAAAGAACTTCCTGCTTTTCACAGCATCCACCTTATCGGGGATGTGAAAGTGTACTTGCATCCTTCTGCTACTCATTCATATAAGGCAGAATTACCCGCTTCCTTGGAAGAGTATTTTACGATGAGCGTGGAAAATGGGGTACTTCAAATTCGATTGACTAAATCCATTTCCAGATTTGACATGCCCAAAGTGGAATTATATTTTTCTGAAGTCAATAAAATTCAGGCTGAGGGTGGGTATTATCTTAAAATGGATGAGATCTATACAGGTAGTAATTTAGAATTAGTTCTTACCGGATCTGGATTAACTAATTTAATGCTAGATGTTCAAGAATTAAAGGCGCAAATTTCCGGGCAAGCGGTTGCTTCCGTTAAAGGAAAATCCTTGGACGCAAAAATTTATGGAAGCCAAGAATCTTACTGGGCTGCCTCAGCCTTGAATACCTCCACTCTGTTGGTTTCCGTTGAAGGCATGGCAAAAGCAGAAGTACATGCTCAAAAGGATATAACTGCCATTGCCGATAATTCCGGTCAAATACATTGTTCAGGTGAAGCCGAAATTCGTTCGTATATTCACGGTCTGGGACGCATTACCAAAGTTCCCTCACTGTAACCATGCCCCTGCACTCTAGAGTCAATTATTTCCTGAAAAGCCTGTTCCTTCTGGTACAGGCTTTTCCTGTTTTTGTTTATGCTCAATCTTGTATTATTCAGGGAAGGGTTCAATCTGAAAGTGGGGAGCCCCTGCCTTTTGCCAGCATACGGGTACAGGGTCAAAATAAAGGGACACTGGCTGATGCGGAAGGGAATTTTCGGCTGGATACAGAACCAGGAAAGTTAGAACTGGAATTTCGTTTTGTTGGCTATCAAGCCCTTGTACAATCTGCCTCTTGTCCGGCAAAAACTCAGTTGACCATACAATTAAAAGAACAGGAATATTCCCTAGAAGAAACCTTTGTAACTTCAGATGGAAGGGACCCAGCCTATGGCATCATTCGAAAAGCCATTGATCGTCGGAAATATCATTTATCCCGCCCTAAGGCTTATTCTTGTGAAGTGTATATAAAAGGACTTCAACGATTAAATGCTTTTCCCGAAAGAATTCTAGGCATGAAAGTAAGCCTCGATAGCTCGGACTTAGGAATTGTTTATTTATCTGAATCCGTTTCTCAGTTAAATCTGCGTAAACCCAAGGATATTCGCGAAATAATGATTTCGTCTAAAGTGAGTGGAAGAAATAATGCATTTAGCTATAATCAAGCTAGTGATATTTTAATTGATTATTATGAATCTATGATAAATGTATTTGAATTATCTGAACGGGGATTTATTTCTCCTATTTCGCCCTCCTCTTTTTTATATTATCAATTTAAGTTATTGGGGAAATTCACTGAAAATTCCGAAACAGTTTATCGTATTCAGGTAATTCCCAAGCGTAATTCGGATCCGGTTTTTTCGGGTGAAATATTTATTGCAGCGCCTTCCTATCGCATTCACTCCACTCAATTGTTTTTGACAAAGGAATCTGGGGTTGAATTCGTAGATACGCTGCGGATAGAACAATTATTTGTACCCATTCAGGACTCTTTATGGATGCCTGCTTCCCAGCGATTGGAATTTGCTTTTTCTGCCATGGGCTTTAGAGGGAATGGACATTTTGTAACCAATTTTATGAATTATGGAATTGATCCAGAATTCCCTAAAGGATTTTTTTCAAAAGAAATTCTCAAAGTAGAGGAGGGGGCCAACAAGCGCAGTCAGGCATACTGGGATTCTATTCGCCCTACGCCCTTAACTCAGGAAGAGATCGAGGACTATTTTAAGAAAGACAGTATCGCCACTTTAAAAGAACAACCCGAATATCTGGATTCACTGGATCGAGCCAGAAACAAATTCGATCCATTTAGCTATTTGGTTTCCGGTCATTCGTGGAGTCGGCGTAAAAAGAAATTGAATTATTCAATTTCGCCGCTATTGGAAGGGGTTCAATACAATACAGTAGAAGGATTGGTACTGTTTAATAGTTTTACGGCATTTAAAAATCTCGAGAATGGAAAATCGCTTAATTCTACAGTAGATATACGGTATGGTTTTTCTTCGGGTAAACCTTTCTTTAGTGAATCATTATCTTGGCGTGCACATGGTCCTACAATGACTGTTTTTACATTGGTTGGTGGGCGATGGATACAACAATTTGATGGTAGTAATCCAGTACCCTCTTTACCCAATACACTTTATACGCTTCTGGATGAAACCAATCATCTCAAACTCTTCGAAAAGCAGTTTGTTCGTTTACAAGCGCAAAGAGAATTGTTCAATGGATTGAGAGTTTGGTTTACAACTGAGTATGCCCGAAGATTGGCTCTAGTGAATTCATCAGATTATACCATTCGGGATGTAAAGGATAGGGTTTTCTCCTCCAATAATCCCTTAGATGCTTTAGGAAACACGATGGCATTTGAACCGCATAATGCCTGGATCATCGAGCTGAATGCAAAAATGGTTTTTGCCAATGAATATTCCAGCCGCCCGGATAGAAAAATAAATAATGGTTCAAAATGGCCCTTTCTTAATCTGATGCTTAGGGCCGGTATCCCGGTAGCTGGTGCTACTACCCAATTTGTTGAATCTTCTCTTTCTGTTCAGGATGATTGGAATCTTAAAATGCTCGGTAAAAGCTCCTGGAAAATCAAGGGAGGCTATTTTTTTGATAATACAAATCTGTACTTTATGGATTACAGGCATTTCGGCGGCAATCTGATGATGCTTCGTATTTCTGGCGATCTGAGTTTTCAGGGATTACCCTATTATGAGTACAGCACCGATAGTCAGTATGCATCCGGACATTTCGTTCATCATTTCGGAGGTTGGTTTATCAACAAGGTACCCTTGTTACGAAAATTGAAATTAGGAGAATACGCTGGCCTCAATACTCTTTATGTCCCAGGAAAACTGCCTTATACTGAGTACATATTCGGCCTAGAGCGTTTGGGTTTAGAAATAGGTGGGGTAGTGTCCTACTCTGGTTCGCGCCTTTCTTATGCCGGATTCCGCCTCGGCACCAGTTTTTAAAAGTTTGACGCAAATTCTTGAGTTCACTTTAACCCGGCTTTTCTCGTAATTTTGTTTTCCATGAATCGGCAGGTACTTATTATTCAAACAGCCTTTACTGGGGATGTTATCCTGGCACTTCCGATTGCGCAGCGAATTCGCACGAATTGGCCGGAAGCGAAAATTCATTTTCTCGTTCGAAAGGGAAATGAAAATCTACTGGAGCATCATCCTGCTATTGATCAAATCTGGATTTGGGATAAAAATCAGCATAAAATTCGGAACCTCTTGGGTCTGATGTCTCAATTATCTCAGATTCCTTTTGATCTGGCAGTTAACTGTCAGCGGTTTTTGAGCACGGGCATTTTAATGGCTCGTTTGAATGCTAAACAAAAGCGGGGGTTCTCTGAAAATCCTCTTTCATTTTTATATTCCGCTCATTTTCCGCATACTCGTTCTACAAAGGGAAGTGACACACTTATACATGAGGTGGACCGGAATCTGAATCTGTTGAGGGATATTTTTCCGACCACTCGTGAAGCACCTAAAATTTTCCCAACTCAGGAGGAGGTATTTCGGGTACAACAGTTGCTTCCTCCCGGGAAATGGATTGTGCTTGCTCCGGCTTCTGTTTGGTTTACGAAGCAATGGCCAATAGAAAAATGGAAAGCCTTGGTGGGGCTTTTTCCAGAAGACTGGATTCCGGTTGTGGTTGGGGGCCCTAAGGATGCCGATTTGGGTGATTTATTACTTACCGTAAGCAATAAGGGAGTGAATCTTTGTGGAAAACTTAGCCTAAGGGAGAGTGCCGCTCTTATGTCTCTTGCCCATCGGGTTGTCTGCAACGATAGCGCCCCCCTGCATTTGGCATCTGCTGTTTCTGCTCCGGTAACCGGAATTTTTTGTTCAACGGTGCCAGAATTTGGATTTTTCCCACTCTCCCCAAATGCAGTGGTTATTCAAGAAACAAGCGGTCTTGAATGCCGTCCCTGCGGATTGCATGGAAAAAAATCTTGCCCTCAAGGACATTTTCGCTGTGCATTGGAAATTCAGCCCGAAAGCGTCTTTCAAACTCTGCTATAATTCCCTGTTAAAGTTTCCCCGGGATTTGGTACTTTTGTCTGAAACTGTGGGAAAGTTATTCCAGAGACAGGTTCTGGTTCGTAATTTTGCCTAATCTCATTATTTTTGCACCCTATGCAATTTAATTTTCAGGATTTAATCCAAACTCTCCCGCTGGTCATGTTATTGGTGACCGGATTGTTGCTCATGATAAGCGACGCTCTTCAGTTAAGAAGCATCCTTCCCTGGCTCGCCGGATTGGGTCTGCTTTCTTCTCTGGTTTTGGCTCTGCCTCTTAATACTACAGATGCAGGCATGACTCCCGTCTATAATCAGATGATTTTTACTGGAGGCTTGGCCTCTTTTGTTCATATTTCTTTATGTCTTGGGGCATTGTTTTCCCTGTTCTTTATTCAGGATTTCTTCCAACGCCACGGAAAGATTGTAGATGAAATCTATGCCCTTCTGGTTTTTGCCGTAATTGGTATGATTATGTTGGCGAATTCTAACGATTTGACCGTAACCTTTATAGGCCTAGAAACAATGTCCATCTGCCTTTATATTATGGCATCACTTTTTAAAACCAGTTCCAGCAGCAACGAGGCAGGATTGAAATATTTCCTATTGGGTTCCTTCGCTACCGGTTTCTTGCTTTTTGGAATGTCCATGCTTTATGGTATTACAGGTGTTACCCAATACACGGCAATGGCCAATTCTCAAATGGTGGACAACGCTTTGTTCCTGCCAGGTGTATTGTTTATCCTGATTGGTTTCTTGTTTAAGGTTTCTGCTTTCCCTTTTCATAATTGGACTCCGGATGTGTACCAAGGTACGCCTACCCCCCTAACAGGTTTTATGGCAACCGCTTCCAAGACAGCATCTTTTGTGGCCTTGGGAATGTTCTTACATCATACCATGCCGGTAATGGAGGGTAAAATTTTCTGGATTCTAATGGGAGCTGCTGTTATTTCTATGGTTTATGGAAATATTGTCGCGGCTCGTCAATCTAATTTGAAAAGAATGCTGGCCTATTCTTCTATCGCTCACTCTGGTTATGTGTTGTTAGGATTGGCTTCTGGAAAAGAAGGGTTTATTGCCGTTATTTTTTATGCCTTCATTTATACCATCATGAATGTGGGTGCTTTCGGACTTATTGGGATGTATGAAAATTCCGATGAAGATGCTGAAGTATCCCGTTGGAATGGCTTGGGCTTACGCAAACCTTGGTTTGGGGTGGCTATGTCAATCTTCTTGTTTTCTTTGGCAGGTATTCCTCCTTTAGCCGGATTCATGAGTAAGTATCAGGTGTTCTTTGCTGCCGTTCGTTCCGAGTTTTATGTTGCTGCTGTAATAGGTGTGTTGGCATCTGTAGTGGGAGCCTATTATTATATTCGGGTTATTGTGAATATGTATTTCACAAAAGAGGAATCAGATGCACCTGTAGGAGGACTTTCTTGTGCAATGGCTCCGAGTGTTGGGATTGCCATTTTGGCTGGGCTTACCCTGTTGTTGGGTATCTTCCCATCCCCTGTGTACACTTGGATTGAGTCTTTGTTTAATGGCTCCGGTATGTTGGCCATGGCAGGCTTTTAATTCATTCTAATGAGTTTTTTGCGCGAAGCGCTGGCAGATCCGGTCTTTGCCCTTGTCGGGGAAGCCGCAGATCAGCTTAATATTCCCGCATTTGTTGTTGGAGGCTATGTTCGGGACTTTCTCTTAGGAGATGCTTCTAAAGATGTTGACATAGTGGCAATTGGCAGTGGGGTAAAACTCGCTCAAGCTTTTGCTGAAAAAATCGGATCCAAACCGGCTGTTGTTTATGAAAATTTTGGAACGGCACTCGTTCGGTACAAAGGGTATGACATTGAGTTTATTGGAGCTCGTAAAGAAAGTTATCGGGCAGATTCTCGAAAACCCCTGGTCGAAAATGGGAGCCTAGAGGACGATCAAAAGCGAAGAGATTTTACCATTAATGCCTTATACCTTTGCCTGAATCAAGATAGATTCGGAGAGTTGCTGGATCCATTTGGCGGAATCGGCGACATGCAATCTAAAATTCTTCGAACCCCATTAGATCCTGATATTACTTTTTCAGATGATCCATTACGCATGATGCGGGCAGCTCGGTTTGCCGCTCGCCTGGATTATATGCTGGATGAAGCAACCTTTGAGAGTATTGCCCGAAATAAAGAACGAATTCGCATCGTTTCTATGGAGCGAGTTACAGATGAATTGAATAAATTGATCCTGACCAATCATACGACCAAAGGATTCATGATTTTATTCAAAACCGGCTTACTTGAAATCATTTTTCCTGAATTACAGAAACTTCATGGCGTCAAGATAATTAAAGGCAAAGGGCATAAAGATAACTTTTTTCATACCCTCAAGGTGTTGGAGAATCTCTGTGAAGAATCAGATGATTTATGGCTTAGATGGTCGGCATTATTGCATGATATCGCCAAGCCTGCTACCGCTGCTTTTGATCCCGTTCATGGATGGTCCTTTCATGGGCATGAGGACAAAGGTGCCCGAATGGTGCCCAAGATTTTCACGCGAATGAAATTGCCTTTGAATGATAAAATGAAATTCGTTCAGAAAATGGTGCGTTTGCATTTAAGACCCATAGCCTTAGTGGATTCAGAAGTAAGTGATGCCGCTATTCGACGCCTGATAGTAGAATCAGGAGAAGACCTAGAGGATTTGTTGAAATTGTGCCGTGCAGATATTACTACTCGAGATGAGGAGAAGAAGGGACGCTATCGGGAGAATTTTAATAAGGTTGCTCAACGCGTTCGAGAAGTAGAAGAGCGGGATCAGTTGAGAAACTGGCAGCCACCGATAACCGGAGAAATGATCATGGCACATTTTAATTTGCCCGCGTCTGCAATGGTGGGTAAAATTAAAAATGCTATTCGAGAAGCAATATTGGAAGGAGAAATTCCCAATGAGTTGGAAGCGGCTCGGGCATTTATGATTCAAACGGGACAACAATTCATTTTAGCAGAAGGGGGAATTCAGCATGAAGAATAAATGGATTGCCTGTGTAGTTTTTATTTTCCTCGGAATACAAGCTCTTCCGGCTCAGACAGGTGTTGGATTTCGGTTTAGTTCTTGGATCAATCATTTTTATCGGGCAGAAACCTATCCTTTAATGGATGGATACTTTTCTCATGCTCAGGTGGGGGCATTTTATCGATTGTATAAAAAGAATGGCGGTCTTGAAATTGGACTTTCCTATTTGGCAAAGCCATCATCCGGAATTCCCTTTGTCGCTCAGGATTTTGGGAAAGGGTACAACACACAATATCGAGGAGGGCAGTTGGATTTTTTATTCGGTCCTCAGTTTAATGTATTTAGGCCGAAGACAGGCTATGTAATGGGTATTCGTCAAGAGCCTAAAGGATTTTTAGATGCTGGCCTTGCCAATCGTACACTTTCGAAATTTTATATGTTTTTGCCTATAGGCTTTTCGATCGATTTCCCTACCAGTTTTGGCACAGTGGGCGGGAGTTTGTTTTATCAAATAGGCATGACGAATGTAATTCGCAATCCCTATCCAGATTTAGATCCTGCATTTGATGGGGGTAAACAGCGCGCCATTCAAGTAGAATTGACAGTTCTGTATGGGACGGGAGCTAAGAAGAAGCCAGTAAAGAAGTCTAAGTAGTTTTGCTTGGTGCAAGCAAGTTTTATTTTTCCGAATGAATCAATAGGGGTGTGAACATTATTTTTCCGCTTTTTTCAAGTCGCAAAAAATAATAGCCTGAAGGCAAGTCGGAAAAATCTACCGAAACAGATTGGGACAATTCATTCAGACTGATCCATTCTGTTCTAAGCAATTTTCCTTCAGCAGAAAATAGTTGCAAAGGGGCAGAATGAGTATTGTCCGAATCGGAAAATTGAAGGGTAATTTTTCCATTTCCAGGATTAGGATAGATTTCTATTTCTGGAAGTTGTTGTGATAAAGGATTTTTCGCGGAAGTGATTTTAATCATCTCACTACTGCCTATAGTGCTTTCGGGTGTACTATATTCTATTTTATAATAAGTAGTTCTATTATTAGGATTCGGGTCGAGGTAAATAAATTGACTTCCATTTTTTGTTATTCTGTTCGGATTTTCTTCGGCCTGAAAATTAAGTCCGTCTAAGCTTTGGTAGAATGTAATTGACTCAGGCATTGTTCCTTCTGCATCAAAAATGGCTTCAATTAGGTTGCCTTTTTCTGTACTTCTCCCTTGAAAATGGGTTAGTTGTATGGGTAAAGTGATGCATCCATTACAGGGTTGGGTGATGTAGGTCGGCTGTCCAGTCATATAATTATAGGATACATAATTACCATCTGAATTCAAGGGAATAAAAAGAGATGGGTCATAATAGGCTGTATCGGTGCAACCGCTTCCAAAGTCAACGCGTAGAATTCGGGGGGCAGAATTGGAGAATTTTCCAATCGTACTGAAACTATTGGTAAAAACGGCATAAATAGGTCCGGTATTGCAGCTTCCACAAAAGTCATAAGCGAAAGTAGGGGTTGCTCCGGCAAATACAATTACCTCGGCATGTGGGGGAATAATCCCTCCCGGAGGTTCTATTAACAATCCGGGACAGGTGGGGGTCATTGCTGCAATTGCACTGGCAGTGCTGGGGTTAGGTAATTGCCAAAGGTTGGTTCCGCATCCACTATTGCAAAAATTCAAACCGGTACCCGAAGGGAAAGTGACAATCCAAGTGGCCAGATCTACCGGATTTGCTCCATTTCGGAAGGTAAAATATTCATCTAGTCCTTCGTTTGTGTTGCCCCCACAACTATTGACCATAAGGCCAGTTATTTCCGGGCATTGAGCCTGTACTATAACCGGGAGAAATAGGAGCGGTAATATTAAGGATGCAAGGAATCTGTTCACCACTACAAAGATAAGTCGGAATTGTTATCTAATTATTAATGAAATCAACGAATAATCAGGAATTTGCGTTTCGGATATTGTCAAGGCGTTTTTGGCAATTTCTCGATTTCCTCAGGGAAATGTTACTTTTGCACCATTATTACTCTTTGAATATGACAAACCCTATTGAGCATGTAAAATGCCTGATTATCGGATCCGGTCCTGCTGGTTATACTGCCGCCATCTATGCTGCCCGTGCAGGGCTGAATCCTGTTATGTACACCGGGCTTCAACCAGGAGGACAGTTGATGATTACCAACGATGTAGAAAATTATCCCGGCTATCCTGAGGGAGTGATGGGCCCCAAAATGATGGAAGATTTTCGTTTGCAAGCTGCTCGTTTCGGGACAGATATTCGGTATACGCTGATTTCTGAGGTGAAATTAGCCCAACAACCGAAATGGGTAAAGACAGATGATGGAAAGGAATTGACGGCAGATTCAATTATTATAGCCACTGGAGCCTCAGCCAAATGGTTGGGGATTGAGTCTGAGCAACGACTCAATGGATTTGGGGTAAGTGCTTGTGCTGTGTGTGATGGCTATTTTTTCCGGCAGCAGGAAGTGGCTATTGTGGGAGCCGGTGATACGGCGGCTGAAGAAGCTACCTACTTAGCTAAATTATGTTCAAAAGTCCATATGATTGTTCGTCGGGATGCTATGCGAGCATCCAAAGTGATGCAGGATAGGGTATTGAATACGCCCAATATTCAGATTTATTGGAACAGCGAAACCGATGAAATTTTAGGAGAAAAAACGGTGGAAGGTGTTCGGATAAAAAACACCCTGACAGGAGAAAAAACGGAAATTCCCATCACAGGTTTCTTTGTCGCCATTGGGCATAAGCCTAATACAGATATTTTCAAAGATCAGATTACGATGGATGAAACGGGCTATATTTCTACAGAAGGGAAAAGCACCCGGACGAATATCGAAGGAGTTTTTGCCTGTGGAGATGCGCAGGATCATGTCTATCGTCAGGCAGTTACTGCAGCTGGTACAGGTTGTATGGCAGCCTTGGATGCGGAAAGATGGCTGGTCGATAAAGGAATTGTATAAGGTTTAGGGGTTCTACGCGATTAATTGTAGGAGAATCTAAATGCCTTTTTAAGTGCCAAGGTTCTTCTTCCTGACCCATTGCGGTTTGCCCCCTCCCTAACGCTCCCAAAAGGAGAGGGAACTCCACCCACAAGCCACAGCTCCAGAGCTTTTATCTTGTGTTTAATAGGCAGAATTCTGTATTTAGATTTATGGCTTGCTGCAATCGATAACAATTCGGTCAACGATTTCCATGGCGGCAGGGCATACGGCAGTATTGACCAGTACTGTGTTTATCAAGGGGCCCATAGGTTTTCTATGCGTGTGAGGGAAATTTCGGCAATCCTCCGGGCGAGATTCATATACAGTGCAGCGTAAATCTTTTCCCAAAAAAGGACACGGTGTTTGTTGTAAAACAATGTCTCCACTCTTGTCCTGAATTAAATATTCTTGTTGAAATTTTCCCGGAGAGATTCGGAAATGATTGGCGAGTCTTTCGATATCTTTTCTGCTGAAAATTGGGGTTCCCAGCAAACAGCAATTCGCACATTGGGTACAATCTGTTTTTTCGAAAACAGCCTCATGAGTCTGATGGAAAATCTCATCTACTTCTTTCCCAGGTTTTTTGCGAAACTTTCGAAAGAAGTCTTGAAAGTTTTTGAGTTTTTTTCTCGCTTCTTTTGCTAACTGAGCTTGTTCTTCCCTGGTCATGGCATGCGTAAATAAAAGGCAAATCCCCCGGATTTTTTTACCAGTTTGAAGGTATAAAACAGCTGTTCTAATTCGGGATTGATTCGGTCAATGCGTGTTACCATCCAAACAGGGCGATCAATCTCCCCCTGGATTAACCATTCTTTATCGTATAATTCGGGTCGGTCGGGCATATTCACCTGAGCGTAAAAATAGGGTGCATAGCTTTTGTATCCTTCTGCTATAATTTGCACCCGTTTATTTCGTAAAGATTTATATAATTCTACTGCAGGGCCCTGAGTGATTTCTGAAATCCTAGGGGCTAACAATCCGGAGGTAAGGTGTAGGAAAATGGTCATTATAAGTGCCTGAATTCCTATGGTTTTCAAGGAAAAGGGTTGGAATTTCTCGAATAATAATCGCACTAAGAGTAACGATAATGAGGCTCCGAATAAAAAGGCTCCGGGTATCCATTCCTGTCCTGTCCATTGGATTGGTCCTGAAACACCTGCCAAGAAGAATTTGTCTTTGATTAAGTGGGAATAATCATGAATGTCTGGAAGAATCCATCCAAGGACGAATAGTGCTATTCCCATCATTATTCCCGTGATGCTGAGTCCAATAGTCCATTCTATTTTTCCGAAGCCAGAGTTAAATTGGAGCTGTTCTCGAATCCAAATTCCTACCACGATGCAACCCGGAATCCAGGCAAGAGAAGAATAATGGACAATTTTTGTTGTGCTTAGGGAGAAGATTATCAGCACACAAAGGAATAAGGTTTTGAATAGAAAATGAGCATATCTTGAGCTGTAGTCAATTGGCTTGTACAGGCTTGCTCTCAGAAATAACCAGCTAAAGGGGAATCCTAATGCGAGTAAAATAAGGATATGATAAAACCAAGGTTGGTCATGACCTGCAACTGGTTGAGTAAACAATTCTATTTGATAGGAGAGGAAGTTCAGGATAAAATCAGGTCCACGCAGGTAGGTAAGGGTGCCAAACCAGATGAGCAGTGGAAGCATGCCCGAAACAGTGGCAATTCCTATGAAAGTAAAAAACTTAGATGGTTTTAATTGAATCCAGTATATACCCAGAACCAGCGTGTAAAAAAGAATTGCCACGGGGCCTTTCGCTAAAACTGCGAATCCACAGAATAATCCTGAGAGTAAGGCGAGGTGTACTGACTGATTTTGAAGGGTGTAAAGTAGAAAAAAATACAAAGAAAGTAGAATCAGCAGGTTAAAAAAAGGGTCGATTATTCCAGTACGGAAATACAAGTGGGGAAGTAAACTGCCTAGGCAAATCAAGATTAAAATCCATGCTAGGATTCTGTCTTTAAGGAAGATTCCTACATGATACAGGAAAAACAAAGTTGCTAATCCTGTCAGAGCATTCGGGAGCCGAGCTGCCCATTCGTTGATTCCGAATAAGTACATACAAGCGGCCTGAAACCAGAAGAACAGCGGAGGTTTTTCATAAAATGCCTGATAATTTATTTGGACATCGAGGAAATTTCCAGATACCAGCATTTCTCTGGCAGATTCAGCAAAGTTGATTTCGTCCCAATCGAATAAGGCAGTGTTGCCCAAGAATGGCAAAAAGCATAGTGCTGCAATCAAAGAGAGAAGCAGATAATCCCATTGGCCTTTTGGAGTAGGTAAAATCTTCACAGCCCTTAAAATTAAGGTAAATATGAATTAGCCTGATTTTTGTTTAATTTTATCTAAAACTTACCACTTGAATTATGATAAAAATCTACACTTTTCTTCTCTCGCTTTTACTTACGAGTTCTTTATCTGCTCAAATTACTATTACTTTGAATGAAGTTCCGGATATTGGAAATTCACTTTGGGAAGTGTTGGATAGTTCCGGCTCACCCGCACTGACAGGCAGTTTCAATGGTGGAGCCAATCAAACTTGGAATTTCGCCGGAGGTTGGCAAATTAGAGATACCAGCAAAATTACTTTCGCAGCAGTATCCTCTGTTGCGAATACGATTTCTTCCAATTTTCCGAATGCTACCATGGCCTATGATAGGGTAGAGGATAGCGTGGCTTTGTTTTTTACACGCAATACTAATGGTTTATATATTAGTGGAAATTTTCTGTACGGGACTTTGGATGTAGGGAATGGTATTTTAGTGAGTAATATCGGTACTATTTTTAGTAGTCCAGAAATGCTGGTGCCGGTTCCTCTTACCTATAATCACAACCAAACCTACACCAGTCATAATACAACTACCGTAAATGCGACTATTCCCCCGGTAGGTGCAGTTACAGTATATCAATATCAACGGAAGGTGAAGCAAATGTCGTGCATTGGATATGGAAGTCTTACGACACCATCTGGTACTTATCCCAATGCACTGATGGTAAAATCTAACATTACTACTTATGATACCACTTATACTCCAAACCCATTATTAGGGCCACAGGTAAATTCAGATACTATCTCTTATTCCACTGAATATACTTGGATGACCAACGATAATAATCAGGTTATTTTACTTCAAATTGGAGCGGATAGTGCAGGTGCTATTATGGAATCAGCATCCTACACTTACAAAACATCTGTTGCCAATGACCCTGAATTTCAGGCATTAAATGCTGTACAGCTTTATCCAGTGCCTACTACGGGAATGGTAACAGTTGAGGTGCCTTCAGTATTGAGTTCCTGTCAAATGAAACTATTTAGCGTAGACGGTCAGGAAATTTCTCAATTTGGAAAGGAACTTCAAGGAACTACTCAACTGGATTTATCAGGTCTTGCTCAGGGGGTGTATTTAATTGAATTGACTTCTGGAAATTTTGTTCGTACCGGAAAGATTACAAAAACGAACTAAGGCACAATTTAACCTTTAGAAAGCACCCTTCTGATTCCCAATCAGGAGGGTGCTTTTTTTTATAGATTCGAAGAAATTCCCTATCATTTTCAGATGGTTTCTGCTTATCTTTGTCCAGGGGCAGTTAGGTCTCGGTTGCCTCAAATATTTCATTCATTCTTACCTTTTTAGTCAATAAAATGTTTTACAATAATATTCTAGAAGCCATTGGGAATACTCCCCTTATCCGGATTAATACAGTAAGTACAAATGTGAAGCCTATAATTTTGGGTAAGGTAGAGTATTTTAATCCGGGTAATAGCATCAAAGACCGAATCGCGGTAAAAATGGTGGAGGATGCAGAAAAAGCAGGACTTCTAAAACCCGGGGGAACCATCATTGAAGGGACATCCGGAAATACGGGGATGGGACTCGCCTTGGTAGCCGCTATCAAAGGATACCGATGCATTTTTACCATGCCGGATAAGCAGTCTAAAGAGAAAATGGACATACTGAGAGCTGTAGGAGCCGAAGTAGTGGTAACTCCGACGGCAGTTGCTCCAGATGATCCGAGATCCTACTATTCTGTAGCTAAAAGACTAGCGGCTGAAATTCCTAATTCTTATTATCCCAATCAGTATGATAATTTGTCCAATACCCAAGCACATATAGAATCTACAGGTCCTGAAATTTGGGAACAAACAGAAGGTAAGGTTACCCATGTCGTTGCCGGTATGGGTACTTGTGGAACCATTTCAGGAATTGCAAAATATTTGAAATCGAAGAATCCGGATATTAAAATCATTGGAATTGATACTTACGGTTCCGTATTTAAGAAACTGCATGAAACAGGTATTTTTGACGAAAAAGAAATTCATTCTTATTTGACAGAAGGAATTGGGGAAGATATTATTCCTGCCAACACAGATATGACGGTAGTGGATAAAATCATTAAAGTGACAGATAAGGATGCCGCTATCATGGCTAGGAAATTAGCGCGGTTGGAAGGTTTGTTTGTTGGATGGTCTTGTGGCTCTGCCATGCATGGAGCATTAGAATATGCGCGTGATTTGGGTAAGGATGCTTTGATGGTTGTGATACTACCCGATCATGGTACCCGGTATTTGGGGAAAATTTATAATGATACCTGGATGTCTGATCATGGATTTCTGGAAGAAGGAAATATGCTGACAGCGAGAGATATATTAGCTCGAAAAGAGGGTAGAAGTGAGTTTATTACCCTAAGCCCCCAGCATACTCTTAAAGATGCGATTAACCTGATTCGGAAGAATTATATCACTCAGATTCCTGTTGTCGAAAATGGAAAGGTGGTGGGGAGCATAACCGAAAGAAGGGTACTGAACACTATTTTGGATGACCCAGGATTGAAAGATGAGCCGGTCACTATTGCGATGAATGACCCTTTCCCATTTGTACTGGCTACAACACGGATTGATGTTCTATCTAAAATGATTAATAAGGAGAATCCAGCGGTGTTGGTTCAAACGGAAGATGGGCAGTTGGACATTATCACTGAGTTTGATTTAATTAGTGTTTTAGCGGGTTAACTGCTTTTTCCAAGTTTTTGGGAAATAATTTTTTTGCCGAAATTTGCGTTATAATGCTTGTTTTAATTGGATCATATGAGCAAAATGCAGAAACTGTTTTGGGTATTGATTGCCTTTTCTTCTGGAATTTTTGGGGCTTGGGTATTTTCTTACCTGCAGCCTAATCCTTCCGCCTTTCCGGTATATGCCGAGAACAGTCCTTCGAGTTTGACTCATTTGAGGGAGACCATGTCCGATGCGGGAAGTTTCATTACAGCCTCGGAAGTTTCAACCCATTCTGTCGTATTTATTAAAACCACTTCAACCTACCAACAGCAGCCCAATTCTTTTTGGTTTTGGGGTGATTTTTTTGGTAACCGGGGGCCCGTTTATAATTCAGGTTCTGGTGTAATCGTCTCTGCTGATGGAGTTATTGTAACGAATAATCATGTGGTAGATAAAGCAGATGAAATCGAAGTGGTCATGAATGACAAAAGATCCTTTAAGGCGAAAGTGATTGGAACGGACCCATCTTCGGATTTGGCTGTATTGAGAATAGAAGCCAAGGATTTGCCTTTTGTGAAATTCGATAACTCCGATAATTTACGAATAGGAGAATGGGTAATTGCGGTCGGAAATCCCTTTAACTTGACCTCAACCGTTACCGCGGGCATTGTCAGTGCCAAAGGAAGAAATATCAATATTGTCAATTCACAATTTCCGATAGAATCTTTTATTCAAACGGATGCTGCAATTAATCCAGGAAATTCGGGTGGTGCCTTAGTCAATTTAAGAGGCCAATTAGTGGGTATCAATACAGCGATATATTCTCAAACAGGAAGTTATGCAGGATATGGGTTTGCAGTTCCCGCCAATGTGGTATCCAAAGTGGTGAAAGATATGGTGGAATTTGGTGAGGTTCAGCGCCCCTTTTTGAATGCTGATATTCAGGATATAGATCAAAAGTTGGCAGATAAGTTAAAAGAAGAAAATCTTAAAGGAGTATTTGTAAAAGATATTGGGAGCGGGGGAGCCGCTGATAAGGCGGGCTTGGAGGTAGGCGATATCATTTTGAAAGTGGATGGGGTAGAGGTGAATTCGAAGGCCACATTTGAGGAGCGAATCAGTTATTACCGTCCGGGCGATAAGGTAAAGCTTACGGTAAAGCGAAAGTCAGAGTTGCGTGACCATGTGGTATCGCTTACGAATCGGGAAGGAACCGTTGAGATGTTGCGGAAGCAAAGTGTAACATCCGTTTCATTAGGGGCAGATTTTGAATTGCTTTCAAAAGTGGAACGAGAGAAAATGAATGTCGATGGAGGCGTAAAGGTTTCGAACATTCGAAATGGTTTGATACGGAATATGAATTTGCCGGAAGGATTTGTGATTACAGCCATTAATAAGGTGAAATTAACAGATGCCGAAGATGCGATTCGGATATTGGAGTCGAATAAAGGAACAGTTGTGATAGAAGGCGTTCATCCGAATGGGACTCGGGCGTATTATTCGTTTTATGTGCGGTAGGTAGGGTTTGGGTTATCACCAAGCGGGAACTGTAAAAATTTGATTATTAGATTTTTATGTACTTTGTTACTTTCCCTAATTTCTATTTAGAAATTTAATCTTAATTTGGAGGGACAAATTTGAAACCTACCTGTATGAAATTAAAGTTTTTGTTAATTGCTCTGCTGTCTTTTACAGTCATTACTGCTTGCAAGAAAAAGGAAAAAGCGGAGGATGCTCCGGTCGTGAAGGGATGTATGAATTCCAACTCGATGAATTATAATCCCGCAGCCACTCAGGATGATGGCAGTTGCCAGAATGCAGATGTATTCTTACCGATGAAGGTGGGAAATAATTGGCAATTGCTGGATACCGTTGAGGTGCCTATCCCAGGTTTTGAATTGTCATTGCCTGTCACAGCTTCTTTGAATATTGATAAGGATACCGTTATGGGAGGCAATACCTATTTTATGATTTCCCAGTCTTTTGAGGTAGAAGGTTCCCCGATTCCCATTGGCAATGTTTTGCCTTCAACCCGATTTGGATATAGAACCGATCGTACCGGAAAAATATACCGTCGGGTACCCGGTGAGGATAAGGAGTATATTTATGTTAATTACCCGCTAGCAGTAGGGGATACTTGGGAAGATCAATCCGCCAGTGCTGCTACCTATACCGTTACTGGCACACAACTCATGTGGGTACCTGCAGTAAATAAATTAGTATCAGCCTGGAAGATTCAGGTAGTATCCGGCACCACCGGGGGGCAACCCATAGAATTATACTTCAGTAAGGATATTGGTTTGGTTCGCCAGGAAATTTCCTTTACCATTATGGGCTTTAATCTCGGATTGGATGCCTTCCTGCAAAGTATCGCCCTCCAAAAGTAATTCGTCTACAATTAGTAATAATTTAAAACCTCCCTCACTCCAATCAGGGAGGTTCTTTTTATCAGTCCATGAAGCGTAATAGTATAGCTTGCTTACTTTCTCTGGTCATCACCGGAGTGGTCTATTTTCTAACCATGGCTCCCAGTGTGGTGGAGATTGATTCGGGAGAATTATCCGCCGTACAATTCACCGCTGGAATAGCTCATCCAACGGGCTATCCTCTTTTTACCTGGTTAGGCTGGCTTTTTACTCGAATTCCTTTGGCCTCCTCCATGATTTATCAGATCAATGTATTGGCACTGGTTTATGTATTGGCTTCTCTGGGAATACTCTGGTTTGCATTTAATTTATTTCTGACAAAAGTATTATCGGTGAAAGATGAATGGGCTGGTTTCATTCTTCCATCTGCTTTAGTAATTACCCTGGGATTATCTAAAACCTACTGGGCACAGGCTACTGCAACGGAAGTTTATTCCCTGAATCTGGTCGTATTGGCTGCTATTATTTTCTGCCTGATTTATATACAAGTTTATAATAATCTGAAATATTGGTATGTTTTAGCCATATTGTTGGGTCTAGGGTTCTCCAATCACATGACCACCTTGATGATTTTACCCGGTATCGCCTGGCTCTATTTTAATTCTTATGGAATCAGCAAACCCGAATTATGGAAAAGGCTGGGGAAAATGATTGCAATTTTTTTGAGCGTTCTGGGAATTAATTATGGCGGATTAATGTTCCGGGCTGCTTCTGAACCCCTGTTAAATTGGGGAAATCCTCATTCCTTTGAGCGATTAATGGTGCATGTAAGTGGTTGGCAATATCGTGTATGGTTATTCTCTTCTTCAAAAGTAACCAAAGCCAATTTGGCAGAATTCTTTGCTGGTTTCCAGAATGAATTTATGGTATTGGCAATTCTTACTTTAATTGCTGGACTTTTATTTCTCTGGAAACAAAATAAAAGATGGGCGATATTCTTTAGTATCAGTTTTGCTTTTACGGTATTGTATGCCTCCAATTATGATATTGCTGATTTGGATTCCTATTTTTTATTAGCCTATATTGCTGCCAGTTTTTTATTGTTAAGTGGCTGGGTCTATTGTATGCAATGGAAACCTGCATATTCAAAAATAATTCTCGCGATTGCCTTTATTCCCGGAATTTGGCAAGGTATCACTCAATTTGAAGCTCAGGACAGAAGCCAAGAATTCGTATTTGAAGATTACACCCGTGATGCCATGAATTCTCTTCCTGAGAATGCTTTGTTGATGAGTTATCAGTGGGATTTTCTCGTTTCACCTACTTATTATTTTCAACAAGTAGAAGGGTTTAGAAAGGATATTTGTGTAGTAGATAAAGAATTACTTCGTCGCTCTTGGTATTATCCACAAATGGAGCGACAGTATCCGGATGTATTTAAAAGGGTAGAGGCAGATAGCAAGGAATTTATTCAAGAGGTAAGTCCTATGGAATTGGGACAAACGAATTTCGATGCTAAAAAGCTCGAATTTCTATTTCGGAAAATAATTAAAGATTTAATTACACCCGGAAAATACGAAGCCTATCTGGGTATTGAAATGATGCAGAACGATCTACGGAATAATAAAATAGATTTACCTCAGGGATATACTTTTATTCCGGATAAATACTTTATGCGCATTGTTGCGGACTCTGCTGGATATCAGCCCTTGGAATTTACCCCCTATCAAATTCGATTTGGAAACCCTAAAAATTCCTATGGCACTGAAATCCGCAAGATTGCTGCCAGTATGGCGGTCTATCGTGCCTTATACGAAAAAGCTGCAGGCTTCCCCGATAAAGCAAACCAATGGAAAACAGAAGCCCTGAGAGTTAAACCCGATTTTCAATTACCCAGCGAATTGAAGGAGTAAGGGAGGAAAATAGTATATTCGTTATTCTTTCTTTATTCTCGTGAGCTAACTCTTTCGCTCTCTTCTCTCATTCTCGCTCTGACCTTTGGGGTGTGTTGTCATTCGTACGGCTCTGTGCAAGTGTTAGTGCGGCAAATATTGCATCCGTGCGGCAGGGTAGGTTTTCCTATTATTGAACTTTTATATTTAAGTCTGAATCACAGACCAAAAGGAATGGGGGATTGCGCAGATTGTGCTATTGCATTTTTCCAAGTAGAGATGCACAATTGTGCGTCTCTACTGTAAGAGCGCAATATCATAGCGAGGCGGTACCGCCCCTCGTGAAATTAAATTCGCTACGCTCATTATTGTTTAACCACTAAGATCACAAAGAAGGTTACAAAGTACCACAAAGTGTAATCTGCGCGTATCAAGAATTAACCGCAAAGTAACAAAGGGACGCAAAGGGGCGCTTCGCTTTTTAATTTACGCTACTTAAATAATTGAGGTGCGTGCGGCCGGCTGTCATGTCGAGTACGAGGCCCAATGGAATTTTGCAATAACGAAATTTAGGAGGCCTCGTATCGAGACAGGTGCGGCTCGAAAAACAGAGTGAGAATGAGAGCGAAGTTGAGAATTCTAAAGTATAAAGTTTAATAAACGAAGGGTAAATCTGGATAGCGAAATGTCGGTTTCATTGCTATTCGGAATAGTTTTCGGCCAAACATCAAACTCTGTCTCTCCCCTCCCTGCCCTGAAAGGGCATTTTAGTTTGTCCTGCACTTTAGTGCAGGAAGGGTATTTTAGTTTGCCCGGCACTTCAGTGCCGGACAAAAAGATAACCCATCACTTCATTTGATACTTATCTCTCGCTTTCTGCCATTGCTGCTCTGATTTTTTCTTATGTTTGGGAAGCATCGCAATATAGGATGTTTGATACGATTTTTTGATATTTTTCTTGAAAATTTCCGTGCCCCCACTCATAATTGCATATTTTAATGAAAGGCTTATTTCATAACTATTAATCTGAAATCCCATTAATTTTTTGCCTTTACGGAACTGGTAGTTTACCGGATAGTATTCGTAATTCATAGATTTTAATAATTCGTAAATGGATTTATTATCCTGATAGGGTTGTTGAAAAAATGCTTGCTTTAAATCTATGGCACAGAAATTTACTGGGGGGTAATTAGAAAATTCGATAATAAGTGTAATTCTTTCTGGTGTATAAATCATTATGCCCATTGAATCTCTTACTCGGATATTGACTTGCATAGTTCGGCTAACGCTGTAATTAAAACTATCCCTTGAGTTTTGACTTTCTTGAGTAATGGATTTACTATCTCTAAAATAGATTTTATCTATGAAATATTTTAGGGAATCTTTATGAAGTTCATGGAAATCATACACACTCATTTCGCTCAAAGGGTCTGGTTTTGTATCATAGGCAATTACTTTGCATTTTTCATTTTTAATACCTTCCAGGATTAATGCAGGAATACCACTTAACACAGGCTCATTTACCTGTTGAAACAGGGGCGTATTGTTCATCACATGTTTTAAATGGGGGGGTACAAATCGTGGCCAGTTCTGATCCAAAGGAATCCAAATGGTCATGACCTGATCATACGGGGTATAAATAAATTCTGAATCAGGAGTTAATGTTTCTGGCTTGCTGGGATTGGGTAATTTCTGCGCACTGCATTCTAACAGAATGAATACCATCAATAAAGTCAAAATATTTTTCATGATATATGAGGGTAAATACCAGGACAAATTTATAAAAATATAATTAAAAAAAAAGTAAAATGTTTTATTTTGAAATCGGCCAGGAGGAGAGCCGGCTTATTCGATGTTATCCTTTAGGTTTGTAACATCACCAAACGGTTTTATCCTGATCTATCGCAACCTGAGCTTCTGCGATTCCTTTAGAGGCCGCAACTTTCATCCAGCCTCTGGATTCGGATAATTTTCCTTGTTTCGCTAAAAGTAATGCCATTTGGTAATAAGCCTGGCCATTTGTACTATCAATGTTTAGGGCCTGATATAAGCTATGAGTGGCTAAGCTGTCTTGTCCGGTATTTTTGTAGGCTTCGGATAGCTGAATTCTATATCGGGCATTCTGTGGATACTCCTTAATACTTGCTCTGAAATAGTACAAAGCCGTGTCCCATTTCTGCTGATATAAGCTTGCCTGTGCCAATTCCGGATAATAGATTTCCGGTTCAGAAGATAAGCCTATCGCTTTGCGATACATGTTCTCGGCAGCGTAATATTTTCCTGCCTGTAAGAATGTCTTGCCCGCCCCGGTATAAGCTTGTATAGAATCGGGATATAATTCGGTAAGTTTTAAATAGAGTGGCAAGGCCTGATCCGATTCTTGCCTGTTGTATCTGCTCTGCGCCAGATTGAAATTAGCGGCATAAATATCAGGATTGTAGCTTAAAATATCTCCATAAAAACTCTCATCATTTCTCCAGACTCTGATTCGATTTATCTGGATAGCAGAAAAAATAATAACAGTAAGGACGATAGCAATAGGTAATGAATTTCTTAATATCTGATATCTGTACCAGGCAATCCAGGAAAATTCGACAATCAGATACAGTAAGCCCAATCCTGCTATATAGTGATTTCGATCGGCCATGAGTGCCTGACCAGCAGGAAATAATTGTAATACAGGTAGAATACAGACAAAGAAAAATAACCAGCCACTTAAGGTAACCCGACTAAAAGGTAAAATCTTAAAAAAGGTTATTAGCAGTCCAATCAATACAACAGGCGCAAGGTAATCTCTCAATTCCGGGGATTCCGGGAAGGGATAAAAGGTTGATAATTGAATGGGCATTACCGTTCGGGAAATATAAAACACCAGAGCCCGGCATACAAATAGAAATTCCTGCCAATTGTGTAGGGTGCCGATTCGTCCTTCATTTAATTGAGCCAGAAAGGTAAACCAGACTAAAACAATTCCGATAAAAAAAAATGGGAATTTCTCACTGATTGTATCCCTCCAGTTTATTTTCCTATTTTCCAGATAATCAATTAAAGGCAATAGTAAGGGTAAACTCATAGCCATGGGTTTACATAAACAAGCCCAGACAAATCCAACTAAACTCAGTCGATAAAAATATTTATTTCCGCTGACCGTATAGCGGTAATAGAATAAAATGGAAAACAAAAAACCAGCCGCATATAGTACATCCTTTCTTCCGTTTACCCAGGCAATACTTTCTGCATGCAGTGGGTGAATGCCGAAAAATAGTGCCACCATCCATCCTTTGGTGCGATTATTTCCCAGTCTTCGAAATATTCTGTACACCAGCCAGACGTTGATTAAATGCCAGAATAGATTCTGTGCATGATAACTCAATGGATTAAATCCACCTATTCGAAAATCCAGGGCAATACTTATGTCCACCAATGGATGATACCCTCCCTGGGTTGCGGAGGTAAATAATTTAAACAGACCAGAAAAATCTAAATTTCGGATTAATTCATTTTCTAGTACCAGTTGCTTATCCTCAATCCCAGCAAATCCATTCCACAAGGCTATCAAATTTACACTCAATACAATCAGCAGAAGTATTACAATCGATGGACCTCTTTTACGGAGATATAAAGCAAATGAACTATCCGTAACAGAACCAGCAACCGTGGGAGAGGGGTGTAGGATTTTCATCGGTTGGAATTTAACCACTGTTGTGCCGCACCATGACCTAAGGAGGCTGCTTTTTCAAAATTCGCCCGGGATTTTTGCTGATCCTTTAAGTAATACCAGGTAACTCCCATATTAAAATAGGCATCTCTGAAATTTGGGTCTACCTGTAACGCCTTTTCATACCAAGATAAGGCTGTCTGATATTCCTTGCGGGAAAAATAGATTACTCCCATGTTTCCCATTGCATCCGGATAGTCAGGCTTCATTTCCAATGCCTTCTGATAGCAATATATACTGGAATCTGTTTTCTGAATCTGATAGTACAAATTCCCTAAATTATACCATACCCTTGGCTCATTTTCCTTAAGCCTTAAAGCCTCATTGTAGTGATAGGCTGCCTCGTTATATCTTCCTAATTCATTTAATAGGGTCCCTAAATTATTATGGGGAGAGGGGTTATTGGGGTCAACTGACAATGATTTGTTGAATATACTTAACGCCTCTTCATATTTTCCTAAAGCCTGTAATGCAGTAGCCAGATTGTTATAAGTATCCGAATTGTTGGGATTCAATGTAATTGCCTTATAATACAGGGGAATTGCAGTTCCAGGTTGTCCATATTGATTTAGTAAAATCCCATAATTATTATAAGGTTCAAAATAGGATGAATCTATCGCCAAGGCTTTTTGATATAATTCCATTGCGCGCAGGTCACTTTCTTTTCCTGACTTTTCCAGTGAAACGCCTAAGTTAAATAATACAAAAGGTACATTCTGATTTTCTTTATAAGTATCTTCCCAAAGACTTTTGGAATCTTTCCATATACTTATTCGTGGAATTGTTAGGGTATATCCAATAACGATAAAGATTACCGATACTATCATGGAATATAGTTTGCCTGAAAATTTACTGAGTCTCCAGGCCAGCGCAATTGAAAATCCAATGGAGGCAAAATAAAAGTACCTATCGGCTGCAATTGCTTTCCCAACCGGAAGGATTTGTAGTACGATACTAATTCCTATAAAGTAAAATAAGAAAGCGAGAATCCATTCAGGAAATTTCTTTCTAATCATCCATAATCCAACTACCAATCCGATGCTTAAAACAGGAGATAGAAGTAGTAGTATATTTTTTAAGGAGGGATACTCATAATGCGCGGATAAAGGGATAGGAAAAATAAACTTTTGAAGATAAAACCACACTCCATAGGATGGATAGAGTATTTTGGCATAAAAGGGCAAGTTTCCTGTGTCTGTTCGAATAGCAGCTGCCTCGGCTTGAGCTAAAATAGCGACATAACCAAAAATTAAGCTTACAATCAAGAACGGAAGAAATTTGGGATTTAAAATGTATTTGGGAATTTCTCTCCATTCTAATTTTCCTTCCTTTTCAATTTTTAAGGTGATACCAATCAAAATAATAATTGGAGTTACCACCACGGCCATTCCTTTAGATAAACAGGCAAGGACTAAACAGAATATACTTAAACCCCAAAATATATTGGATTGACGCGTATGCCAAAGATAGGCCATTAAAATGGATAAACTAGCAAACATAGTATATAAGACATCCTTTCTTTCTGCTATCCAGGCAACTGATTCCACATGTAATGGATGCAAGGAAAATAATAATCCTCCAGCCAATGATGCCCAAGGATTTTTAGTCCACATAACTAAAAGAATATATAGGATGAGGGAGGTCAGGCAATGGAGTAAAATATTGGTCAAAATATATCCAGCGGGATCCTTACCCTGAAAGGAATAATCAATGGCGTAACTAATCATCGTTAAAGGATGATAATTTCCCATAAAGAACGACTTGAATTCGTGGGAAATCATTTCCGTATTTAATTGTTGAATGCCTCTATTTTCACTTACATACGCTCTTTCATCATAATTGGTAAATTTATTATCTAAAGCGGGTTGATAGATGAAACCAGTTATTAAGATTAAAATCAATCCTCCTAACCAGGATAAATAAGGCGACTCGACAGTATCTTTTACCTGTATGTTTTTCTTTTTCATGTTGAATTATGAATTTCCTCTTTGAGAAAGCCATTGTGATGCTTGCGTGTGGCCTAAGCCTGCCGCTTTTTGAATTGCCTCTACTCCTTCCTGATTTTTTCCGGATTGTAATCGCATCAATCCCAAGTTAAACCATGTACCTGAGTTTTCTGGATTGAGCAGAAGTGCACTATTGTATCTATTCTCAGCAGTGACAAAGTCCTGTTTCATGGCGGCAATATTTCCTAGATTTACATAGCATTCTGTTAAATCTGGATCATGTTCTATTGCTAGAATGAGATATTTTTCCGCGTCTGCTAAATTATTGGCTTCAGCTGACGCACTGCCCATTTTACTATATACAGTACCTATTTTTTTATAAACTACCTCATCGTCTGGACGAATAGTTAGGTATTGTTTAAATGATTTTAGTGCTTGAGGATATTTTCCCAAATGGGTGTAATTATTCCCTAAGTTATGCCAGCCAATAGCATATTTAGGTCTAATACTCAATGCTTTTTTATAAAGTGGTATGGCGAGCTCATATTTCTTGTCTTTTGTAAATTGGTTGGCTATATTATTGTATGCTACCGGAACATTCTCATGCTGGTGCATGACATCCAGAAATAACGAATAGGTATTGTTCCAGATTTTTACTCTTTGATGACATAAATATCCTGAGGCAACTACTAATGTTGAGGCAAGCAGAATGGGAATTTTACTTGGTAAAGGCACTTGGGCAATTAACCAAGCCAATACCAAAAATAAACCGGCGGAGGGTAGGTAATAGTATCGTTCTGAAATCATGGTTTCTCCAACGGGCATAATTTGAAGTACGGGTAATATTGCAATAAAGAAGAATCCCATACCAAACCAAATGATTTTATGTTTTCTGGAAAAGTAAAGTATGAGCCCACTTAAAGCCAGCAATGCAAATGGTACTGCATAATATAAGTTAGGTAGGTTTCCACTTTCTTTGAGTGGGTAAGGATAATAAGCTGATTGAGCAATAGGAGCTATCGTTTTAGCTAAATACAGAAACAAGCCATATAGGGCTATTAAAAGTTGATCTAACCAAGTGTACTCTCGAAAAATTCTTACATTCCCTCCTTCTGTTTGGGCATCTATGGCAACCATGCCAATTATTAAGGACAGGACAAAATAGGGGGCAATAGATAGAAGCGATTTTATTTCTTTTAAGGTTTCCGGTTTTTCCCAAGCCGTAATTAATAGTGCTATTACAGGCATAATGACAGCCTGTGCTTTTGCCGTACAGGCTAGAAAAAATAGCACAAGGGATAGTATCCAATATTTTTGTCTTTCAGTTTTTATCCACTGATGCCAATATATTAATGATCCTAAAGTTCCACAAGTATAGAGCACATCTTTTCTTTCGGAAATCCAAGCAACAGATTCTACATGCAAGGGATGAACAGCAAATAGGGCAGAGGCCACTACTGCAACGAAGGCGTTTTTTGTGAGTCGAATGCAGAGTATATAGAGTAGGGCGCTATTTATTGCATGAAGGAGTATGTTGGTTGCATGAAATCCAGCAGGATTTAAATCAAATAATACTTTGTCAATGCTTAGACTAATCATGGTTAAGGGATGCCAATTCCCCATTACATATTTTCCCAATAAATATTTCCATCCTTCCCAGTTCCATTTGCCTAAATCCGGATTGTCATATACATAGCGATTGTCATCCCATTCGACAAAGTCATTACTCAGAGCTGCGAGATAGACCAAGATGGACAATGCAAATGGCACAAGCATCCATTTTCTTTCTTCTGTCCAAAAAGATGCTGTACTTGCTTCTGCTTTTTTACCAGTCTTATTTTCTGTTTTAAATTTTTGCTTTGCCAATTTATCCTTGTTATTGCTGATACTTTATTTTCTAGTGGAATATTTCGAAAGTAATTAAATGTATTACCAACCTATTCCTTGACTTTTTAGGAAATCTATCGCAGGGGCATGTCCTAGTCTTGCTGCCTTTTTATACGATTCAACTGCCTGGTCTTTGTTTCCCATACTTTGTAAGGCAATGCCTGCATTAAACCAAGCTCCTCCGAAATTTGGATTAAGTGCAATAGCTTTCTGAAATAGTTCTAATGCTTTCGTGTTATTCCCCATCATTCCATAACTGGATCCTTCATTATTATAGGCATCGGCATACTCGGGTTTTAATCGTATGGCTTCCTCAAAGGATTGAATGGCTTCTGTGTATTTTCCCATCATGCTGTAAGTACTCCCCAGATTATTAAAGGCCGTCTCATTTTTGGGATTGAGTTTTATGGATTTGGTTAAATATAGTTCCGATGAATCAAATTGCTGCATCATACTAAAATTATATCCCATATTGTTATACGCTTCTGCCATTTCGGGTGCTAGTTGAATGGCTTGGGTTAATAAAATTTTGGCACTGTCATATTTTCCTAAATGGCTGAGTGTGTAACCTCCATCATTGTATTGGTCTGGATAATCAGGATTTTCTTGTATACCTTTTATATACACATCTGCAGCTTCTCTTTTCCGATTCTGTTTTTCCAAATATCTTCCTAGGTTGACAAATGCAAAATCAACAGAAGGATCTTTTTTGATGATATGGGTAAAAAATGTTTCTGTGTTTTTCCATATCCCAATTTGCTGGTAACTTAAAATTCCCCAGAATATGGCAATTCCTACTCCAGTTAATAAGGCAATTCTCTCTTTCAATTTCGTGGCAATCACCCAGGCTACTAGAAGGCCTAATCCCAAGCCCGGAAGGTAAAAGTATCTGTCTGCTGCAATGGCATTACCAACGGGTAAAAATTGCGCAACCGGAAGTAGATGGATTAAATAAAAACTAAGACCAAAGAATATAATTTTTTCTTTTTTCCAACTTGCCAATAGAATATAAAGGAGTAAGGTAATTCCAGCGAGGCTTAAATACCAGATACCCGATAAAGGAGCTTCGGGATAAGGATAAAATGGAACTAATGGATAAGGGAAAATAAATTTTGGCAAATAGAAGAGTAAACTCCCACAACCCAGTAGTAGTTGTTCCCCTATATTGAAGGCTTCGGAGCTGCGGATATTGCCCCCAGATTTTTGGGCATAGATGGCTATAATTCCAAAAACAAGAGATAAAAGAATGCTGAACAAAAGCGGTATGTTTTTAAATAATTCCTTCGGTTTACTTCCTAAGAATAGTTCAATAAGGATAATTGCCAATGGAAGGGTTACGGCTTGTCCTTTGGAAAGACAAGATAAAATAAAGAGTGCCATCATAACGATAATGTCCTTCATTTTTCCTGATTCACGATACAATAGCCAAAAGGATAGGGAGGCGAGGTAGAAGAATCCGTACAATACATCTTTCCTTTCAGTGACCCAAGCTACGGACTCCACTTTCAGAGGATGTAACCCAAAAAATAGGGCTGCCAGCAGCGCCATGGGTAGATTTTGGGTTAATTGATGTATTACTCTCAATGCCAGCAGGGTGGTTCCAATATGGAGAGCGAGATTGGTTAGGTGGTATAATTTGGGTTCTATTCCAGCTATAGAGAATTCAATTGCATAGGATAAAATCACTAAAGGGTGATAATTACCCATGACAAAATTTCTGAAAATATCCTGTATGGCAGTCCAGGTAAGATTGCGTATCAGTGGATTTTCGTAGACATACACATTGTCATCCCAGGAAAGAAAGTTTAAGTTTTGAACAGACCAGAATGCCAATAGTATCCCCAAAAAAGTACCTGAGTAGGCGATTAAAGGTGTTAACTGGCTCTTTGTCGATTTCTTTTTCATTGGTATGTTTTTCATTCTGCCTGGGATGGAAATTTAGACACCACTGAATTCATCCTGGTATGTAAAAGATTCTGCCTTAAAGTTAGGGTCTTCCCGATACTTTTGTGCAAGATTCTATGTGCAAAACTAAAATTTTACTTAGGGTAAGCCTCAGCTTACGGTAAGCAAAAGGGAATTCTCTCTATTCCTGTGGATATGGGAATAAACTTTCCTCTGAATTCGTTAATATTGTGCAAGTTGACAAGGCGTCCTTGGCAATTGCCTTGATTTCGATTTATTTTATGCGTTCTGTGTTCACTCGTTTCCTATTAATTTCTTTAGCCTGCCTGATTTTTCTTCCCGGAAAAGTCTTAGCTGATTTTATTCTCATTCCAATGGATTCCCGCCAAACTGACCACCTAAAGGCTTATGGAATAGCTTTTTGGGTTATTAAGAACGGCGGTGAGGTAGATTGGCTCCTCAACTATCGAGGAGGGAGTTTTATGTTTAGTTACACCGGACCATATGAAAATGAACTTCGAATCCGTGATGTCTCCTATGAACGCATTTCCGATGGGCAATCTTCCAAAATATTAATGGAGGTAACTTCTGAAAATGCCAATATGGATGCCATGAAACTAGAAAAGGCTCCTAAAGTGGCAGTCTATTCCCCAAAAAATAAGCAACCTTGGGATGATGCAGTGACTTTGGCCCTGACTTATGCCGAAATTCCCTATGATGTGGTCTATGACGAAGAAGTTTTAGATGGTAAACTCAAGGAGTACGATTGGTTGCACCTGCATCATGAGGATTTTACCGGGCAATATGGAAAATTCTATGCTGCCTTTCATACCCAGCAATGGTATAAAGATCAGGTCGCTGAAAATGAAGGAATTGCGGCCAAATATAAATTCTCAAAAGTTTCTCAACTGAAATTGGCCGTTAGTCTCATAATTAGAGAGTTCGTCAATAATGGGGGATTTTTATTTGCTATGTGCTCTGCAACAGATAGTTATGATATCGCTTTGGCCTCTCAGAGTACCGATATTTGCGATGTGATGTTTGATGGAGACCCAGCAGATCCGGACGCTCAGTCAAAATTGGATTTTAATCAGACTTTTGCTTTTACGGATTTTAGCTTGATTATGAATCCATTCTATTATGAGTTTTCTAATATTGATATGGATGGTCAGACGCGTCAGGTGCCAAAGGATTTAGATTATTTTTCTTTGTTTGAGTTTTCTGCAAAATGGGATCCTGTTCCAACGATGCTTTGTCAAAATCATACCCAGACAATTAAGGGGTTTATGGGTCAAACAACGGCATTTGACATGAGAGTGCTCAAACCAGAAGTTTTGGTGATGGGCATGCTGAAAGCGTATAACGAAGCCCGTTATCTTCATGGAAATTATGGTAAGGGAATGTGGACTTTTTATGGGGGGCATGACCCAGAGGATTATCAGCATCATGTGGGCGAGGAACCTACCATGTTGGAACTACACAAGAATTCTCCTGGGTATCGGTTGATTCTCAATAATATTTTATTTCCTGCCGCTAAAAAGAAAAAACAAAAGACCTGATGAAAACATCTTTTTATACTGAGGATGAGGTAATTCCTCGTTTGGTTTTCCTGCCCGGATGGAAATTTGAGGCCAATGCCTTACACCAGAACTTAGAGTTTCGGAATTTTCGGGAAGCTTTCCTTTTTATGACCTTCGTTGCTTTCCTAGCAGAGAAAATGGATCACCATCCAGACTGGAGTAATTCCTATTCCAAGGTAAAAATTAGCCTGAGTACCCATACTGCCGGTGGGGTGACGGACAAGGATTTTGAATTGGCAGAACAAATTAATCGATATGTCAGTGTTCCGAATACTTAATTCTTCTGGTTTTCCTAACCCGGAGTATGCCACTGCTTTTTCTGCGGGAATGGATATTCGAGCCAACCTTTCCGTTGAGCAAGTTCTTAATCCCGGCCAAAGAGTGTTGATCCCTACCGGATTACAACTTGAGCTACCAATTGGATATGAGGCTCAAATTCGTCCCAGAAGTGGGCTTGCCTTAAAACAAGGTCTTACTGTGTTAAATAGTCCTGGTACAATTGATGCAGATTATCGGGGCGAAGTGAAAATTCTGCTCATCAACCTAGGGCAAGAAGCTGTAATTATTCATCCAGGGGACAAGATTGCCCAGATGGTCGTAAGTCGTCATGAACGCGTAATTTGGGAAGATGCAGATATGTTGGAGGAGAGTAAAAGAGGTGAAGGTGGGTTCGGGCATACCGGGATTTGAATAAATTTGCACAGATTTTGAAAAACACGAAACCTCATATTATTGTAATAGCTTCTTTCACCCAAATGGTACTTTTCTATAAGTGGTATCGGAAAGAACTATTTCCCAATTATAATACTCTCTGTTTACCTACTGAATGGAAGTCAGGTAAAATACAGCAGTCGTCTTCCTATTCTTTATATCTAAACAAGATATTTTTACTGTGTATCCTATTTTTATTAGCTGCTTGTTCCTCCCGCAAATCAGTGGACAAGGGAGGTTATTCAAGCCCTTTAGGTACATCGGCAGTGCAAGAAATTAAAGTGAAGGTGGATAATTACTTTGTGGAGGCTGCCACCCAGGCACTACTACTCAATTATCCAGAGGCGATATCGCTCTACAAAGAAGTATTGAATCTTCAGCCGAATAATCATGCTGCCCTTTATGAGGTATCCCGTCTTATGGTTCAGGCTGGGCGTCCAGCAGAAGGATTGGATTATGCTCAAAAAGCTTGGTTGCTGCAGAATAAAAATTATTGGTACGGTAAACAGGCTGCGGATGTTAATCTGATGCTCAGTAAAACGGCTGAAGCGGAGAAAATTTTAGTGAAAATGGCTGAACTTTTTCCGGATGATCCGGAAGTTAGAATTGAATTGTCTGATTTATATTTAAAAACCAGTCAGAATGACAAGGCCATCAAAAGTTTAGACCAGTTGGAGCGTATTTCGGGAGCTTCTCCTCAGATTGGATTGCAGCGTTTTCGAATTTATGCAGGAACAGGTAAACCGATTGAGGCCAAGAATGAAATACGGAAATTGATTCGGTCAGAGCCTGAAAATTCGGATTATTATCGTTTTCTTCATGATTTTTTTCTACTCCAAAATCAGCCGGACAGTGCTGGTTTGGTACTTCAGAATTTGCTGGAAGTAGACCCTTCTAATTCCTTTGCTCTCATTAGTTTATCTCAATTCTATAAGAGTAAAGGAAAAACAAAGGAAGCGGCTGAATTACAATCTCGGGCACTGAAGTCAGATGGGATGACTCCGGATGGGAGGTTGCAATTGTTGTTGGCCCTAACTACTCAACTTGAAAGAGATTCTGCGCTATTACCCCAGATAACAGAAGCGGCAGATGGCTTGTTAAAAGAAATTCCAGACAATGCTTTATTAATGGCGCTCAGAGCAGATTTATTTCGCTTTCGAGGTCAGTATGATTCTGCCCGTTATTGGCTCAGTGCCTCTCTACTCAAAGAAGGTACCCAAGAAAGTTTATGGGAAAATCTATTGTACTTAGATGCCAGTATGGAACGCTATGATTTATTGTACAAAGACAGTGAGCGGGCCTTGGAATATTTCCCCAACAATGAATCCATTCTTTATATGCAGGGGGTTTCTGCCTTCTCCTTGAAAAAATATGAGGATGCACGCTATGCTTTGGAGAAGACGATTAAAGTGATGCAAGAAGATGCTCAGAAGAAAGCTCAAATACTGGGTACTTTGGGAGATATTTATCATTATTTGGAAAACCATGAATTATCCGATAAATCTTTTGAGGAGGCATTAAAAGTAGATCAGAACAATGCGACCCTATTGAATAATTATGCCTACTATCTCTCTTTGAGAAATGTCCAATTGGAAAAAGCAGCCGAAATGGTCAAGAAGGCTATGGAATTGGTTCCCAACACTGCTTCCTTTGAGGATACTTATGGTTGGATTTTGTATCAGCAAGGAAAATATTCTGAGGCAAAAAAATGGATTCAAGCAGCATTTGATAAGTCTGAATCTGCAGATGTGGCGCATCATTTGGGAGATGTGCTCTTTAAAACCGGAGAATTGTCTAAGGCTTTGGAATATTGGAAGAAAGCCAAAGAATTGGGAATTGACACTCCCGAATTGAATTTGAAAATTTCTAGCGGGAAGTTTTGATGAGGAAATTTGAGCTGATTATATTGTTAATGCTATCCACCGGTTTTTTTTCCTGTGGCTCGTCCCTAAAAAGTTCTAAATCAGCTACTCCAATTTCTGAAAAAGAAATAACTCCACAGGACATGTTGAATCGGAATAAATCCGGTGATTTTTTATTCCATAACTTGTCTTTAAAAGGAGACGGAAAATTTCAAAGTAAAAAGGAGGACCTCTCTTTTAGTTATCGGGTATTGATGGTTCAGGATAGTCTTATTTGGTGTTCTATATCAAAGTTAGGAATTGAAGCGTTGCGCATTCAGATAAGCCCGGATAGTATTGAAGTGTTGGATCGTTTAAACAAGCAGTATGCCCACGCCGACTATAGTTTTTTGCAAAGACTCACTGGAATGGATTTAGATTATCGGGCCCTTGAAAATCTTTTGACGGGTAATATTGTGTTTGTAAAAGACAGTTTATTGGCTGATCCAAAAAGTAAAATTCCCCATCGCTTTTTAGGAAAAAAAGACAGTACATTTTTTGCTTATCATCTGAATGCAGAAAATTTCAAAGTGAATCGAATGGAGGCTGAAAACACAGCTAAAAATCAAAAAACTTTTATTACCTATTCCACATTCAAGGAGTTAAGCGGATTTCTGATACCAGAGTACATTTTGTTGACAGTTGTAAAGCCCGAGCGAAACCAACTGGAATTGACTCACACTCGAATTGAACGCGACCAGGCGATGTTATCTTTAAATTTTACTATTCCGGAATCCTATGCACGCATTCGGCTTCGTTAGGAAACGCTTGTCCTTCTGGGTGCTGATTATCCTGCTGATGCTTGCCCAAGGACTTCATGCTCAGAAAAAAAGCAAAGCCCAATTAGAGCGGGAAAGAGTCCGGATGGAGAAGGAAATTCAGTTGACCAACAAATTGCTAAAAGAAACTAAACAAGTAAAGAAGCAATCGTTGAATGAATTGAATTTATTGAAAAAACAGATCAATTTACGAGAGCGTTTAGTTACTAGTCTCAACGAAGAAATCACTACGCTGCAGCGAGATATTTATCGTTCAATAGACATGATCGATATGATGCATCAGGATTTGACGAGGCTTCAGATAGAATATGGGGAAATAGCTTGGCTCACTTATAAAGAACAGACACCTGTTTCTGTCATGCTTTGGTTGTTTAGTTCGGACAGTTTTTATCAAGCCTATCGAAGATTGCAATATTTTCGGGAGTTTAGCCGGTATCGAAAAAATCAGATTCAGATTATTCGAAGGACTCAGGTTTTTCTTACGCGTAAAACGCAAGAGTTGGATTTTAAGCGAAACGAGAAAAATCATTTAATGGGAAAACAGCAGACTGAAAATGTGAAGTTAGTCAGCATTAAAAAGGAGAAGGATTATTTGGTTAATTCTCTTCAGATGAAAGAAAGTGAATATCAAAAGACTCTCAAAGAAAAACAAAAGGCACTAGAGAAGTTGAATTCTGAGATTGATAAAATGATTCGGGAGTCGATGAAGGTAAATGCAAAGAAGTCAGAGAAAGGAGAAGGCGAATCAGACATTTTAAATCCATTGTCTGGAGCATTTGAGCGAAACAAAGGTCTTCTTCCCTGGCCTTTACCTTCCAATAAGGGCCTGATTACCGGGGAGTTCGGTATCCAAAAAGACAAGGACGGCTTGGAAGTTAACAATCATGGAATTTATATTTCAACTGCTCAGAATCAGACTGTAAGGGCAATTTTCAGCGGGGTAGTCACAGCAGTTAAAAGCATCCCGGGTTTCGGTAAAGTGGTCATTATTGGGCATGGTCGGTATCGTACTGTTTACACCAACTTGAAGGAGGTAATTGTGCAGGAAGGGGATAAGATTCAAGGACTGCAAGAAATTGGGATTGTCAAAACGGATAACCAAACAGGGGAAACTGAATTGCACTTTCAGATTTATCGGGATAAAATACCCATTGATCCTGCGGAATGGATCGCGGGTAAGCGCTGATATTTATTGGCTGCTGCACCCTGTACCTTAACTTTCAAACTTTAATCGTATATTTGCCTGTATAGTTATGCAAATTCCTCTGCTTATGTTTGGTTTAGGTACTGGTGAGATTATTCTCATACTTCTCGTTATTATTATTTTCTTTGGCGCTAAGAAAATTCCAGAATTAGCGCGTGGAATGGGGCGCGGTATCCGCGAATTCAAAGAAGCCTCTCAGGAGGTCAAAAAAGAAATAGAAACTTCGGTACAGGAAAAACCTGCACAGAAGGAGGATAAAGCCTGATTGTTCGAAAGTGGAGTGGAAATATGATGGTCTGAGTGCTATACGCGCAGTAAAGACCGGCGAAATTTCGTGTCGTGAAGTTACTTCTTGGTTTCTACATGAGGCTAAACGAAAGAATGATTCCCTGAATTGCTGGTTAGATATCTATGAAGATTCAGCCTTGGCTCAATCGGATAAGTTGGATGTAAAAATCCAATCAGGTGAGTATCTCCCTTTAGCCGGCATGGTTATCGGAATAAAAGATGTACTCTGCTATGCCCAACATCCAGTTAGTGCAGGATCACAAATTTTAAAAGGATATAATTCTCCCTTTACCGCCACCTCTGTACAGCGCCTAATAGATGCAGGCGCTATTATCTTGGGGCGTTTAAATTGTGATGAATTTGCCATGGGGTCCTCCAATGAAAACTCTTCTTATGGTTCGGTAAAAAATCCATTGGATTTAGGTAGGGTGCCTGGCGGATCTTCAGGAGGTTCCTCGGCCGCTGTCGCTGCAGGTACATGTCATGCTACCTTGGGCACCGATACGGGAGGGTCCATTCGTCAGCCTGCTGCTTTTTGCGGCTTGGTTGGATTAAAGCCTACTTACGGCAGAGTTTCACGCTATGGTATGTTGGCTTATGCTTCCTCATTTGACCAAATAGGACCCCTGTCTCATACCATAGAGGACGCAGCATTAATATTACAATATATGGCTGGTTTTGACCCAAACGATTCGACCAGTTCCAATCGTGCGGTGGATACCTATTCCGATTTACTGAATACTCAAAGCAAGAAGTTTACAATAGGGGTTATAGCCGAAACATTGGAAATGTCAGGCTTAGATCCGGAAATAAAAGCTGCCACTTTCGCTCTCTTGGAAAAGCTCAAAGAGAAAGGTCATATCATAAAAGAAGTTAGTTTTCCGTTTCTTAATCATGTTGTTCCAACTTATTATGTATTAACTACGGCCGAGGCCTCCTCAAATTTATCCCGATATGATGGAGTGCGCTTTGGATATCGGGCTACCGATGCTCAAACTATTGACGAAGTTTATACAAAATCAAGGTCAACTGGATTTGGACCAGAGGTAAAACGGAGAATAATGTTAGGAACTTTTGTCCTGTCTGCAGGATATTATGATGCTTATTATACAAAAGGAATGCAGGTCAGACGGAAAATAAAAGAATCAACCCAAGAACTTTTGAAGGAATGTGATTTCATTATTTCCCCCACTACTCCCACACCTGCCTTTGCTTTCGGCGAAAAAAGCAAGGATCCAATCTCTATGTATTTATCCGATATATTTACCGTTCATGCCAACCTATCTGGGCATCCGGCAATCAGTGTACCATTTGCAGGACACAGTAGTGGACTACCATTTGGGATTCAGGTTTTAGGAGACTACTTTAGCGAATCCAAATTACTCGGGTTTTCCCGGGCATTAATGGAACTTACCTGGAAGAATTAACAGAATTGCTTATGAAGTATTTTTTTCGTGCACTCGTCTTACCTATTTGTCTGATTTTTTCAGCAAACATTCTGCCTGCACAAACTCCCGATTGTGACCAAACTCCAATTGCGTGTATGTTGGACAGTCTGCTGAGCAACTATCAGTACAAGGTAAAGACCCGGATGAATAACCGAAACACAGTAAAAAATACTTTTGGGTATGCAGAAACAGATGTTCCAAGCGCTGAACCTCAGGTAATCAAAGATAGAATGCGTCGCTTGGGTTATGAGATACCTTTGAATTACAATCCCCAAGTTCAGTCATTTATCGATTTGTATACCGTTCGTCGTCGAGATCAGGTTGAGAAAATATTAGGATTGATGCCTGTTTACTTTCCCATTTTTGAGGAAGTATTTGACAAGGCAGGTATTCCTATGGAAATTAAATACCTTTCAATTGTGGAGAGTGCTCTCAATCCTCATGCAATTTCCAGAGTAGGAGCTACTGGTGCTTGGCAGTTCATGTATTATACTGCCCGATTGTATAATTTAAATATTGATACTTATGTCGATGAACGCCGCGATCCACACAAATCCGCCGTTGCTGCAGCAGAGTATTTTAAAAACATGTACCGTATCTACAAAGATTGGCATTTGGTTATTGCCGCTTATAATTGTGGTCCAGGAAATGTAAACAAGGCTATTCGTCGCTCTGGAGGGAAAACAAATTTTTGGGAGATTAGCCCTTATCTACCAGCAGAAACACGGGGGTATGTGCCAGCCTTTATGGCTGCTTGTTATGTATTTAATTATTCTGCGGAACATAATCTATACGCTCAACAGGTAGATTTTTCCTACCATCAAGATACCTTACACATCGTGCAATGCAAATTGAATTTGAAAGAATTAGCGGCAACATCCGGTGTTGAATATGAATTACTCAAAAGCCTCAATCCTGAATTGAAAACGGATTTTGTGCCTTATTCTGAAAAGGGGTATGTATTGAGAGTGCCTGCTAAAATTTCACAAATTGCCGCTTCAAATCCGGAGCAAGTTTATAAGTCCAGTGTGGCTCCGGTTGAAACACCCACGCTCGCCTCCAATTCTACTGACGCATCCGATAGCCGCCAATTAGTAAGTGGAAAAGGAAATCTTACCTATTACACAGTAAAATCAGGAGATGTGGTTGGTAATATCGCGAAGAAATATGGGGTGACAGCCTCTCAAATTGCCCAATGGAATGGTTTAAGAGCCTATCGAATTAATCCAGGACAAAGGTTAAAGATATATCCGCGTACCCAATACAAAGGATAATAATAAGAGTATTTATTTAGTGCTTATACAGAAAGTATAAATATTTACTACTACTGAATCTCAGGTTTTTGCGTTATTCAAGTAAAAGGAATAAGTGCATAAACCGCTAAAATCAATTCTTTTTTCAAAGAATCCAGTATCCCAACCTTCGGTTTAGGGTAAACTTCAGTTTAGGGTAAACTTCAGTTTAGGGTAAACCTCCGTTTAGGGTAAACTTCCGTTTAGGGTAAACTTCCGTTTAGGGTAAACTTCCGTTTAGGGTAAACCTCTGTTTAGGGTAAACCTCTGTTTAGGGTAAACCCCGGTTTAGGGTAAACCTCGGTTTAGGGTAAACTTCCGTTTAGGGTAAACCTTACTATTTCCTTCTGCCGAAAATGGCAGATCCAATTCTCACCATTGTTGCACCCTCTGCTATCGCTATTGCATAGTCTGAACTCATTCCCATACTCAATTCTGTCAAGGACACATTTCCTCCATTCATAGAGCTTAATTCTTTCAATAGGTTTCTTAAACCTGAAAATTGAGAACGAATCAATTGCTGATCCTCTGTCAAAGCAGCCATGCCCATTAAGCCACAAAATTGTATGTTGGGATATAAGGTGGCTTCTTCAAGAATTTTTCTGGCTTCTTCCGGGCTCATGCCAGATTTGGTCGCTTCCCCTGAAATGAATAGTTGAAGTAATACCGAAATGCTTCGATTGTTCACTGCCGCTTCTTTTTGAATCACCTGCAGTAATTTCTCACTATCTACTGAATGAATCATATAGATAAAGGGAGCAATAAATTTTACTTTGTTCGTCTGTAAATGCCCAATCAAATGCCATCTGGCATTGGATATTTCTGCTTGTTTTAGCACCAATTCCTGAACTTTATTTTCTCCCAGATCTAATTGGCCTAACTCAATTACTTTCCGAATATCTTCCACCGGATAGGTTTTGCTCACTGCAATAAGCTTGACCGAATGGGGCACTCGACCGCTTAAATTTTCCAGGTTCCGGATTTTTTCCTGAACTTCCAACAAGGGATGTAGAACCATAAATTATTCTTCTAAAGGATTGTACCAGGATAACAATTGAAAGACTAAAGAAAGTAAAAATAAAACCAGGCCAGCCTTAATGAAGAATGGATATTGATCTTCTACTCTTCGATCGTTTTCTCCTGCACTCAGGCTTTTTTCCAACTGGTTAATTTCATTAAACACTTTTGTGAGCATTTGAGGTTCACTGGCACGATAAAAATTTCCACCCGTTAGGGTAGATATTTTCTGTAAGGTTTGAATATCTAAGTCAGTCTTTTGAGTGACTAACCCTTTTCCTGGCTCTTTAACCAGAAATTCTTCTTTCCCAACTCCAACAGTATAAATCCGAATGCCCCTGCTAGCAGCTAGTCTGGCTGAATTGAGTGGATCTAATTTTCCTCTATTATTGGCCCCATCAGTTACAAGAATGATGATTTTTGAAATGCTTTTAGATTCTTCGAATCGATTAATCGAAACGGCAATGGCCGACCCCATAGCTGTTCCTTCTTTAGGCAGGATTCCAATTTTTAACTGCTCCAGTAACTGCAGTAATAAATCATGGTCCATAGTTAAGGGTGCATATGTAAAAGCATCTTCTGCAAATATCACTAGGTTGATTCGATCGGAAGGTCTTGCTTGAATAAATTCCTTGCATACCTGCTTTGCCGCTTCTAATCTATTAGGCTCAAAGTCTTCTGTTTCCATAGAAGCAGAGGTGTCGAGGATTAGCGAGATGTCAATTCCAGAATCTTCTCGTAGCAGTAATTCTCCGGCAGATTGAGGCCTAGCCAGAGCCAATATCCAGCAAGAGATGGCTAATATTCGAACACTGATAGGTACCCACCGAAGAATTGAATTGATGGATCCTCTTTTTTGAATTATTTCAGGGTCGTAGCTTAAAGAAATTCTCAGTCTTTTTTCCGGGTACACCAACAAAAACCAAGATACCCATCCCAATAAAGGAAGCAAGAGCAAAAGAAACCAAGGATGTTCAAAGGTTAGATTCATATCCGGATTTCTTCTACGAGTTGATGCTTTTTACGAAGTAATAATTGAAGGGCGTTTTGCTTTAATTCCTCTCCTTGAAATGATATGGGTGTTTGGCCTGCATAAATAATCGAATCTGCCAGTGTGGATAGTTTCAGCAAAAACTGAAGATCTTCAGAAACTAGCTGATTGGGGAATTGGATTTTCTTGAGTTCGGGTGTGCTTAAACTTTCCAATCGGATGGGCAGATTATTAGAATAATAAGAACGAAATAATTGGTTGAGCGAATAAATGAATTCCTCTTGATAATCAGGGGACAAGCTTTCAATTTTCTTTCGAATTTGATTGAATTCACTTTGTATTTTTCTCTTTGCCAGGTATTTTAGAATAGGCTTATAGGCGAAATAGACTGTTAGGCCAAGGAGGAGAATTCCGATTAAAATAAGTAAAAGCCAGCCTGAATAATCCGGGGGGGCGTGTACCGCTAATAAGTCTTCATGAGCTTTTACCTGTAGGCTATCTTTATTTTCGGGTAATCGGGAAATGAGCTTAAAAGAATCTTTTAGAATAAGTGTTTTAAGGGTGTCTTGTTTGGAAAGGAGTATGAACGGAAGACTGAGAATTTGTTTTGGCGCGATTTCAAAAGATCTGAATTCATAAAAAAAGCTATCAACCTGATTAGATCCTATTGTGTTAGAGGAGAGTTCTTTTCGGATATACTCATAGGGTTTGAATGCTTGTGAGGTATCTGGGAAAATTACTTTTTGATTGCGGTTATATTTAATCCAACCTTTTACCTGCACAGGGTATCCTAAAGCAGCTGTATCTGCAAGCAACTGCATTTCTCCTTGCAATTGGGCAGATACCTGATTGGACAGGCCATAAATCAGCAACCAAAAAATATATTTATTTAGAATGTGCTGCATGCAGTTGTTGGAAAAATTTCCCCAATACAGGGACATAGTCTTTGGAAGTATCTATAGAAAGCAGAAACACATGCTTTTGACGACTAATTTCTTCCAGGTTTTTTTGAATACTGTCGAGATAGGTTTTAGAGTTTCGAGCAAATAAGTTTCCACCTGCACTGAGCCAGCGAATGATGCCGGCTTCATTGTCTCTAACAGGAAGAATGCCTTCTCGATGATTTATAATTTCAGAAGGGTGGTAGAGTCGGATTAATATCACTTCATGTCGGCGCGATAATTTTCGAATACTTTCTTCATAGCCTGCATCCATGAAGTCTGAAATAACAATAACAACAGATCTTTTTTTCTGAATGCTTCTAAAAAATTCTAGTGCTTGTTTGAGATTGGTTTTTGCATGTGCAGCTTGGAATTCCAGCATATTACTCATCATAGATAAAATATGCGAGCGTCCTTTGACTGGGCGATAAAATTTTTCCACCTGATCTGAAAAAAGCAACAGTCCGAAACGGTCATTGTTTTTCATAGCTGAGTAAGCAAATATTGCAGCTAACTCTGTGGCAATTTCTTTTTTGTTTTGTCCTTCAATACCAAAATCCAGTGATCCGCTCGTGTCCAGAATGACAAACAATTCTTGTTCTCTTTCTTCTCTAAATAATTTTACATAGACAGTGTCACTTCTTGCTGTTACATTCCAATCAATGGAGCGAATATCATCTCCAAATTGATAGGCTCGTACTTCATCAAATTCAAGACCTTGCCCTCGAAATGCAGAGCGATATTCACCCGCAAACGAGGAATCCACGATTCTCCGGATTTTGATATCCAGCTTTTTGACTTTATGAAGAATCTCTTTCACGGGGAAGCAGGACAAAATTCGTATTTTTGCAGGTATATAACAATGTTTGGAACTTTTTCCCTCCATTAAAAATTAAATGCATGGATTTAAATTATTGAGGGTGCAGGATTTATCTGTAAATTTATTTTTAGGGGTACTATTGAATTTGGTTCTTTTCCTCTTCGGATGCGGGGAGAAGCAGGCTTCAACCGTTATGGCTGCAGAATCATTTAGGCCTTTACTCAAAGAAATGCTGATTGCGGAGAGTGGGGTAGAGGCTCTGCCTTTAAGTTACACGGAAAAAAAGGAAGCTCGTGAACAGAGGTATCGGCTTATTTTTCAAAATGCAGGTATATCCGCTGAAGATTTTTTTAACAGCTTTGAGTATTATCGTATGCAACCAGAAATAATGGACACCCTGTATGCCCATATTCTGGATGAGTTAAACGAATCACTCATGCAGCAGCGTATGACCATCAACCCAGGTTTGGATTCTAGTCTCCTCAATCGTCCATGAAGGTTTATCCTCCAGACGCAGCAGAACGCTTAGGCTTTGATACCATACTTCGGGAATTAGCGCGTTTATCGGAGACTGATCCTATCCGAGAACAATTTTTGCATCTTCAGCCCAGTCATAATCCTTTATTAATTCGGGAGAGCCTGGTTCAGACCAAAGCCTATATGCGCTTATTGATGCAGGCTGAGTATCCCAGAGATATTGTTTTTAGAGAGATTCAGCCTTATCTGAAAAAAGCTCTTCCCCAAAATGCCTGGTTGAGTGCAGAAGAGATTTTTAGAGTCATTTTATGGTTGCGAACTTTAAGAGTGTTATTGGCTTTTATAGAAAAAAAGAAGGATGATTTTCCAGAATTGTTGGCTTTAATTCCTGCTGCTGAGCGTCCATTTGGCTTGCAGGAATTTTTGGCGGGTCATTTTACCTCAGAAGGTCAATTAAAAGATAATGCCAGTCCTGAGTTAGGTCGCTTGCGAAAAGGTATTTTGGAAACGGGGCATAAAGTAAGGCGACTAACCGAAAAAATACACAAAGCAGCCAGGGATCAAGGCTGGTCGGATGCTCGAGAGGTAAGTATTCGCAATAATCGTCTGGTTATCCCCTTGAATGCCGATTTCAAAGGACGGATTGAAGGATTTGTGCAGGATGTTTCTCAGTCGGGACAGACTATTTTTATAGAGCCCGCGGAGGCTCTTCCGCTTAACAATGAATTGAGTTTATTGCAGCTCAAAGAGAGGCAGGAGATTATTCGAATTTTGACCGATTTGACAGATCATCTACGAGCAAAAATGCCGGAGTTGAAGGTTTGGGAAGAATGGTTACAAAAAATGGAGATTTTGCAGGCTCGGGCTAAGTTTTCGACTAAAATTCAAGCAGATATTCCCCAGTTAGATCCCTCAGGTGATTGCCTGAAAATTGTTCAAGGCCGAAATCCATTACTAGTTCTGCAAATTCAGCAGGCGGTTGTGCCTTTAGATTTAGATTTGAACCGTCAGCAAAGGATATTATTGATTTCGGGACCGAATGCGGGCGGGAAATCTGTTGCGTTAAAAACGGCTGGGATATTACAATGGATGGTACAATGCGGATTACCAGTTCCCGCCGATTCCTCTTCCATTTTTCCTGTATTAGCTTCTTTGTTTACAGTTGTAGGGGATGGGCAGTCGATTGAAAATGATCTAAGTACTTATACGGCACATTTAAGTCATATGCGGTATTTGTTGGAGCGAGCCCATGAGTCCTCTTTATTTTTGATAGATGAGTTTGGTTCGGGAACGGATCCCCGTTCAGGAGGACCCATTGCAGTGGCTTTGTTGGAGGCGCTCGTTGAACAAGGCGCGCTTGGTATTGTTACAACACATTATAGTGATTTAAAGCAACTTGCGCGTCGAAATCCTGCTGTTCGGAATGCTGCCATGCATTTTGATTTGAAAGATTTTAAGCCTTCTTATCAGCTGGAAATGGGGCATGCCGGAAGTAGTTATGCTTTTGAAATTGCCCGGAAAGCCGGAATTCCGGAATCTGTACTTCGAAGGGGAAAGACCCTAATGGGAAAGGCACCTGCGGAAACGGAAGAATTATTAACCGCCTTAAATCGAGACAAGGAAGAGATACTTAAGCTACAGGAGAAATTAGGAATTGAATCTCTGGAGAATCAAAAAATAAGGGATAAATTAAATCAGGCGGAAAGAGAAGCCAAGGAGAAAGTCAGGAAACTAATTGCCGATGCACGCGAGCAGGCTAGGGGAATGTTAACCGAAGCTTCCAAAAAAATTGGAGAATTAGTTCAGGAAACGAGGGAGAAGCAATTAGAAAAAAAGGTTGCCAAAAGCATACAGAAGGAATTGATGAGTTTTATTCCGGATATTGATCAGGGAGAGGAAGTTTTTCTGGAGCCAATACCTGGATTTAAAGAAGTAATCGGAGTAGATCCTGTTATAGGAGATCGGGTAAAATGGTTCAGTACCGGTGCAATTGGTAGGGTGCTGGATATTCTGAATGGAAGATTTGTTATTGCCTTTGGAGATATTCGAACCTCTTTGAAAAGAGAAGAGATTATTCTCTTAAAAACGGAAGAAGATATTTCTAAAATTAAGGTAGAAATTTCTGCGCAAACTCGAGCTGATCATAAAATGAATGCGACAATCACTTTGGATATTCGGGGTCAAAGAATGGAACCTGCGCAATTGATGTTGCAAAAATTTCTAGATGATGCTTTTGTGAATGGCTTGCCTTTCGTTCATATTATCCATGGAAAGGGAAATGGGATTTTAAGAACCATGACTCGGGATATGTTGAAACGGGCACCTGGGGTGAAGCGGGTAGAAGAACCGCCCATTGAGCAGGGCGGGGCAGGGGCAACGGATGCTTATTTTAATTGATTTTTTGGGGGTATTCCCCAATACCTGACTCGTATTTTTTTGAACCCAACTCTTGACCTCTAATAGGTTTAGGGTAAACTGAGGTTTAGGGTAAACGGAAGTTTAGGGTAAACGGGAGTTTAGGGTAAACGGAGGTTTAGGGTAAACGGAAGTTTAGGGTAAACGGGAGTTTAGGGTAAACTGAGGTTTAGGGTAAACGGAAGTTTAGGGTAAACGGAAGTTTAGGGTAAACGGGAGTTTAGGGTAAACGGAGGTTTAGGGTAAACCCTCCATCTGAACCGTCCACCATTCTATTCAGACCATTCAAATGCCTGAGTATTACAGCGTGAGATTAATTTGTAAATTTGATTGATATACAATGATTGCTATCCCCTATATAGAATCCATTATCCCATTACGCCAAATTTATTGGCGGTTTTGGCTATTGGTTTCGATATTGGGAATTGGGGGGTTAAGTTTAAATCCTGTTAAAGCTCAAGTTACTGCTGGAGATTGTGGTGCCGCAGTTCCGGTTTGCACGAATTTGAATTTTCAAATCAGTCCGAATGGATTTGGTTCTCTGAATGAGTTGGGGATTGGTACGATTAGTAATCCTTCCATTAATCCAGCGAGTGGAAATATGGGATGCCTATTAGCGGGAGAACAAAATTCAACTTGGGTTCTCGTTAATATTGCTCAATCTGGTACTTTACAATTTAGTTTTGGCAGCCCGGGTCCTGTTCAATGTTTTGACTGGATAATGTGGCGTTATACCCCCGCAACCTGTAATCAAATTTTAAACAATACAATAGCACCTATTCGCTGTAATTGGAATTCTCCTTGCAATTCATTCACCGGCATGGCCTCTCCAGTTCCCCAGGGTGGAAACTCCACTAATTTCGAACCTCCTTTACCTGTGCTATGTGGTGAGCAGTATTTGGTTTGTTTTTCCAACTATAGTTCTGCGGTTACTTCTGTTCCCTTGAACTTTTTTGGTACTGCAGTAGTAAGCTGTTCCCCAACCAATATAATGACGGTGACTGCTAGTCCTAATCAAATCTGTTCAGGAGCGTCCACCACTTTAAATGCCAGTGGAGGGTCCAATTATACTTGGTCACCAGCTACAGGACTATCTTCTACCACAGGTTCCCCTGTAACTGCAACTCCGACATCCACAACCACTTACACAGTGACGGGTCAAAATGGCTGTGGTACAGTGAGCCAGTCTGTAGTGGTGACTGTTATTCCTGCACCCATTATTTCAGTTAGTACGACCATTCCTACCGTTTGTCTTCCCTGCAATGGGTCCGCATTCGCTTCTGTATCAGGGGCAACTCCCCCCATTTTATATAGTTGGTCACCGACAGGAGGGAATCAACCTACTGCGAATAATCTGTGCCCAGGTACCTATACCCTAACCATCAATGCTGGTGGGTGTGTAGGGTCTCAAACGGTTGTACTACCTGAGCCTTATATCATTCGTGGTACTTTCGCTACTACTCCTGCTGATTGTGGATTAAATAATGGAACTGCAACAGTTTTTAATATCACCGGAGCAGTATCGCCCTATACGGTAACTTGGAGTACCTCTCCCGTTCAATCGGGAAATACAGCTACAGGATTGCCTTCGGGCAATTATACTGTCACCATTCTGGATGCTAATAATTGTCGTAAGGATACCTTCATTTTTGTTCCCCTAAATTCCAATTTGAATGCAACTACAGGCAGTACTCCATTGAGTTGTCCCAATTCTACGGATGCGACCGTCAGTGTTTCCCCTACAGGAGGGACACCAGTTTATACAATAACCTGGAATACCACTCCTGTGCAATCGGGATTAACAGCCACAGGATTGGGTGTCGGAAATTATACTGCCACTATTACCGATCAAAATAATTGTTCTATCATTCGTTTGGTTCAAATAGTTAGACCACCCGGAATGACGCTTACTTCCACCTATATACCGGTGAGTTGTTATAATGCTTCAGACGGAATGCTATCTGTTGTGCCCGGCAACACAATTGGTCCGTATCAATATTCTTGGAGTACAGTACCAATCCAATCCACTGCTACGGCTACTGGAGTTTCTGCTGGTTCTTATCAGGTAACCGTAACGGATGGTGTCGGTTGTTGGGAACGCGATACCATTATCCTAACGAATCCTCCTTCATTGGCTTCTACTGTAACTTATACTATGCCCACCTGCTTTGGGGGAATTAATGGGAGTGCCGGTGTTCAAATCCCTCCTAATCTGTTAAATATTTCCTTTACTTGGAATACAGTTCCAGTGCAAACCACTCAAGTTGCAGGTGGCTTGAGTGCTGGATCCTATTTTGTCATTGTATCTAATCGTACGGGTTGTGCAGATACGGTCAATTTTGTTCTGCCCCAACCATCTGCCATTAATCTGAATTCAACTTTTGTGCCAGCAACCTGCTTGGGTTCTTCGAATGGTACGGCTTCTGCAATAGTAAGTGGAGGGACAGGTGCATTTTCCTATTCTTGGCAAACCATTCCGGTACAAAATACTTTAACTGCTACGGGTTTATCTGCTGGTTCGTGGAAAGTGGTTGTTACGGATGCAAACACCTGCTCAGATAGCATTTGGGCAAGTGTAGGGGAGTTACCAGATTCTATTTTGTTGCAATGGTCAGCTACTCCGGCAACTTGTAGGCTAGATTCCAATGGAACCGCCAGTGTTCAAGTCGTGAATGGAAGTGGGGTATATCAATATTTATGGTTTACCCAACCCACACAAACCACCCAAACCGCGACTGGATTAAGCCCAGGTTCTTATCGGGTTCGGGTCGTGAATTCTGCTGGATGTGTGGGGTCGACATGGGCAACTGTACCGGTTGTACCCGCAATGACATTTGTCACCCAGGCATTTGATCCATCCTGTTTTGGGGGGAATGACGGTCAAGTACAAGTTCAAGTTAGCAATGGTGCTCCGAGTTACAGCTATACATGGAACACCAGCCCTATTCAAACTAGTTCGACAGCAACAGGCTTAAGTTCTGGTACCTGGAATGTGATCGTTCGGGATGCTAATAATTGCAGAGATACGCTCCTTATTGCTCTAAATCAGCCACCGTTATTGACAATTACAGCAACCGCCAGTCCAGCCTCTTGCTATGGTCGCTCCGATGGTGCTGCTGTTTCATTCGCCTCGGGTGGGACTCCCGGGTATTCTTATACTTGGAACACGAGTCCAATTCAGTCTTCCAATTTGGCAACTGGACTTACCGCAGGAGTATATACAGTTACCGCAAGAGATCAACAAAATTGTATTGCCTCTGCCCAAATATGGGTACAGCAACCTGCAGATATAATCGTTACCACAAACTATACGATGCCCTTATGTTACCAGGGAATGGATGGGGAAATGAGCGCACTTGCTTCTGGTGGGCTTGCACCTTATATTTATTTATGGAGTAATGGCCAGACAGGGGCTTTGGCCACCGGATTAAGTACAGGTACTTGGTCTGTTATTGTAACAGATGCTTTGGGTTGTTCCGCAGTGCATTCCCGATTTTTGCCCGAACCAAGTGAGTTGTTGATTCAGATGAGTGGTATTGATTTAACCTGCGATGTACCTCCTGATAATGGCATTGCATCGGTATTTGCTAGCGGAGCTTCAGCGCCTTACACCTATTTATGGAATGGAGGAGGGCAAGTAACTCAGGCTTGGAATACAGGTATGCCTGCGGGCACTTGGACAGTTGTCGTAAGTGATCGAAATAATTGCAGTAAAACAGATAGTGTTATTTTAACTGCTCCGGTTTTACCTGTAGCTTTAACGGCACCCGATACCTATAAATGTGCGGGCACTGGCATGGTTCCCCTGCAAGGATGGGGTAGTGGAGGAGCAGCACCTTATTCTTATTTATGGTTCCCTAATAATGGTTCCTTATCCAATGCGTTTTCGGATGCCCCAGGTGCCAGTCCGGATACCTCTACCACCTATTATTTTCAAGTTGTTGATTCTGCGGGATGTCGGAGTAATTTATCTCCCCAAAGAGTCATCGTACATCCTCTTCCAGTGGCAGATGCCGGGTCTGATCTTATGTATTGTAAAGATGGTCCTGCCGTATTTTTGCAAGGGACGATTGTCAATCCATTAGGAGGATATACGGTTCAATGGTTGCCCTCTATTCATGTGTTTTGTGATACCTGCCTCACAACCTATGCGACTCCAGATACTACCACGGTTTTTACTTTGAGGGTTCGAAGCTTGTTGACGGGATGCAGCAGTGATTCTACTACTTTGAATACTGTAAGTTCCACTGTGGTGGAGGTGCGGCCAAGACCCATAGCTGATGCAGGCCCAGATACTACGGTATGTTATGGAGATATGGTCCAATTGTGCGGTATGGCTTCAGGTGCTGGACCTGCTTATAATTGGTTTTGGTCCACCGGGACTTTTATAACCAATCCTCAAGCTCAATGTGTGCAAGGTATTCCGCCCCATTCTATTCAATTATTTCTGGTAGTACAGAGTAATGGTTGTGAAAGTCCTGCAGATACGGTGAATGTTTTTGTTGCACCTTTACCTGTGAGTGATGCTGGTAATGTAAAGAATGTTTGTTTAGGAGATAGTGTTCAATTGAATGGGATTATTCAGCAAGGCTTAGCGCAACAATACCAGTGGCAGCCCTCTGTAGGATTAAACTCAGCCGGCTTGCTAATGCCTAATGCTAGTCCTAATTCTACGCAGTGGTATTATTTAAGAGGGATAAACGCGGGTTGCCCTGGTCCTTGGGATAGCGTGCAAGTCATTGTCCATAGTCGCCCAATTGCAGATGCAGGTGCTGATACCAGTATTTGTTCAGGCAATCAGTTTGTGCCATTACAAGGGAATTATACCGGTGGGAGTCAGCCTGTTAGTTTTCAATGGACTCCTTCTGCTGGATTAAGTGCCAGCAATACCTTGCAGCCCAATGCCCAACCGGTGGTTTCCACTTTGTATTATCTGGAAGTTTGGTCAGGTACAGGAAGCACCACTTGTAGGTCTTTAGATAGTGTTCTCGTCCATGTAGTACCGGGTGTAACCGCTCAACTTACTTCCGATACGAGTGTGGTTTGCGCAGGAGCATCTTTGGCTTTATCTGCTTCTGGAGGACAGGGGAGTGCCAGTTATTTATGGTTGCCGGTTGGAGGTTCATCTGGTTCTGCCATTCAAGTTCAGCCAGAAGTGAATACCACTTATTTGGTTATAATTTCCGAAGGAGCCTGTTCGGATACTGCTTCTGTAGATGTAAAGGTACATCCACAACCCAATGCTGAATTTACAATGAGTCAGCCACAAGGGTGCAAAGAATTGAAAGTTCAATTCATGGATTTATCTTCGAATGGATATAGCTGGATGTGGGATTTTGGGGATAGTAGTTCATTCAGCAACGAGAAAAATCCTCAGCATACCTATACCTTGAGTGGCAATTATCCAGTGAAATTAGTAGTAAATGGGGTGGGAGCTTGCAAGGACACCTTGGTATCTGAAATTGAAATTCGCCTAGGAGAAGGGTTGGAAGCAAAAGCTCTTTCCGACCCTGTAGCTCCAGTTGAACTTTACGCACCCAATACTCATCCTTTAAGATTTGAATCCTTAACAAGAGGGGCTCAGACTTGGACTTGGGATATGGGGGATGGGAATTTTTACTCTCAAGAGAAGTTTACTCATCAATATAAAAATCCGGGCACCTATTATGTGAATTTAGAAGTACAGGACGAGCATAATTGTTCTGATAAGCTTCGATTGGGTCCTTACATAGTTATTCCTCCAGCATTGGAGATTCCGAATGTTTTTTCTCCTAATGGGGATGGGATTCATGATCGATTTTATGTGGATTATGATGGGGATGAATTGTTTTTGGTACAGATTTTTGACCGTTGGGGAGTATTGCACTATACCAGCCGGAACAAGTCCGAAGGTTGGGATGGTCGTAATTTGAATGGAGAAGCTGCTGGAGAAGGTACTTATTTTTATCAGGTAGAGGCCGGGGGTAGTTCCTATTCTGGCTGGCTTATGCTGGCGAGATAGTTGGTAATTAGGGATTTGACTTCGGTTAGATACTAAGCCCGGTTAGAGGCTAACCCAGCATTTAATTTTGAGTAATTCCCAATTACTGCTTTCAGGTCTTATCTTTGTAGCATGAACGCTTTTTGGCATCAAATACAGACCGAACTACGGTTATATACCCGCAGTGTTGGCTCATTGGCTTGGTCTTTTATCTTTCCCATTTTTGTTATTTTTTCTTTAGGCTTTTATTTTGGGGGAGATTCTCCTGTCAAGCAATACATTGGTTTTGTAGATGAGGACGACACCGCAGTATCTCGCATGATGCTGACCTTGTTGCAATCAGAGCCTACTCAGTTTGTCATTGTAGAAGGGGCATCCGCTCAGTTGGATTCTCTCCTACATGCAGGAAGAATTTCGGCAGTGGTGCGCATGCCTCCAGGATTCTCCGATCAGGTGGTAACACAAGGGGCGGGAGTACTGTACAAACTCAATCCCTATTTAAGTAGCACACAACCCGCTTTGGAGCTGTTTTTGAAGAAAACAGTTCAGGATTTAAATTTGTCCCTCATGACCTCCAGAGAATGGGTCGCACATCTTCAAGAAGATTTGACAGGTGCACCTATCG
>JBEIHC010000002.1:0-67920 GCA_040381555.1 Bacteroidia bacterium
ATTCCTGGTTTGGCGTTTTATCATGAGTTTACAGCTATGCAGTTGAACCGTGAACAAGAAACAGGTTGGAGAAATGGATATAAAACCTATCCATACACGGGTCAGCAATTTCAATATTATCTAAGTGGTGAATATCAAACTACCCGAGGATGGAAATTGAGTCCGGCGTTTCATTATGTATATTATAAAAGAATATCCGAATGGACGGAAACGACTCTCCCTCCGGGTTCGGTTGTTTCTGGTTTGGATACTTTGATTTTAAACAATCATTTAGTCAGTGGCGAAATTTCAAAACGATTTGGGAATTATCGCCCTTCGTTTTGCATCACAGGTGGATCTCTCAATTTCGGTCACCCCATCCAACTCAATACTGCCCTAAATTGGTATCCAGAAGGAAATCACAATTCATTTATTCGAGCCTCTGTTACCCTACATATGCAAGATGGAAATACAGAATTTATTCCCGGAATGAGTGCAGGAAAGAGTTTGGGGAAACGCTGGTATTCAGATGCAGGATTTACTATTGGGAATATGTATAATTATTCTGAGTATAATGCTCAGTTGTTATTTAATATCTCCGATCCAATACAATGGAAGGCATTTGGTGGAATAAAATACCTACATCAGAATATTTCTGTCGGAGTTACCCTCCCTGTGCAACAAAGACAAAGGGAATCTGTATTTGTGGTTCCTTTACCTCCCAATGATGTTGGAGTAGAATCCAAAACACGCACTTATTTGGCAGGAGGTCTTCTCCTGAATTTTCAATATAATTTTACTTCTAAATCCTTATGAGAACTACTTTGTTTTTGCTACTATTCTTGGGCTTCTATTTCACAAGCTCCGCCCAATCACCCGAGTTATTGGAGGCTTTTTCGAAAAGCTATACCCAGGAGGTTGCGGGAGATTATTCCGGCGCTATTCAAACCTTGAAAAAGCAATATGATGATAATTTATATGAGGTCAATTTGCGATTAGGCTATTTGCACTATATGGCAGGGTTATTTACTGAATCAGTCGCTTATTATCAGAAAGCGATGACCTTAATGCCTTATAGTATTGAAGCTAAATTGGGATTTGTACTTCCCTCCTCTGCTTTAGGGAATTGGACTCAAGTCGAAAATCAGTATAAAAAAATTCTGGAAATAGACCCGAACCACTCCTTAACTAATTATCGACTAGGATTAATTTTATATGGAAAGAAAGAGTATCAGAATGCTTATCGTTATTTCGAGAAGGTGGTGAATCAATATCCATTTGGGTATGATGCTCTATTAATGTTTGCCTGGTCTAATTTGCAATTGGGAAAATATCGGGAAGCGAAAGTGCTATTCAATAAAGTGCTGATGTATAGTCCAGGTGATGCCTCTGCATTAGAGGGCCTTGGGTTGATAAAGTAGATTTTCGATACGGTCAAATTATGGTTCACCGCAGAGGAGCAGAGGTTAAACAGAGGTTCGCAGAGTATTGATTTTTCCAAGAACTGCGAAACTCCTGTTGACTCAGCGCCTCTGCGGTGAACAGAAGTTTCAACGCAGAGTAGCAAAGTTTAAACAGAGGTTCGCAGTGTATAAATTTTTCCAAGAACCGCGAAACTCCTTTCAACTCAGATACTCTGCGGTGAATCCGCCGCCCTATTCAACAAAACTGAGTCCTGTAAAGAAGTTGATTCCAACGAAATAAAAAAATAAATTCTTTTCTTTAATTAGGAAATGATTTTTTGGTTTATTTAGTAAAAAAATAGGCTCTACGCCATTAATTATGGGTAATTAAATCTTAGAAGTACCCCTGTATAGTGGTTATAAATCTTCTACTTAGTTTATAAAAAAGCTATACCCTCTCCCTCCCCTCTCCAATGTAGAAGGCTTCAACCCCACTGGCCACTGCAATTGTGTCCAGAACTTCATTAAATAAAACAAATTGGAATAACATCGAATTTGGGCATTCCTGAATGATTTGCTATTCCAAAATTTTGGTTCTACGCATTTAATTGTGGGTGATTTAAATTCTATTCTTTTTGATGTAATCAATAGTGTAGTCGGTCGCTGAGCGGTGTGCTGAGCCCTGTCGAAGTATAGGCCAAGGAAGAAATCCTATGAAAAAAGATTATTTGGGACGGCCGTATCGAAGCGCCGACGGTAGGAATAAATCAATAGTTAATAAATGGGTGTTCTATTATCCACCCGCCCAGGCACTTCGATACGACCCTTTTATATGTTTCATTAAATGATAGAGTTGGGGCAAGGGTCTACTCAGTGACCGGGCTAGCATACCTGCCGAAATCAGGTATTCTGTGCCTTAAAAGGATATACTTTCATTTTTGTCATTTACTAAGTCCTACATTTAAATGATAAATATCTGGATATTTTACCCACTTGAAATTGCGAAGAGCCAAATTAGAGAATATCCTAAAACTATTACCCTACTCTATCGGTCCTAGGCTTCATGATTAATATAGAACGACCAGAGGAAACAATGGGGCTATTTGAATCAAGTAAATCTCTCCAAGCTTCTAAGCTGAGAATTACCAGATCTGTATTCTCTGTATTATCAGTAAAATTAGATAATTGAATTGTTGAAAAACGAGCCGGTGCTTTTTTCTCCAAAAGCATTTTGCGTGCCTGTGTAACGGGGTCTTTTTGGATTACATTATTTTGATCGAATAAGCAGATATTTGTTTCACTATTTTGAATAAACATCTCTAAAAATTCAAAAATAAAAACATCTTCAGCATATAAAACAGGCATTAAAATAGTTTCGATTTTTTGTAGGTTTTTATCAATTAAAATACCGGTAGGGATGCGGGTATTCTTGAGGATTTGCCGGGTTTTCTCATCGAACAAATGAGAATCGTCCAAGATATTATTGCTACTGGAGAAAGACTCAATTACTTTTCCTGGATTAATTAATCGAGTGGTAAAGCCCAATACTCTTCCTAATACAGTACCCTCAAACATAGATTTACCTACGCCGATTAATAAAAGATCAAACCGACCTTCGTCTGCTGTATCTGCAATTTCACGGCTTATATCTTGAGCTGGTTTAAAGAAGGTAATAACGGGCATTTCTAACCTTCTGGATTCTGCTTTAATTAATTTAAAATTCTCCTGCTCATATTCTTGAATATTGAATTGATTTAAGTCTGTACTGGGGGATAGGTGCATTGCGGTAATACTCGCGTTCTCTGGGTCTTTTTTGACCATATTCCCCGCAATTCTTAACATAGATCTTCCCTTACGAGGATTAGCAAAGGCGATCAGAATAGAATAATGTTTTTGCAATTCTGGTAAAACATTTTCGACGAATACAGATTTATCTGGAATAAACCGATTGATTAAATCTAAAGCTGGACCAGTCATTACAGTAGTTACCAGCGCCATTAATACCATCATGGTAAATATACCAGCATCCAACACACCTAGGTCAAACCCGATATTTAACACCACCAATTCCATTAATCCACGCGCATTCATTAAGGCACCAATAGTCAGACTTTCTTTCCAATTAATGCCGGCAAATCTGGCGGTAACAGCACTTCCTAAAAACTTTCCAGTTACAGCTACCAGAATGATTGCAGCACTTACTTTCCAAAGATGGATATCGTTAAGCAAACCAATTTCCGTTCTCAAACCAGTAAACACAAAGAACAAGGGCAAGAGCATGACAACGGCAATGTCTTCTGTTTTTTCAATAAACAAACTACGAAAGTTAGCCCGAGCAGGCATTATCACCCCGGCAACAAATGCACCAAACAGAGCATGAATTCCTATTACCTCCGTCATGTAGGCAGATGCCAGAAGTACAATAAAGAATATGCCTACTACAGGCTTGGAAAGATTTTCTTTGTGAGAATAAATATCTCCCAATCTTTTAAGAAATGGCTGAACCAAAGTGAACATTATGACCACATATAATCCTGCTAATAGAATAGTATATAGGGAAGACACAAAACTCCCAGCCTTTACGATGGCAATCACAGCAGCTAACAAACACCAAGCAGTAATGTCATCCACAGCAGCACAGGTAATGGCCATGCTGCCTACCTTGGATTGTGCCATGCCTCTTTCCTGAATAATGCGTGCTAAAACAGGGAATGCTGTTATGCTCATTGAAATTCCGAGAAAAAGCGCGAATGCTAAAAACTGAACTCCTTCTGGTGCAAACTCCTCATATAAAAAGTAGGCTAGACCGGCCCCTAAGGTAAATGGAATTACAATACTGGCATGGCTGATAACCAAGGCATCATTAGCTCGCTTCTTTAAAATATCGAGATCCAATTCCATTCCGATGACAAACATGAATAAAATGAGGCCGATTTGACTTAAGAATTGAAGATTTCCCAGTGAGCTAACAGGAAACACCGTCGCTGAAAATTCAGGAAAATAGCTACCAATAAAGGAGGGGCCTAAAAAAATACCTGCGAAAATTTCTCCAATAACGGTAGGTTGCCCGATGCGTTTGCATACATATCCAAAAATCCGGGCCGCAACGATTATCGTAATAATCTGAAGCAGCAGTAGTGCGAGTGGATGTTCTAGATTGTGTAATAAAGTATCCAGAAATTGATGCCATTGTTCGGCAAATCCTGGTATTGAGTCTTGGACATCTGCAGTGGTTTGCAATCCGGCACCCAGGGAAAAAATCAAATAGGTAAAACAAAGCCCTCCCCCAATGAGCAATACATAAATGATGATATGTTTGTATTTAGCCGGCATGCTATCAACAAAAATAAGCATTCGGAAAGGCTTTTCCTAATTGTAACAGGCAGTTACAGCATACTACCTTTTTTGTTCAAAAATTTAATCTAAAAGTAGAGTTTTGGCGATTTTCGCTCTGCAGAATCATTTAAGTTTTTTTATATAAAGGAACGGTTGAGCAAGGTTCCCCATAGGCGATTTTTTGAGCCAAAGGAATTAGGCGTCGCGTTAAATCGACATATACAGCAACCGGAACAAAAATCTCACTGCATCCTTTAATTACCATCTTTTGACCAGCATATACCGAAAAATCATGTTGATTTAATTCCCTGGTAAACAATTCAACTTCCAAGCTTTCAAGATTCCCAAAAATAAAATGGGGGGTAAAAGGGGTCAGTCGGGTGGCAATCAACATATAGGCCCAAGTGGGAATAATTGCCTCTGAACTACACCCAATGGCAACACATTTTCCAGCATATTGGCTCCAATTATGTGCCTCAACCGTCTCCCGAAAATCCTTTTCTTTCAACATTAATTCCCGAAACAACCAATGTTTTATATCCAAAAACACCCTTTCGCCGGGAGTATAATAATCTGCAAGATTAAAAGTAATAAGCCCACTGGACGCCACTCGATTGATAATTTCTCCTGAATTCATGCCTTACATTACGATTATTTATACTGCAAAGTTAACCTGTGCAAGGTATAATTGGTTCGCTGCTTACATGCGGTAATGGTAATTAATCCTAACACAACCTGTATATTTGTCGTGAATGACTCCCTTGGCAATGAAAGGAACAGATTTTATCAAAATTGACATACATGCTCATATAATGCCAGAGCATTATCCGGACCTTAAACAGAAATTTGGGTATGGAGGATTCATTTATCTGGACCACCATAAGCCGGATGCAGCCCGGATGATGCGAGATGATGGAAGATTTTTTAGAGAAATCCAACGAAACTGTTGGGATCCGGAATGGATTCTGAAGGATATGGATGCCAATGGAGTAGATGTAATGGTACTCTGCACAATCCCTGTTTTATTCAGTTATTGGGCAAAACCCGATGATTGCTTGTATTGGTCGCAGATGTTGAATGACCACTTAGCAGAAGTGGTACAAAAATATCCGAAGCGATTCATAGGCTTGGGCACAGTTCCCATGCAAGCACCTGATTTAGCTTCCAAAGAGTTGGAACGATGTATGACCCAACTCGGACTTAAGGGAGCTGAAATTGGAACAAACATCAACCAAAAGAACCTGCATGAACCTGAGTTTTATCCTTTCTGGGAAGCGGCTCAGTCTTTACAGGCTGCATTATTGGTGCACCCTTGGGACATGATGGGAGAATCCGATATGACTAAGTACTGGTTGCCCTGGCTTGTTGGTATGCCTGCAGAGTGTTCCCGAGCCATTTGCTCTATGATATTTGGAGGTATCTTTGATCGCTACCCTCAACTGAAGGTGATGTTTTGCCATGGGGGGGGATCATTTCCGGCGACCTTAGGCAGAATTCAGCATGGCTATAATTGCCGTCCAGATTTATGTGCCATTGATGTTCAAGCTGGTCCTCGTTCTTATATCCGTAATTTCTGGGTGGATGGAATTACCCATGACCTCAAAACTTTAGAGTTTTTAATTGACCTGATGGGTGCAGATCGCATAGCTTATGGTACCGATTATCCCTTTCCCTTGGGAGATTTAGAACATGGCGAATTTATTGAATCGGCCACTGGTATGACTTTAGACACAAAACAACAATTGCTCGCAGGAACTGCAGTAGAGTTTTTAGGAATATCTTTAAAGGATTATTTGTCCTAATTCATGGCAAATAAATCGCTTAATCTTATAAGTCAAATCAGCTCCTGCAATTTCGGTCTGGTTAATCTCAACTTTCTTCCAGCTCAAAGTTTATTTCCGGACACACACACGGCTTCCGAAACCGAGGTACTGTACCGCTATAGTTTTTGCCTTTTGACCAAAGGCTAATCTCGAGATCAAAGCCCAAAAGAAATGCGGAAAATACAGGTAGGGCATAAGGCTAATCGGAACAACCTAAAAAAATCAGGGCAACTTTGGTTAACGGGACATTTTAATTTTGAATCAATCAATATACCTGAAAAGCAGCGCGGTGTGGAGAACCTTGGGCTTCACGCACAGAAAATAACAGGAGCTAAAAACGAACTAAAAAGCATTTTAAAAAGTTAAATAACAATATTTATTATTTAATAATTTATATGAAAAAGAACCTCAATGCAATTGGATTAGACAGTATCCAATCAAAAAAACTAACAGAGCAGTTAAACTTGCTATTGGCCAACTATCAGGTTTTTTACATGAATACTAGGGGGTTTCATTGGAACATTACCGGTGAAAAGTTTTTTGAGCTGCACTTAAAATTTGAAGAGTTATATACCTCAGCCTTATTGAAGATAGATGAGATTGCTGAGAGAATTTTGACTTTGGGAGAAACGCCGCTGCACAGTTTTTCAGAATACATAGAGGCATCTCAGATTAAAGAAGTTAAAGGAGTTAGCAAGGGGCCTGAAGCTGTTAAAAATGTATTGGAGAGCTTTAAAACTTTGTTGAAAAAGGAAAGAATGATTTTAGAATTGGCTGCGGCAGCCGGCGATGAGGGAACCAATGCTCTGATGTCAGATTATATTCGAGAAAAAGAGAAATTGGTGTGGATGTATTCTGCTTTTCAGAAATAAATGAATAGTTCAAGAGCGTTTAATGCTCCAACGGTTATCGTTGCAGGAGCAGGAGGGTTGAGTTATAGTATGCTCAGGGCCTTGTTGGGGAAGGAAGTTTTAGTAAAGGCTGTTATATCAAGAAATCCGGAACAGGCGAAAATCAAGCTTAATTTGCCACAACTAGAGATTCTTGATTATCAGGCGAAGAATTTGGTGGCGGATATATTGATATTGGCAGTGCCGGATGGAAAATTAGTTGAAACAGCCCAGCAGGTATGTGATCAAAATTCGATTGGATGCGTGGTGCATTGTTCGGGGTCAGCTGGGGTGCATATTCTTCAGGGTATTTTACCTGATTATGGGGTGGTTTATCCACTCCAAACCTTTACCCCGGGCCGTGAGGTTAGTTTTGATGATTTGCCTGTTTTTTGGGAGTCAGGATCAAGTAAATCAGCTGAAATAGTTCGGCATTTTTCAGAGATTTTATCTTCTCGAAGCAAACTTTTGGATTCAGAATCCAGAGCTTTGGTGCATACGGGAGCTGTTTTCGCTAATAATTTCAATAATTTTTTAGCCTTGATAGCTACTCATTTTGCAGAAAAAGCGGGTCAAAATCCAGGCATTTATCAGCCTATTTTAGAGGAAACCTTATCGAAATTGCGCGTCATTTCACCCGATAAGGCTCAAACTGGACCAGCCCGAAGAGGAGATAAAGAAACAATAGAACGGCATTTGGGCATTCTGAAGGCACATTTTCCCGAATGGCAACCTTTATATGAGGAGTTTTCAAACCTGATTGAAAAAACTGATTGGAAATGAAAATGCCCAGGGATTGATGAGCACTTTAATCTATCGTTATGAAAACCGAAAAAACCGTTCGTACATTCAGGATTTTTATTTTCGGCTTACATTTATTTGTTTTGTACCTCTGTTGAAAAAACGGAATTAGAAACTATTATGTCAAAAGAAAAACAATTACCAGAAGATACCGAAGTTCTCGAATCTGAAGATCAATTCGATGAAGTAGAGGAAACGACAGAAACAGAAGAAGTCTCTGAGCAGTCTGGTTTCATGAATTTGGTGCAACAGCACCGCAATAATATACTGATTGGTGCCGGCGTGGCGTTAATTGCCATCTTATATTTTGCATTTTTCTCTACCGCGAATCCAGAAAAGGAAGATGAAGCAGGTAATGCCATATTTATGGCCGTTCGTTACTACGAGGGAGACTCCTTAAATTTAGCCTTGAACGGAGATGGAACCAATCCTGGTCTATTAGACTTAGCCAATGAGTATAGTGGTACCCGTGCAGGAAATCTCTGTAACTTTTATATTGGGGCAATTTATCTTCGTCAGGGAAATGCGGCTGAAGCATTAAACTATTTTGATGCTGTAAAAAAAGAAGAAAACTTCATTGCTGCATCTTCTTATTCTGCCATGGCGTCCATCACGGAAGATCAGGGAGATATGAGTAGTGCGGCCGGATTATATGAGAAAGCGGCCGCTATTCGTAAAAATGAATACACTACTCCTTTCTTTTTGCAACAAGCCGCTAGATGTTATCTACAAGCTGAAGATAAAGATGCTGCCTTGCGTTTGTATAAGCGTATTCGCGAAGAGTATCCGAATAGTCAGGAAGGCCAGCAGGTTAATAAATACATAGCCTTTTTAGCTCCTGATGAGGAGTTAATGTAATTAGTTATGTCTGGTCATGATCTTAGCGGAATTAGGTACACTGCCGGATTATCGCATGAGATAGATAGAATCATCATTGTTACCAGTAAATGGAATCCGGAAGTTACCGGAGCCATGCGTGAGGCGGCTATAATTGCTTTATCTGAAGCTGGCGTTTTAAACGAGAATATTATTCTAAAAGATGTCCCCGGGACTTATGAGTTAGCCTTAGGAGCTGCCTGGGCGCTAGAGCATGAGCAAGTAGATGCTGTTATTTGCATCGGCTGTGTGATTCAAGGCGAGACAAGACATTTTGATTTTATTTGTGAAGCTGCCGCCCAAGGAATTATGCGACTTGGCTTAGATTATCAGAAGCCTGTTGTTTTTGGTGTGTTAACTCCAAACTCACAGCAGCAGGCATTAGATCGAGCAGGCGGGAAGTATGGAAATAAAGGGACGGAAGCTGCTATTGCGGCATTGGAAATGATTGACCTTCGTCGAGAATTTCGGCATTAATAAAAATGAATGACCCAATCATTCAACAGGATTTTTTTGAACGAGTGTATGAAGTGGTCAGACTCATTCCGTATGGTAGGGTGAGTACCTATGGGGCTGTAGGCAAATATCTTGGCTCAGGTAGAAGTGCCCGCATGGTAGGGTGGGCAATGAATAATTGTCACCAAAAAGAGTTGAATGTCCCCGCTCACAGAGTTGTCAATCGCAATGGATTGTTAACTGGCAGACACTTTTTTGTAGAAACCCCAATGGATGTCCTGCTTCAGAAAGAGGGTATTTTGGTAAAGGAATATCAGATTCAAGATTTTAAAAGACACTTTTGGGACCCAAGTATTGAACTGGCACTTTAACCGCTAAAATCGGATTTATTCAAAAAACTTAAGTTAACCTAGTCAGGCGATTTCTCAAATACAGGAATTACAAGGTATCTTTTTACTCAGCTCCTCATAAATCTTTACCTTTGCATTGTGAGTACTACCCCAGAAGGATATCAGATACAATTGCCCCAGTTTGAGGGACCATTTGATCTTTTACTGTTCTTTATTGAGCGGGATGAATTGGATATTTATGACATTCCAATTTATAAAATCACTACCGACTTTCTGGAGTATATTCACCAAATGGAGAAACTCAATATTGAGTTGGCTTCTGATTTTATTTTAACAGCTTCAACCCTGATGCATATCAAGGCTCGGATGCTATTGCCTCGTCCGGAGCGAAATGAAGAGGGTGAAATTGTAGATCCACGAACAGAGCTGGTAGAGCGACTACTTGAATACAAGCGCTATAAGATGGTGCTGGATCAGATCCAAAATCTGGAATCAGTTCGTCAGGATATGGTGGAAAGAGGTTTTACCCGGGATGAGCAGGAGTTATTCAAACAAGAGACCTCTCCTGAGCAAGAATTGTTTGGCTTGGATTTGTTTACCATATTAAAGACTTTCAAAAAGGTTCTGGAAAGACATCATGCAGAATTAGAAAAGCCGAAACATGTAATTCAACCCCTTCCATACAAAATGGAAGAAGTAAAGCAGGAGATAAGCCAAAGAATTGTATCGCTTGGACGCATTGATTTTGTGACCTTAATTTTAGAACACAAGGATCGTATGTTTACCATCTTTTGTTTTTTATCTGTATTGGAGATGGTGCAATTCAAGCAATTGAGTATTGTGATTGGGGAAGGATATAATAATTTCTGGTTGATGCCTTATGCAGAGAGTGCTGGGGAAGAATCATCGGAAATTGAAATTTCCGAAAACTAAACAGTACCGTTCGGTATCCGTTTTTAACACTTCAGTATGCTTTACTGACCATTCACCCTTCGCCTACAGATTAAAAAAATCAGTTCCGTATATTTGAATCAGTGATTTTTATAATACACAAGAGCAAGGGTTGGGGTGATTCGTAAGAATCACCTTAACTTTTTTATAGAAGGGCTATTATGGGCGAATTGTTCCCGTTTAAACTGCCAAAAATCCCATTCACTTCCTTAAATCATCCACCTGCCGGAAATTAGAATTTGTCTCAAGTGTAGTTTCTATTTTAGCATTGAGAAAAGAGCAAGGGTTAGGGTTGACTCCTCCATGTGAGTTGAGTCCCCTAACTTTTTTTTAGCCCGATTTTATTGGGATTTATGCCAACATTCCTGCCAAACAATAAATGCCCAAGCTTGCTCCCAACTCATTTTCTCAGTTCCAGGATTATGAATTGCTTTGGCAGAAAAGACGCCTTGACTCTCCAAAAATCGAGGATTGGAATAAGTCGTCCATCTTTCCATTAACCCCCCCTGAAATAGTTGAGACAAAGGAATGTCCAATCCTTTTTTACGAGTTGAGAATGTCGCTCCACTAATTTTCCTCCAAGTTTCATGCAAAAGTTTTTTTCCTAACAGTATGGATTCTGGATGCGCATCAACCCAATGCACTAAGTCCTCGTCCAGATACGGAACTCGAATTTCAAGACCGCAGGCCATACCTGCATGGTCGGTCTTTGGGAGCATATTTCCTGGCAGTAAAAATTGCCGGTCTGCATTTAGGAGGGAGGTTAGATCATATTCTTGCGGTGGATTAAATCCTTCTGCAAAATGATATTCTTCCTGGTTTAGAAGCATCTTGGGAATTCTCATTGCATCCCGAAACCCAGAAAGCATTCGGTATTTATGGTTATTAGAAGTTTGCAATAATTGAATCATTCGGATAGATTTCCGAAGAAGATCTCCTCCCATACTTTCCCTGTTTTGGAAATTCGGCAATGGAAATCGTGGAATCTGAAAGTTTTGTGCCCATTTCCAGGCTTTGTACCTGCTATATCCCCCCAACAGCTCATCCGCACCATCTCCGCTTAGAACAAATTTAACTTCCTGAGCTGCCACTTCTGAGAGCCGGAAGATTCCAATCCCTGCGGGGTCGCCAATAGGCTCTGGCATTCGCTCTAACCAACGAATAGCAGTGTCAGGTTTCAATTCTACCGGAATCCAATTCCAGTGATACTGATTGGCTCTAGCGGCTGCCGTCTTGGCTTCATTCAACCAGTGATTCTTAAAACTTAAAGTAAAAGCAGTTAGTGGAGATTGAGAATATGCCTGTACACATCCTGCCAATACAGTAGAGTCCAAGCCCCCACTCAGGAAAATACCCGCCGGCACATCCGCCACCAGATTCCGCAACACACTGCGTTTCAATTGGTCTTCAAAAGTCGATTGGGAATGAAGATTTTTATCGGGTGCAGCACCCCATAAAAATATTTTACTCGATTGGTTTTGAATCTCCAGTACATGCCCAGGGGGAAGAGGCTGTAGATTTTGCCACATAGACCTTTCCGGAGGGATAAAATGAAATTCCAAAAAAGCAGACAAGGAGGCTCTGTCGGGTTTGGCCTCAAATCCCATTTTTAGAATAGCCTGAGAATGTGAGCCAAAATATATTCCCTGGGCGTTTTCTGCCCACATCAAAGGTTTAATCCCTGCATGATCTCGCCCAAGAACAAGTTTTTCCAAAACAGAATCGTACCAGGCAAAAGCAAAAAAGCCACGGACCTTATTGAGAAAAGGAATCCCCTCTGATACCAGTCCTTGAAGCAGGACTTCCGTATCGGTTTGGGTTTGAAAGGAAATTCCTTTCAACGAGAGGGATTTTTTTAACTCGCGGAAATTTAAGATTTCGCCGTTAAACGAAATCCAATGCCTGCCATTTTGCAAACTGAAAGGTTGCTTCCCTTCATCCCCTGGGGATATAATTCCAAGACGCGTATGGTGGAGTAAGGCTTTATTATTCTCAAAATAGCCTTCACCGTCCGGACCTCTGGCTTGAAGGGTATTCAAGACCTTTTTTCGAGAATCAGGAATGGCTCCCTGCTTTGCATAGTATCCGGCTATTCCGCACATGTTAAAACAAAAGTATGGCTTAAAAGATTGGAAGCAAAGGGAGAGTGAGATCGGAGGGAAGCAGCGGAAAAGGAGCTATCTTATTTGTTATAGGGTATTTAAATAAATCCGCTCTACCTCCTGTACCATCCGATTCAAGCCAAACTCTTTTTCAAGCCTAAGCTTACCTGCTTCGCCCATTTTTTTTCGCATTTCAGGATTTCGTTCAAAATCCAACATAGCCTGAGCGAAGACTGTTATATCTCCCTTTGGACAAAGAAATCCTGTTTCCTCATGGATAACAATTTCATTTAAGGCTGGGACATCAAAGGCCAAAATGGGTATGCCTGCGTTCATGGCTTCGAGGGCAACCAAACCAAAACCTTCTGAATAAGAAGAAACGCAAAGGCAGGCGGCTTCAGGTAAGAGCTGTTCCGGATTGGGGATTCTGCCTAAAAAAGTTATCGGGTGCTGCACGCCAGAAGCCTCCAACTTTTGCTTCATTTCCAACTCAGAAGGTCCGGAGCCGGCGATGAAAAGAGGCAAAGCACCACCCGAATTTCGATAGAGAATATAGGCTTCTGCTAGTATTTCCGGGTGTTTGAAGGGTATCAGGCGACCAATGTACAGGAAATACTTCGGCTCATCAGCGATATAATACGGTCGTAAAGATTCATAGCCATACCAGATTGTTTTGATTTTTTTCCCCGCTCCAGGAATGGCGTGCAGCAGCCGAGTGATGCCCTGGCTGATGCCAATAACCTGGTTACATTTCCGTATGGAGAATAAAGTAAGCCAATAGTAAGTGTTTTTACTTTTGCCTAAAAACTCCGGATTTAAATCATATTTTGCCTGAAAGGCTTCCTCGTAGCCATGTTTGGTGCTGATGAGTTTGGTAGATGGAAATAGTAGTTTGTACAATGCACCGTAAAAATCTCCCTGAATAAGATGAGTATGTAAAATGTCTGCCCGGATTCGTCGGATTTTTCGAAAAATCTTACCTAATGCAATGGGATCCAAATCATAATTCATTTTAACCCGATGACAGATTACCCCATGCTCTTGTAGTTGTAGAACGAGGGGGTCATTCAGGTGCTGTGCTTGGGGAGGCTCGGCAATCAGGTAGTGAATTTCATACCCTTCTTTCACAAGACCTGGCAACAAGCGAGTAAGATGCTTTTCTGCCCCTCCTATGCCGGCACTTTTCTGAAGATGCAGGATACGGCCTTTCATGGCATTAGGGGAGTATAAATTCGAAAGGCATGGCGCACTTCAAAACCACTTTGGAATTTATTGGCCAAGCTACACAAGTGGTTTCGGTAAAACCGGGGATTTCCCTTTCTGCAATTCTTCGTAACCGGATATCTTTTTTTTCTGCCTGGCGGTAATAAGTGCAAGCTAAGGACTTCAAAGTAACCTCATCATTAGGGCATTGGGTTCTGAGCTGCAGTGCAAATCTTGCCAATGCAACTATACTTGAACCCCAGTCTGGGGCAGCTTTTCCAGAAGCTGTTATATTTTGCCAGGCGAGTAGATTTTTCCCGGAGGTCATGAAAGCAATTCCGGCCTGGCGAAAATACCAAGCTTTCATCCAGGGGTCGTTTTCTAATTCAGCTAACCTGACCCAATCTTCCCCTTGAGTGTGTTGATTCTGAAGTAAAGCACGGGCTTCCCAAATACTTTCTTTTCCAGTTCGAATTAACTGCGCTCTGACTGCACTCAATAGTTCGGTTTGCTCTATGCTCCGGGCAAATAATCGTGCATAGATTCTCAGCCAATCGGAATACAGATCTGACTTCAAAGTTTTGGCTTCCAAAATTATCGTGGCAGTATCGGGTAGATAGCGAGCCATTCGCCAAGCCAAGCTGTTTTTAATTTTCTGAATTTGATCTTTCTCTTTGAGAGAGTCTTTAAAGACAAATTGCCGGGCTAAAATAACATTCAGCTTTTGATACCAGCTTTCCAGTGTGGCAGTATCAGATTTTCCTCTCCGAGTTTGCCAGTCCTGAATACGAAAATAATCCTCTATTATTTGTACTGGACATCTCATAGGAGCTAAGCGGATAGCCGGTTCGAGCATAAGCCCCAGAATGCTGTCGCTCTGATCTTCATACCTTAGAGCTGCGGCAGCACGAACCAAACTCCATCCAGCACTATCTCCTGTATGTTGAATGGCCTTATGATAAATGGAATACAGGGTATCTTTGAGTAAGATTCTAAGTCCTACATTTTTGGCGGTATCCAAGATATCTTGATACAACAATCCTGTTTCTCGATACAATTCTGGTTTCCATTCTGGGCAATAGCGAAGGATCTGCATCCCCAGGGAGGCCGCTTTCCACTTTTCTCCGCGCACAAAGTTCATCTGATAATTTCTATACCAGAGATTAAGGACAGAATCTTTCCGGATGTCACATAGTTGGGGCTGTGCTATTCCTTGTAAAAATCCGAACAGGAATGCAAACAGTATGCTAAGCCTGAGCATATTCTTAATCTACGCGGTAACGCATGAACCATCGTTCGTTGAGACTGAGTCCCAAACGAATTCGGTAATAATTTTCAGAAATCAGGTTATTGCTGGTAGTGCCTCTTCTGCCAATTTCTGCTCCCAGATGAATTTTGGAAGCAGTTCTAGCGAAAGGTAATCCAAATCCAAAGGTAATTCCAGCCTGGCGAATTGCTTCTCCATTGAGTTCCAAATTGGTTTTCTCATAATTTCCGCCAATACGGTAGGCCATTTTTAGAAAATAGATTTTTGAAACTAATCTGGGCACCCATTCTCCGCCGGCTGCAATGCGGTAAGATTGTGCTAATCCGGCATTTTGGCCAAAAGCAGCATAATCCGACCAGTCCTGAACAGAAACATCTGCCCCAAGAGACCAGTAAGATTCCTGACTTAAAGGAGAGCCTGGGATAAGATATCTTTCCATTTCAATCCCAAAACCAATTCTTCGAGGTACTTGGACTGTACTAGTTTGCAAACCGGAAAGAGTATCCGGAGTAACCTTGAGTGGGTTCAAGTTTCGAGAAATCAGTACCTGCTCAGAAGCCAGTCTGGCGCCTTGATCATAAACCAAGCCCCCTTTCAAAACAATTTTGCGATTTTCTTTCAAGCTAATCGTATCAGTATATTGCGCACCAGCAGTTAGATTGAAACCCTGCTGATACATTTTACGCTGATAGGAAACTGGATTGAGGGTAGTATTTTCTAAGAATGTCAAATTCCAAGCATAATTAGTATTTCCAAATATGAACCCAGCATTTACTCCGATATCCAAACCTTTAAATAAACTAACTGCTGCTCCTCCGAAGAAATTATTCAATCCCCCACTCGCACTATAGGCTACCAGGTATTCAACAGCTTGAGTATCCAACTGTGCAGAGTATTGATTTTGAAATCTGTACCCAACGGCAGAATAAGGACTCAAACCAATTACAAAAGAAGTACGAAAATTAGTAGGGAATGCAAAGACAAATTGATTAATACCAGCGGTATGCAGCTTGTTTTCAGCCGTTTTAGTTCGCAAATCTAGAAATTCACTGAATCCAGAAAGGTCGAGTGTGCTATAGGCCAACCTGCGATAGGAGGCAGGGTTGCCGGTATTGATGGTATAGGAATGCGAACTTCCGAATCTTATTCCTCCCATGCTTTGATTGCGCACAGAATTCGCATTCATTAGATCTCCCACTCCGAAACGAGAGTAGGGACTATTTGTCAAGGTCTGTGCAGACAGTGAGGTAAAAAGAGCAGAAAAAAGTATGGATAGGATGTATTTATTCATTCCGGTTTAAGATTGCAAGCCGGTAGAGACCTCTCAGTACCAGATCAGGGAAGACAAAATTCCGCTTTTTCAAGTGATTTTCAAAGAAATGAGCATATCCTCCGGTCAGGAAAATTTCTGGAAGTACCTTAAAATCCTCTTCTACCTGCTGAATAAAGCCTTCTAATTCATTTTTTATTCCTAAAATTACCCCAGCCTGAATTGCTCTATCCGTCTGATTAGCTGGAAACTGTGGATGATTATTCGGTTCGACTAAAGGAAGCTTTCCGGTAAATTCATGAAGCGCTTGAAAACGCATTTTTACTCCCGGACTAATTGCTCCACCGACGGCTATTTTTCCTGGTATCATCAGATTATAGGTAATAGCCGTTCCCAAAGTGATACAAAGTCCACAGGCTGCCGTATCTAATTTTTCCGAAAGGGCGGCATACACGCAGAGCCGATCTGAACCTAAAGAATTCAATAAAACAGGTTCTGATTTAAATGGAAATCGGAGACTTGGGTCAATTTTTCGAATTGGCGTATTGATGGGAACCGGAATTTCTCCCTTTTGCACATCCGAAATCCAAATTTCATCTGCTTTTAGAAATAGGATTTCTTTTAATACTTCTGGGTCTGAATCCGGAAAAAGCACCCAATCTTGAAAGGAATCAGCTCCCACTGTAATCAGGCGGTATTTCAATGCTGTATTCCCGGCATCTATGAGGAGTAGAACTTTTGACATTTCGATATATAGGCTTGATAATGACCTGAAAGGAATCAGCAATAAACGATTTCTTTTAAGTCAAAGTATAGAACTTTGTTTTCTTTGGTTTGAATAGCCAGTTTTCCATCGGTATTTACCCCAATAATCATCCCTTCTTGTTTTTGGCCAGCCCATTCATATTGTGCCCATTCTTGATATCGCCAGAGAGCTGTGAGGTAGGCTTGCTTTTTGAAATCGTTGGGTTGATTTCGGCTCTGTAGGTAAAGTGCCTCAAAATGAGCAGAATAGGCTAATAAAAAATCATCGGCATTGATATGTATTCCTGTTTCTAGCCATAAGGAAGCGGCACTGTTTTGAAGATTTTCAGGAAACTGCCGGGTATTCAAGTTGAGGCCAATTCCGATAATAGAAGCATGAAGATGCTGATTTTTCCAGGTGTTTTCGATGAGGATGCCCGCAATTTTCTTTCCTTTAAGAAGCAAATCGTTTGGCCATTTGATTTGAAAAGGTTGATTGGGATATAATTCCTCCAAGCAATTTAAGAGGGCAACCGAAACCAGAATGTTTAGAGAAAAAATATTGGAAGAGCCGATGCCTTTGGGATAGATAATCAGGCTGAAACTTAGGTTGTGGAAAGGTTCTGCATACCAGGAGTTGCCGGCAAGTCCCTTTCCTTCCGTTTGTTGCGCTGCGGTAATCAGGGTTCCTTCAGGGGGATTAGATTCTAATAATTCCCGGGCATATCGGTTGGTGGAGGGAAGGGAATCAAAATCGATTCTGGTACAACCGACGAATAAAGGCTTATGCTGCTTCATTTTCTGTAACTTTGCGAAAGATACGATATGGCTCGAAAAAAACTGAATATAGATTCCGAGAAGCTGGCGAAAATAATCGTCGCAGGAATGCAGGAGAAAAAAGCAGAAAACATTGTGCAACTGGACTTAAGAGAAGTCAAGGGGGCAGTAACTGATTTTTTTGTGATTTGTACAGGTAATTCTGATACGCAGGTGCAGGCAATTGCCGATTCTGTGGAGAATTTTACCAGAGAAAAAATTAACGAAAGAGTTTGGCATGCAGAAGGATATAAAGCAGGCCAATGGGTATTGTTGGATTATGTGAATGTAGTGGCCCATGTGTTTTTGCGGGATAACCGACAGTTTTATGGACTGGAAGAATTGTGGGCAGATGCTCCGATGAAGCAGTTTGATAAGTTGGTGAAGGTTTGATTTTCGAACGCAAGTAAATAAACGCTTCTCGCTTCGCAACAGTTAGTAGGGTATAATCGTTGGGTTTTGTACTAAAGGACTTCTACCAAAGAAGTTTTACTCTGCTATATAAGCTAAAATCAGCATCCTTCGAGAGGATTGTATAATCCTCAAAAATTGCTTGGGAAATAATAATTCTATCAAACGGGTCTTTGTGAATATCTTCAAGTTTGGATAGTCCGATGATATGTTCAAAGTCAAGCGGTAGAATTTCAAAATTGTTCTTTATTATTACTTCTTTGAGCTCCGCTAAATTAATGTCGAGTTGGAGTTTTCCCAAATTCAACTTAATTGCAACCTCCCATATGGATGCAATACTAATAAATTTTATATTCTCTGTATTCTCAATACTTGCTCTAGCCTTTTTAGAAAGATTTTCGCTCCCTTCAAGGAACCACAAAAAAGTATGGAGTGTCAAGTAAACAGTTCATTACATTTAGTCTTTGAAATCCTCTAGGGGAGCATCAAAATCATCTGCTAGATGAATCTTTCCTTTTAAGCTTCCAAAAACAGGTTTCTCGGTCTTAGTTTCTGGTTTATTCTTTTTGGTCTTTTCTACTAGGTATTCAATAAAATTCTTTGCTTCCTCCTTGAGTGCTGGCGGAAGCGTTTCTAGCTTAGTATATAGAGAAAGGGATGCAATAACGATTGATTTATATACAAAAATAAGCAATTTTTGCCTTTTCTGGATAATGGTTCTATATTCTGTTGCTTTCGTGTTTTGGGATCAGAAGAGGGGTTTGCTCCAGCATACAAAAAGAATAGTGGTTGGAAGTCTCCGTTCATATTGCTGTTCCTGATCGTCATCACTGAAGTAATAAAATATTTGGTGGAGTCTAATTTCAATAGACAAAAGTGCTATAGGCTTCCGGCGGTTGCATTGAAAGAATCTGACAGAATCCGTTTGAAACAAGTCATTTTCTTTTTTACCCGAATTCAAAATTCAGACACTATTGCTGTCATACAAACCGGGTATAAATGAATACGAACAAGAAATATATTTAATAACTTTTTTCAATATCTAGTGTTTCATTAGATACTCAGCATCGAAAATTAATGCCCGCTTTACAGGCCCAAAGTATGGGTAGCAAGGATGTGGTTGCAAGTATAATTTTTAAAAATTAAAAGCAGCTGGTTTTATACGCCAGCTGCTTTTTGATTTTCAATTAAAATGTTCCCCTCAACGCCAGAATAAAATTCCGTCCAGGAGCAGAAATCCCAGAGCCATAAGGACGATACCTCAGGTTGGCAATATTTTCCACTCCTCCACTTAGAGAAATAAAAGAATTGAAATGATAGGAAGTTTTGAAATTCCAGGTCATCCAACTTGGAAACCAAGGTTTACCCTCTGTATCTTTTGCCATCAAATATTCTGTTGTCGCTTCTCCGATGGAAAGATCTTTGTTCAGGACTTTTCCATTATATTGAATATAGACTTCTGCCATTAATTTTTTCCTTCGGTAGCTGAGCCTGCTGATGCCAAAATTCGGTGGGGTATGATTTAACCGGGAACGGCTTCCATTCGGGTAGTATTCTGTTCCTTTCATCCAGTTAAACTTTGAGGCAATCGTAAACCCTTTAGGCAGCGCAATGTCTATCCCAGCCTGAATGCCCAATACATCCCCATAACTGGTGTTGGTAATGGCTTCAACCTGACTCAGGACGCCATTGTACAGCACACTGTCTTGCCCATTGAATTGATATCTGCTTCTGGCCAAGGCATTATCCAAATAAGTGTAGAATCCGGTTACATCTACTTTTACTCTTTTGGCAATTACTTTTGCAAGCCCCAGGTCAATGTTGTAACTGTATTCCGATTTTAAATTGGGGTTGGGCACCACTACTGAGCCCGGATTTGAATCAAACACTTTTCCCATATCATCAATATTAGGCGCTCTAAATCCCGTTGCTGTGTTCAAACTTAGCATCCAAGTTTTCTCGGGAATATAAACCGCACCTATACTTCCGGTAAGCGAACCCGAATTCAGGTAAACATCGGTGAAAGGAAATTTGAAAAAGGTAGTATCAAAAGTTGCGTTGATTCCATAATGCGAATACCTTGCCCCAGATTGAAGGGTCATCTTTTCATTTACCTTGAAGCGATGATTCAAATATACTCCTATTGAGGTCCAGTCTGAACCATTAGGATATCTACTACTTGCAGGTCGGATAATTCCTGAATTGATATTTTGTTGAACCCCTCTGGAATTAACCAGGTTGCGAATAAACTCAGCACCATAAAACAATTTATGTTTCTCTGAAAGGGATTTCTCTAAGTCTAAATTAGCGGACCAAGCCTCAACCTCTTCGGTACGAGTAAATCGAGTACTACCATTGAAATCTCTTTCGATGCGGCTCTCTTGGAAATATTGATGAGCTAAGGTAATTCGCAGTTTATCATATACTATTCCTTCCGAGCTATGTTCTACCATCAAATTATTCATTGCCCAGATTTGAGGTCCATATGCCCATTCTGCTGAACGAAGTCCTTGCCCTGTGGAACCTGGTCGTGTTAAGCGATCATAACGAGCATAAGAGCCTATTTGCGAATAATGAAAGGCATAGTTAATGTCCCATTTTTCCGAAGGCTTATATCGAAACTTTTGCATATAATTCCATTGATTATAGCCTGAAGGCCTTTGCACCAAAGGATCCGGATTAGTTAACAGGGTATCCTTTCCATTGATTGTGGCCGCATATTGGGGTCTTAAAAACTCATCGGGTCCAGTACTGCCTTGTCTCAAATGGTCGAAATCCGAATAAGTAAGACTGCTCAGCATGGAGAACTTTTTTCCGCCCAAAGTAAAATCAACATGTCCTGTTTTTTCAGAATTAGCAGAACTATATCGAGAGAACACATTCACCTTATCTACCAGTTTATTTGTTGAGCTCAAAATGGGTTTAAGGGTATAGAAATTCATGACCCCTCCGATGGCATCACTTCCATACATAACAGAGCCGGGGCCAAATAAGACTTCTGTTTTATCTACTGTTAAGGCATCCAGATTAATGACATTTTGAACATTGCCGGAACGAAATATAGCGGAGTTCATTCTTACTCCATCTACTGTCAGTAATACCCTATTCGTTGCAAAACCCCGAATCATTGGGCTACCTCCTCCGAGCTGACTTTTCTGGATAAAAACATCTCCAGAAGTTCCCAATAAATCTGCGGTTGTTTGAGGGTTTTGAAGCGCAATTTGGGCAGATGTTATGGTGGTGATTTTTTGTGGCACATCTTTTTTGTCCTGTTCAAATCGGTTGGCAGAAATGACCGTAGCCTCCAGTGTGATGGGATCCGATTTTAAATAAATAATGGGCTTAGGTTGATTGAGAATCTCAGCGTAAGCGATTTCAATAGTCAAGTATCCTGCCATTTTTATTTTCAAAGGGGTAGTGCCCCGAAGGCCTGAAATATCTGCACGACCTTTGGCATCCGTCAGTATTGGAGTGGCATCTGGTGCAGCTGTTATGAGCGCGGAAGGTATAGGGTCGAGTGAGGACTCATCCAATACCGTAATAACCTGTGATTTTGCCTGATAGAATAGACTTATCCCTATCAGAAAAAGAAATAGTTTTTTCATGTTTTGTTCAATAATAATAATGAGGGTAACAAGAAGCTATTTTCCTTTTAGTGATACAGGTTAGACACTAAAAGAGCTCCACCGAACTACTAAGCTCAGACTTTAAGTAGGCTTATTCACCCTTTACCCGAAAAGATTTTATGTTTTAGGAATTGAAGTTAAAAATACCTCATCTCCCAAATCAATAAAAGCCCAAAAGTCCCCAAGGAAAATATCCAAGGCTGCCAGATTGTTAAAATGATCAGGTGATTTGTTCTGGTGGAGGATTTTCCGGGGAGCTAATCCCAGAAGTCAGATTTTCTACAAAAGGATTGCTTTGTTCCTTTGATAAATCCAAAAGACATTGAACGATTGGGTTGGAATTAGTAAAAAACAAATTTCGGTAAAATCGAAAAGTAATTTCCTTTTGATTATGAGTGTTTTTATCTTGATTCAAGATTTTACTTACCTGGTCTTCCAGCGTTTTAAATAAGCGCGTTTCATCTTCATCCCGTATGCAGGAAAAGTAGATACTGTCTTGTTGAGCTATTTGTTTGAGTACATCATAAGCCACTCCCTGGTAGCGAAATTCATGATCATTCATCCAAGAGAGAGTTCCGGATTCCAACTCAATTTTTGAAAATCCCAACAAAGTCTGCTGACTGAGGGGTACTCCAGCCTTAATTTTTTGCTTGATTTCTTTACGGATTCTCTGCTGTTGAAGGGAAAAAAATCCCCAAGTACCTAATGCTGGTAGGCAGAAGATACCAATCAATAAGCAGGCGAATCCTTGTCTCACTTGAAGCCGAAATAGAATCAAAGCTAAGAAGTTTTATAGGGTGCTGCAAGCAAGTAATTGGTTTTTTATGTTGATTTGCGGGAATCATCCGTAAAATCATCCGTAAGCCTGATCTTCATATCCTCTCGCTGGACAATCCCTCCACCCCAAATTATGGGGGGGTGATAGATATTCACTACCGCTTAAAGGCTTTATCTGAAGCAGGACTTCGAATTGACCTGCATGTTTGGCATAAGGGGGAAAAGCCTGACCCTGCATTTTTGCTCAACTTTGCCGAAACCGTTCATTTCTACCAGCGAAAAAAACCTTGGCAAATTTCCCGTTTCTCCCTTCCTTTTATTGTGAGTTCTCGACAGAGTACTCTTTTAGCAGAACGAATTTTAGCTGGAAATGCTCCCATTTGGTGTGAAGGAATCCATACCACCGGAGTATTGAACCAAATCACTCTATCAAAGCGAAAGGTGTTTTTAAGAGCACATAATATTGAGCAGATATATTATCGGGAGCTGGCGGAAAGAAGTCATAATCTGCTGGAAAAAGCCTATTATAAACTTGAGTCTAATAGATTAAAAACCTATGAAGAAGGTGTTTTCCCTCTCTTCAATAAGATTTTTGCCATTTCTCCTATTGAGCAAATTCAGATAGAGAAGTTGAATCCTCAAACAGAATTGCTGCCGGCGTTTGTACAGTATCGGCAGCAGAAAATTCGTCAGCTCCCCAAACCAGATGCTCAGGATTTTAAGATTCTGTTTCATGGAAATTTTGAAATACAGGAGAACAGGCTGGCAGCCCAGGCTTTAATCCGTTTTATAAAAAATTATTCCCTTCCAGGTTGTGGATTAGTGTTAGCAGGAAAGGGTCTGGATTCAGCCGGTTTGGATGATACAGGCATTGAGTTTCATTCTGATCCTTCCTGGATGGACAGCATTCTGGATACGGTTGATTTGGTGTTATTACCAGGAACTCAACTCTCAGGCGTGAAGATTAAATTATTGGAAAGTCTGGCTGCAGGAAAACGGGTAATTTGTTCCCCTCAAACCGCCATGGGTTCTGGGCTTGAATCCAAACTTATTTCCTACACTTCGGAAGAAGAATTATACCACTTAGTGCAACAGGCGAGCCAGGGATATTTAGACCCTCAGTTTATTGAAGGTCTGGCTTTATTCCATGAACTATATAATCCTTTGAACGGCGTGAAGCAGATTGTAGAGTTATTGTAGAAAAATGGGAATTGATTGAACTATGCCAAAGATCTTAACGATTGGGGCAAGACTTACAGGCTTTCCCTTTCTTGTATTTTTTACAGCATTTCTTGAGGCGAGAATTGGGTTCTGTGGAAGAAAAATAGCATTGTACCTTGCTGATGCAACGGCAATTGGGTAGAGTGCTGTTCGGTGTTTCTATTGAATAGATATCTTCCACGACACAAATTTAATTTAGAATAAATACAGATAAGAAGATTTTTCTTGTTTTTTATATAATAAATTGATTATCAATTAAATAAATTGTTTTTCTTAGAAATATTCAAACAAAACACCTGTAAGTCTTAATTATTTTCTGATTTTCGCCCTGTGAAAAGGGAAGAAAGAAGTTCAAAATGGGGTATAGGAAAGAAAGGCTTTTATTCTTTCAACCCCTCAATGGGTAAGATTAGTCTAATTCTTACCTTGTTATTCAGCATTTCCTCCTGTTCTTTGAAAGAAGAACCAGAGTTATATCTCACAGATATTCTATCGGTAGGACAGGATTTTCGTTTGGGATTAATGCAGACTCGACCGGAACTGGAGGCGGTTGAGTTAGAATACCAGTCAGTCAAAGGGAAATCAGTTCCTGTGCCCGGGTTAAGATGGTGGAGAGGTGTTCATCGCTCTTTTTTCTTTCCTCGTGATACTGCACAATTTCAAGATCAGGGATTTTCTTTACATACATTAGTGATGTACAATCGTCGAGAGGCATTAAAACTCTTTCAGTCATTTTGTCAAGATGAGCACTGGCAGGAATTACAAATAGTAACGCCGGGATCTCATGTGTACCTATATCGTAATGCGGTGATACATCTGAATATCGAAGCTAGGGTTTCGGAGCAGGAGCTTCAATACTTGCATTTGATTTTGGAAAAGAGATTGGGATTGAAAAAGGGGAGCAAAGCTTGTATTTGTAAAACACAGACTAAGTCTTAAAAATGAATAAAACTTTGCAAGCTGCCGGTTATATAGAGATAGAGATAAACGACTGGCAGAGAAAGTAGAAATCCATCAAAGCGATCTAATAAGCCCCCATGTCCAGGAAGTAATCCTCCAGAATCTTTTACTTCCAAAGCTCTTTTGAGTCGGGATTCTACCAAATCGCCTAAAGGACAGGTAATAGCTATAATCAATCCAATTGCCCTCCAGTCGATTAAGCTAATAGGCCAAAACTCTTGTAAAACCAAGGCCAAAACAAGCGTACAAATAAATCCTCCAACTGCACCTTCAATGGTTTTAGATGGACTCACAGAGGGCATCAATTTTCTTTTTCCCATCAAGCGGCCTGCCACATAAGCTAAAGTATCGCTGCACCAAACCAGCAGCAAAATTCCGAGTGGAATATAGAAATTATAATTCCCGGTAAAATCATAAGAGAGTCTATAAAACAAAGCAAAAGGAAGAAAGACATAGACACCGGAAAAATTAAGTAAAGCTAAGGTTTGAAAAGGCTGGTCAATAGAGGAATCAAAAAGAATCAGCATCATACTGAGCACCAAACCACCGAGTATTCCACATAAAACCCAAGTGCTCATTTCTTGCGGATGGGGATGAAACAAAAAGGAAATCCAAACAATTAGGGCGGGCAAGAGTGCGGGAATCAGAAGGGTTTTAGACTTATCCAATCCGCTCAGTTTTAGAAATTCATAAATTCCTGCCAGAGTAAGAAGAGTACAAAAGAGCCAAAAAGAGTTCCAGGAAAAATAGACCATGCCCAAAACCAGCGGTACAGCGACACTTGCAGTCAGAATTCTGAATAGCAGATTTTTTTCAGTTTTTAGATTCATAAGATAGGTGGAAATAAAAATGCTTTCTTAGGAGAATAAAGATAAAAACAAATGCAACAATTGTGGGCAAAACGATAAACCAAGGAAAGAATTCTCCAGAATCGACGGCTGTTGAGGCAGTAAAATCCATCAAAACCAGGCTACTGGCATTAAAAACAAAATGTCCCCAAATGGCAGCTAACAGATTACCACTCCAATAAACCAAATATCCAAATAGCACTCCCAAAAAGAAGCGGGCAAAGAAACCATAAATCTGAAAATGAATCAGGCTAAAAATCAAACCGGTAATCCAAATGGCTTGAATCGGGCCCCATTTTTTAGTGAAATAATATTGCATGGCTCCGCGAAAAAACAGCTCCTCACAAACTGCAGGTAGGCCAGCAAAAACCAAGAACTGAACAAATTTGGGGATGCCTGATTCTTTCTGCGTGAGGGTCAGGAGTAATCGTTCCGCCTCCGCTTCCGGCTCTTCCAGCATTTTTTCAAGAGATTGAAGATATTCTGGCAATTTAAAACTGGCAGCATCCCAACTAATCATTGGTATTAATGGGATAGATAAAAGTATTAGAAGGGTGATGAGCAGAATGGAGACAGGTTGAATCTTCCGATGGGGTACTACTTGGGACAGTTCTTGAGAGAATAGGCCACAAAGAATAGCGGCTAATCCAAACCCAAAAACTTGATTCCCTGCCTGCATGAGAATAATCCAAGCTGCTTCAGTTGGGTCACCTCCTTTTACAGAGAGGAGTAGTTCTTGCAGGTCTTTCCCTTCTTGTTGTAAAATAATTTGCAAAACACCTTGGGCCAAGAACATCCCAATCAGGAAAACAAAAAACAGTAATCCTAACCTATTTAGAAAGGGGAAAGAACTTTGATTCGAGATATCTGGGTAGTCCTTCATTTTGTGTAAATTTACGCTGAGTTTTTGAAGGAATACCCGAAAGGGAGAGATCCTTTCAAAGATGTAGTTTCCCTAAAAAGAATAATGGTCAAAATTGGAAATGTAGAAGTAGGGGATTTTCCGCTCATGCTGGCTCCCATGGAGGATGTGAGTGACCCTCCATTTCGCTTAATTTGCAAGGAGTTAGGGGCTGATGTTCTGTACACTGAGTTTATTTCTTCGGAAGGTTTAATTCGGGATGCGGTGAAGAGCGTGCAGAAGTTGGATATTTATCCTCAAGAAAGACCTGTTGGTATTCAAATATTTGGAAACAATATAGAATCCATGGAAGAGGCTGCTCGTTATGTTGAGCGGGCTAACCCAGAGTTTTTGGATATAAATTACGGTTGTCCTGTAAAGGCAGTGGCCTGCAAAGGAGCAGGAGCGGGTATTTTGAAGGATATCCCGAAGATGGTTGCCATGACCAAAGCCATTGTGGATGCGGTCCAGATTCCGGTAACAGTGAAAACACGACTCGGTTGGGATGAAGCGTCTATAAATATTCCGGAAGTAGCATTGAGGCTTCAGGATATTGGTATTCAGGCGCTGACCATTCATGCCCGCACCCGAGTTCAGATGTATAAGGGGGTAGCGGATTGGTCTTGGATTCAAAAAGTAAAAAACCAGCCTGAATTTATTATTCCTCTTTTTGGAAATGGGGATATAGATTCACCGGAAAAGGCTTTGGAATATCGGAATAAGTATGGGGTTGATGGTATTATGATTGGGCGCGCAGCTATTGGCAATCCTTGGATATTCAATCAAATAAAACATTTTTTTAAAACGGGGGAACACCTCGCCCCTCCTAGCATAGAAGAAAGAGTAAGAGTGAGTCGGCAGCATTTGACTCATTCAGTTGCCTGGAAGGGAGAAAAATTGGGCATTTTCGAAATGCGCCGGCATTACACGAATTATTTTCGTAACCTCCCTGATTTTAAAGAGCTCAGAATGAAGCTTGTAGGTAGTGAGCAACTGGAAGAATTGATGGAAACCTTGCAGGAAGTTGAAAAGCGGTATTCCGGATTCTCCTTACATCCGGCTTAGACTTGGGGTAAAAACCTTCGGAAATCTTTTCATAAAAACATTTATTTGTCCATTAACCCACGATTTCCCCGGGAAAAACTTATTTTTTTTGTATTTTTATGGTTCGATTCTGAAAACACTTTTGCCTGATACTCATGTTAACAAGGCTTTCCATTTATTGTTTATTCCTGCTCGCTGGTTTCTCAGCTTTATTTGCACAGGAAGAGGTTGATGTTACGAAAGAAGTAGCGGACCCTCAAACCTATATTTTCAGCAATGGAAATACTACGGTTCAAGGGTACATCTATTCTGTTTTAGCAAAGCAAACATCTTGTTGCGATAAGGACGATATCTACTTGGAAGTAAAAATTGATCCCAATGGATATGTCTTAGATGCTATTGCCCGTACCGGTAAATCGGAGTGTTATAAAATGTCTGTAGTGGATATCGTTCGGAATGTTCGTTGGAAGCAGAGTGATAATCAATCTGTTCGTCAGATATTTTTTCCTGTAAAGCCATTAAAACCTTGCAGTGGGGAAGAGGGCGAAAATAGTTATAAGCCTATACCTGTGACCAATAACCCCGTGAACAATAAAGTTCAAGCAAGTACTACTCGCCCCAATAGTCAGGGAGACAATTCAATGGCAAATGAGTATGCGCAACGGGAGCGGGAGAAAAAAGAAAGAGAGGAAGCGAATCAAAGGGCAAGGGAAGAAGCAGAAAGAAGAGCTCAGGAAGAGGCGCAACAGAAAACGGAACAAATGATGGCAGAGCAAAACAAGCAGGAGGAAGAAACGCCCAAACCTGTTGAGCCGATTGCATCCAACGATAAGCCTAAGGAAACAGCACCTGAAGCTAAGCCCAAAGAAAACGAGGATGATCCCGAGTTTTTGAACAAGTTTGCCTTGGAATCTGAAGAGGAAAGACTTGCCCGCGAAGCAGCGGAATCTAAGGCTTTAAAGGAAGAAGAGGCAAGGTTATTGGCAGAACAGGAGGCAGAATCAAAGAAGCAGGCAGAAATCAAAGCGAAAAAACAAGCAGAGTTAAAATCCAAAAAAGAAGCTGAATTAAAAAATAAGAAAAGTGTAAATGAGCAAGAAATGCGTGCCCGCTTGGAGGCTGAGCTCAGAGAGCAGATAAAATCAGAGCTGGAGGCAGAATTAAAGAAAAGTTCAGGTACAGCCAGTGGTACGGCAAAAGGCGAAGAGTCAGAAGAAACAGAAGAATCAATGCCTGAGACAAAATCTACCAGCACCACTACCCCCAAAACCAGCCCGAATAAATTTGGTAAATATCCCGGTTATGAGAGCACTGGCGATAAAAATCCAGATGCTGCGCATAGATCAACCCACGCGAATGCAAGAGTACCAGAATTCACTACCCCTCAATTCATTGAACAGTCTGGAGCTTCGCTTTACATAAAATCAAAATTAAAAGAAGGCGGAATCTGTGGGCTCGCTCAGGCAGTTGCTGAGGTTACGGTTGACAGAAGCGGGAGCGTAACTTCTCATCGTATTTTTAAAACAAACAACGATAAGGTTGAAGCCATCATTCCTGGCATTCTTACCGGAATGAAGTTCAAGCCTGAAACGATTCGGTATAACGGTCAGATTGTTTATATTGAATTTAAGGCAGACATCTTCTGCCCCTCAAGCCCCACTAAAGGAATTGATTTAGATCAGGTTCAAGATTACCTCCAGGTAACTCGATAAACCGTTTCTTTTGATGCAATTTAAATTTGGTTTTCTATTCCTGATTACCCTCCTGCTTTATAGCTGTAATACCTATCGGGATGGGTTTACTGTCTATGAAATTCGGGAGAACCGACATTTTTGTTCCGGCTGGAGATGGGGTCTGTCTCGCACCCCTTATCGAAAATTTGAGTTTGTATTAGACTCCTCTTGCGTCTATGATGAAAATCTTATCGGAAAAGCTTGGAGCAAAATAGGTGGATTTACCACCGGTCATACCCATTGGAACAGCTGCCGTGTGGGCTGGCAAGCAGAAAATGGACATATCGCTTTAGGATATTACTGTTATGTAGGCGGAAAACGAATTGCCGGTAAAATGACAGAAGCTATGCCTGGTGAAGTGAATCAGGCAGAATTGTTTTGGGATAAATCCTGTCGATCTTATATTATTCGGATAAATGGAATAGAGGAAAGAATTCCACAGCCTCGGAACATGGGCCTTTACCTGTACACTTATCCCTTCTTAGGAGGTCGCTTTAAAGCACCCCAAAATATGGCTATCCGTATACGCAATCTCAACCCTGAAGCAGGTCCCCTTTGGAAGAAGTGGTTTGCTCATGGTTTGTGATGGAGTACCTTTTTCTTGAAATGGGAAAAATTTAAAAGTCAAATTCTTCTGATTTCAATTGCCGCCTCTCCCAATAACGAAGGAGAAATAATAGATGCTTAACTAAGAGAAAAGTAAATCCTTTTACTTTTTAAGCAACAACAGAAATGACTCTATGCAACCCAAACTGAAGTTTATTGGGGTTACTCATTTTTGTGAACAGTTATAAATTATAGCCTCTTAAGGATTCAAATAATAGGACTAATCTTTATTGTTATTGTTAACCCTGTTGGGGTTTATTCGAATACTTTAGGTGCGACACAAAGTCAATTACTTGCTAAGAAAGCCGTTATATTATTTCTCTTTGGGGTTAAAGCGAGCATCAATTGCCTTACGAGAATACCCTAAATAGGTCGAGTAGGCAGTTAAAATCAAGAAAAGAAATAAGGCGATTCTGCCAATAAATGCACCGTGTTTTACAAAAAACGATTTTTCAGTATAGAGATTTACTTTTCTGTCTATTGTAGTTTCCTGCCACCAGGGTGTGTCTTGGTACCGATTTCCATACACATCAATGAACAAGGATGTACCTGTATTGGCACTTCGAATAATTTCTCTACGATTTTCAATAGCCCGTAGAACAGATAAACCAGCATGTTGGATGTAACCAGAACTTTGTTTCCACCATCCGTCATTGGTAATTACGGATAAGACTTGTGCTCCGCCACGAGTATAGTCGGCAGCATGATCCGGAAAAGCAGACTCATAGCAAATCATCACCCCAACCGGTACATCCTGACGCGTAAAAAGCGTGAAGGCAGAATCGGATTTTCCATAACTTCCTAAGCCTCCTCCGATATCAATATTATAATCTTTTAAAAAACTAAGATAATCTAAGAAAGGAACTCTTTCTACCATGGGGACTAATTTGGCCTTCTGGTAGGTTTTCATTCGAGCAGATCCTAAAATAACAGCAGAATTACAGTAATCATAATACCCATTATCCTTTGGCCTAGCCGTTTCGGGGAGGGGCTCTTTTTCAAAGTACCTCAATTCGGTCATACCTGTTAAAATTCCCATTCGAGGATATTTTGCAATGAGTGTCCAAAAGCCTTTTAACGCTTCGGCCATACTCAACTCACTGGTCCAAATGGGCTCTGGAATGGCTGTTTCTGGAAATACAACTAAGTCTATTGTATCAGCACCCGGGGAATTGGTTAATCGGAAAAAGGTATTGAGTTGTTTATCCAACCCATCCGTATCAAACTTTTCATAGGGGTCAATATTCGGTTGCACAATTCTGGCATTCAGCGAGCCGGATGCTTGGAAAATGCTTCTTTCTGGACTTACTATCCAAAAATTCAAGGCTAAAGGAAGAAATCCAATGAAAAGGGCAGTGGCTATTAAGCCAAACGAACTTGAAAGCCTCTGTCGCTTAGTCCAGGCATAATAAATAATTATATTAATTATTAGGATCCAAGCACTAATCCCCAACACTCCGGTAAATTCTGCAAACTGAATAAAATTTGGCGCAGAAGTAAAAGCATTTCCCAGCGTAAGCCATGACCAGGAAAGATCCCAATGAAAATGCACAAATTCAAAACTAATCCACGCAAAAATGAAATAAACTGCCGCAAGATATTTCTTAAAGTGCCCCTGAAATTTCACCCAAATTAATAGGGGAATACTCATCATGAAGGGATTGATAATAGAGGCGATGAATCCCGCAAAAAAACTAGCCATCGCCTCATCTGTTGGTACGCTTAAGGCTGTCAACATTAACCAATAACAGGTCAAAACATTCCAAATAAAGAAGCAAACAAATAGGTATCGAAAAGCCTGTTTAGTTCTGGAAATTTCTCTTCTCTCTGGAAGCAAGCGAAAAGATTTGCGATACAAAAACTGAAAGCTTAGTGTGCGCCAAATAAAGACAAATGGAATGCGTATCCAATAGCTAATTGAGTCCTCGCGCGAATGTTGGGGCAGCGTGAAGAGTACTTGTAATAAAGGAACCCAAGCCAACCAGCTAATCCAAGGGAAAGGGGAGGGAGGAAATGCTGCTGCTAACAGCAATCCACTTAGAAGCACTCGTAACCAATTATTTTTCATCTCCTTGTACGATTAAAACAAGCTCTCCTTTTGCTGGATGTTGTTGGAAGTACACAACAGCTTCTGCTATAGTACTGCGGTGATGTGTTTCGAATTTTTTAGAGATTTCTCTGGAAACACAGATGTTTCGTTCGCTACCCAGATAGGATGCCAAATCTTCTAGAGTACGATTGAGTCGATGGGGAGATTCATAGAGAACTAAAGTTCTTTTCTCGGTTTTTAATTCCATCAATCTGGTTTGCCGGCCTTTTTTCACCGGTAAAAACCCTTCAAATATAAAGCGGTCACAAGGAATGCCCGAGCTGATTAATGCAGGCACAAATGCGGTAGCACCAGGCAGGGTCTCTACTTCTATTCCCCGAGCTAAGGCTTCCCGAACAATAAGAAATCCTGGATCGGAAATGCCCGGGGTGCCAGCGTCTGAGATAACCCCAAGAGATAAATCCTCTGACTCTACTTTTGACAATAAGTCTTGTACCCGAGCATGTTCATTATGAGCATGTAGGGATACCATGTGGGTAGTGATTTGATAATGCTTGAGTAATACCGAACTCGTTCGGGTATCTTCTGCTGCAATCAAATTTACCTCTTGTAATAAACGCACGGCCCGATAAGTCATGTCTTCCAAGTTGCCGACAGGCGTGGGAATTAGGATAATTTTAGCCACGATGTAAAGTTAATCCTTATCTGCCAATTTGGTTAGATGCTGACACCCGGTTAGATGCTAACCCAATTGAAGAAGTAGTTTTGCCCCCAATGCCCCTTGTTTAAGATTAACTTAGTAATTTTAGCAATTAAGAATTATCAGTGTATTAACTCAGGGATCTGATTCATGCAGCCAAAAAGTACCTCTCTTCCTTATATAGGATTGCTAATATTACTTTTAGGAACTCAGCTGGGGTGTAAAAAGGAAAAAAAAGCCAATTATTCGGCTACAATCTCAGTAGGAGATTATTCCCAGATGTTGCTTCAAAAGATTGATTTCACTCAGTATCCAGGATATCCCAACGAGAATCGATATGAAATAGATGTCAATAAAGATGGAGTGCAGGATCTTGCGTTTGTCTGTTATGATGCCGGGAGCCCAGGAGCTGGGCCATTACCCGGCTCCTATTTAGCGACTCTTCACTCAGATTTGAATTTGTATGTTCAGGAAAGACCCGATTCATTGTTTCGTTCCCTAAAAAGAGATACTACCTTTGGCGATACTGTTTTTTGTTATACGCGCTCTTACTCTGGTTGTCGCAAAAAGAACGCTTATGACACACTCTCTTCCTCAGGTTTCGTGTTGGTTCCATCAAATCTGACCCCCGGATTCACTCTCAATAATAATAACTATTGGCAAAGCATAGAATATACACTTGGTAGCACTTCTTATTCTAAACCTACAGTTGATTTTTCTAATCCGGATACCCTAAAAATTCAACTATTTGATGCAGATGGCACCTGTAACCGACCCCCTATTAGTCAGGATATTTTCTATGGTATCAGGCTCAAGGAAGGTGATCAATATCGTTTAGGTTGGGTCAGATTCAGAATGGAAGGAGTAGGTATTATATACCTTCAGGAAGTAGTTCTGCAAAGTAGTTACTAAATATTTTTACAAATTGAATACTTCCACCCAATGGCTATAAGAGAAGTAACGGGTAGCGCACTCTTGCTGCCGCAGGGCCTGACAGAAGGAATGAGCATCTATGTGGAGGATCAAACGGGAGAAATTCTGAGTATTCAGGAATCTACCACCGAAGCTGAGTTTTTTTCTGGAATTATTTCTCCTGGATTTATCAATGCTCATTGCCACCTGGAATTATCAGGATTAAAAGGGCGAATCCCCAAACACACTGGAATGGCTGGTTTTATTCGTGCTTTACAGGGGGTAAGGGACAGCATAAATAACGAAGACCTTTATTTGATTGCGGCTCAAGATATGTTTCAATCCGGAATCCAAGCCGTTGCAGATATTTCTAACTCGCTGCTTACTGCCCCTTTGAAGGCCGATGCAAGGAAAGACATTCCCCGGTTTCATACCTTCTTAGAAGTGTTTGGATTGAATCCAGAAAAATCACAGGAGATACAACATATAGGCTTGGAAAAAACGAAGCAGTTTCCGGAAGCAAGTTGTTCCCTTACCTGGCATGCCCCCTACAGCAGCTCCCCTCAGCTTATTCAATCAATTGGCGATTATGCACTGCATCACGCGCACCCTTACAGCTTCCACCTACTTGAATCTAATGAAGAACTGGAGTTGTTTCAGTCCCGTTCTGGACCCTTAGCAGCCTTATTTCAGGAATGGGGATTCCAGCCCCTGCCTGATTGGTTTGGGAATACCACAGTCCTTGATTTTTTATTGCCCTTATTACCTCGAGATATTCAGATGATTTGGGTACATGGTGTTTTATTAAACTCAGAAAGTATTCAGAAAACATTGAATCATATTCCACAATCCTATTTTTGTTTGTGTCCCTCTGCCAACGAATATATTCACCATTCAATTCCTCCTGTTTTAGATTTATTGCCCTATTCAGATCGAATTGCGTTGGGCACAGATAGTTTGGCAGGTAATGAATCCTTAGATTTACTGAATGATTTAAAAATTCTTTCAGAACATTTCCCAAGCGTTTCCACTGAGGAATTGCTTTTTTGGGCAACCCGAAATGGAGCTGTTTGTATGGGTTGGCATGACCTCGGAACATTGGAAGTGGGCAAGTCACCAGGTTTGATTCAAATTGATTGTTTGAAGCAGGGAAGGATATTTTCAGATACATTTGTAAAACGCATAGTATGATATTAGTTCAGGATAAGTTGGTAAGTGAGGATTTGTTGGAGGAGGAGTTTGTATGCAATCTTACCGCCTGCAAAGGAGCCTGCTGTGTGGAGGGCGAGGGAGGAGCTCCATTAGAAGAGGAAGAGTTGAAAATATTGCAACAGGAGCAAAAGAAATTTTCTCCCTACCTAAGTGCTGAAGGGAAGGGGGAGATGGAGCGACAAGGATTGTGGGTGGAAGAAAATACGCTGGCGGAGAAGTATTATTCTACACCCTTAGTAAAACCGAGAGGCGCTTGTATTTATGCTATTTTTGAAGGGGGTATTGCCCTTTGTGGGATAGAAAAGGCATGGAAGGAGGGAAAGACTCGTTTTAGAAAACCCGTATCCTGTCATTTATACCCGATTCGAATTAGTGTGTTAAAAGATGGAACAGAGGCATTGAATTATCATCGATGGAGCGTTTGTAGCCCAGCCTGCAAGAATGGTAAAAAGTTGGGAGTGCCTGTTTATCAATTTCTCAAAGAAGCTTTGATTCGAAAATATGGTGAGGCTTTTTTTGAAGAATTAGACGCGATAGCTCAACAATGGAAAAATCGCTCAGTCTGATTTTTTACCCATAATTATACCTAATCCAAATAAATTATACCCGGAATTTTGACCTATAATTAATCCGGTAAATTCCGAATTAAATATCCAACAATATTCCCAATTCAATTGCAGGGAGAGGGCAGGATTGAGTTTGTATCTCAATCCAAATCCATATTGAATACCAGAACTAATATTACTTTGAACCGGAAGTGCGTTTTGGTTAATATCCCGAGGCTGAAAATTCAGTACCTGTGCTGAAAGCCGGACCTGAGGAATAATTTTATTTTCTTTCAGGAATAGATAATTCAGCCCTATCCCTAAAGTGCGAAAATCCGTGATAAACAAGTTTTTTTCAGGTGCTTGAAATTGCCGCCAAGAATCTTCCCCTGAAACGCTTCCCAAACTAAAACGAATTAATGTTTCCACTCTTTTTTTTCCAGCATACAAAGTAATTTCTGCTCCGGGATGATGCATGCGGGAACCTGTATATATTTTCCCGGCATAGCGTGATCCAAAGACGGTTAAGGATGGCCTGAAAGATTGGGCATGCAGGGATTTACTTAAAGGAACAATAGAATTAACAGTAAAAATAAAAAGCAGAAAAAAAGGCATCCTGAGATTCAGAGAAAATGGAACAACCCTAAGGGCAGGCTGAATACTGGTATAATTCCGCTCAGATAAACGAGGATGTGTGGGTAGGGAATTAATATATTGTCCCAATATCTTTTCGAAAATATTTACCGGCGAATTCAACGGAGACCGCTCCAGATTGGGAAAGATTTGCTGCCAAGGTTAAGTTTTCTGCCAAAGCAGTTACGGCAATTACCCTCCCCCCGGAATTGAGCAATTTTCCTTCTTTAGCCTGAGTTCCCGCATGAAAATAAAAAACATGGGGATTTCTATCTTGAGGTAGGCTAATTTCTTTTCCGCTCAGGTATTCTCCCGGATAACCATCGCTTACACAAACAGTGGTAACTGCAGATTGCTCGGATATTTTCAAGGGGCTCTCAGGCAATGCACCACTGGCCGCTCCAAATAAATAGGGCACTAAATCAGATTGTATTCTGGGAAGTACAGCTTCTGTTTCCGGATCGCCCATCCGTACATTATACTCAATTACGCGTGCCTCTTCCTCATCTACCATTAATCCAAAGAAAATAAATCCGCGGTAATCAATTCCTTCTGCCTTCAGTCCTTTAAGTGTTGGTTCGATTATAAATTTATTTACATAATCCTGTAATTGTGCCGTATAAAATGGAACGGGCGAAATTGCTCCCATTCCACCTGTATTAGGGCCTTCATTGTTTTCTTTCGCTCTTTTATAATCCATCGCTTCGGGCAATTGAATCCAACGCTTACCATCTGTGAGAATAAAAACTGAGACTTCTTTTCCTGTCAGATAAGATTCAATCAGGATAGAATCTCCGGAAATCCCAAAGCGATCTTGGTGAAAAATTTCTTCGAGAGCATCCATAGCTTCTTGGTGTGACTGGGCTACAGTTACGCCTTTCCCGCCTGCCAATCCATCCACCTTAATCACAACGGGCAAGGGCTGATGTAATAGAAAATGTAGGGCTTCATCATATTCATCTCTTGCAAATGTTCGGGCACTTGCAGTTGGAATATGATATTTTTCCATAAAGGCTTTTGAATATACTTTACTGCCCTCAAGCTGCGCACCGGCTTTTCCCGGACCACAAACCAAAAATCCTGCAGCACGCACCTCATCTGCCAATCCTTCACTCAAAGGCTGCTCCGGACCAATCAATACTAAATCAATAGACTCCTGCTGACAAAATGCAACTACTTCTTCGGGTTTATCTGGATTAATGGGCACATTCCAAGGTAAAGTGCCGCCATTTCCTCTCGCCATAAAGAGTTTGGTACACAATGCGGATGAGGCTATTTTCCAAGCCAAAGCATGCTCGCGTCCTCCAGTGCCAATTATCAATATATTCATGTTACAAATATACAATTGCAGAATAAGCGAATCGAATTAAAATGTGGAATATAAAACAACAAGGGTTTATAAAGGAAAAATGCTGCAATAAATTAATCCCAACCGTTAACCGTTCATCCAATTAGTTTTGAATAATACTTGAGAGTTAACTTAAATTTGCAGCTCGTAAGCATGACTATAACCGAACAAATATCTTCCTTTAGGTATCATTTTCTGAGAGCTATTCAGGGGAAGGAGGATCATTTTACCTCTGGCAGTATTCGTAAAGCCCTGTTTTATCTGGCAATTCCGATGATGCTGGAAATGGTAATGGAATCCCTTTTTGCCGTGGTGGATATTTTCTTCGTTGGAAAAATTGGGGTAGATGCTGTAGCGGCAGTTGGATTAACCGAATCTGTTATAACAATTATTTATTCCGTTTCTATAGGCCTAAGTATGGCGGCAACAGCCGTTGTGTCTCGTAGGATTGGAGAGCAAAAGCCAAGAGCTGCAGCGGATGCAGCATTTCAAGCGATATTGCTGGCTTTTATTATTTCGGTCCTGACGGGTATTGCTGGAATTATATTCGCAGAAGATGCGCTGCTTATGATGGGAGCTGACCCTAAAGTAGTAGAATCCGGAGCAGGGTACACTCGGATAATTTTTGCCGGAAATGTCGGTATCATGCTGCTCTTCCTGATAAATGGAATCTTTCGAGGAGCGGGTAATGCCGCTATAGCCATGAAAGCCTTATGGATAGCCAATGGAATTAATTTGGTTTTAGATCCTATTTTGATTTTTGGCTTGGGCTTTATTCCTGCTTTAGGGATAGAAGGCGCCGCTTGGGCAACAACTATTGGCAGATGTCTCGGTGTGGTATATCAATTGTGGCACTTGTTTAATGGGAATGGAATCATTCGATTACAAAAGCGGAATTTTGTCTTTCGATTAAATACTATTGCCCGACTCGTTAAACTATCAGCCGGCGGAATGGGTCAGTTTCTCATTGAATCGGCGACCTGGATATTTTTGATGCGACTCATTTCCGAATCAGGCAGCATTGCCCTAGCTGCTTATACTATTGCCATTCGAATAATTATTTTTACGCTCCTGCCTGCTTGGGGATTAGCCAATGCCGCCAGCACTTTGGTAGGCCAAAATCTTGGAGCCGGAAAACCGGATCGGGCAGAAAAATCTGTCTGGAAAGCAGCTTTGTACAATTCTATTTTTCTAGGTTTAGTGTCTCTATTTTTCGTGTTTTTTAGTGATTTTTTAATTGCACTCTTTCATCCTGACCTTGCTGTTCGAGAAATTGGAAGCGAAGCCCTACTCGTCATTTGCCTAGGTTATGTGTTCTTTGCCTATGGTATGGTCGTTAGCCAATCTTTTAATGGGGCGGGCGACACTTTGACACCTACCCTCATTAACATCTCCCTTTTCTGGGTGTTTGAAATTCCTTTTGCCTGGTTTCTCGCAGTATACCTAGGTTGGGCTGCTTCTGGAGTATTCTGGGCCATTGCAATTGCTCACAGCTTGCATGCCCTAGTTAGTATTTACCTATTTCGCTTAGGTCGATGGAAGAAAATGAAAGTTTAATGCTGGAAAAGTTAGGAATTTTATCCAGAGTGAATCAAGTTCCCGATTCAATGTGTAATTTTGACTATGCGCCTGCCCTTATATCTTGTCACTGCCCTTGTACTTTTTGCTTCCCTTTCCTGTAAAAATGAAGTAAACCTGAATGCTCCAGCTCGGGATATGCTGGTCGTATATGGGGTGCTCAATCCGGATGCTGAAATTCAATTTATACGGGTGGCCAAAGTGTTTTTACCAGAGGAGGATGCTGTGAAGTATGCAGGTAATAATGACCTTACTTTGAACAGCTCTCAGGCAGAAGTATATCTGCAGGGAGTGAAACTAAGAGATACTTTTATCACTCGAAGCACAGGAATCTTTACCGCCGGCCAACACCTTCATTACCTCACCCGTTCGGACCTGAACATTCAAGCTGGTACTCAGTATAATTTGGAGGTTAAATTCCTGGCTAATTCTGCCGCCAATATTAAAGCTAGTACAACCATTCCAGATCGTCCGGTTTTTATTTCTCCTTATTCCCCGGATTATTCTGGAGGAGGTCTAAATATTGCCAATAAACAGGTGAATTTCGAAAATGCGACCAAAATAATTACCGAAAAAACCAAGTACGCCGCTGGTTATGAACTCAGAATTCAGTGTAAATATTTCGCCAACGGACTAGAACGAAATGTCACCTTTGGCCCTAAATCCTTTAGTGCGAATGTGAATTGTACAGACCCGAAGAATACCTGTTATGGACTCTTGAAAAGAGAGGTGCTGGATTTTATTCAGTCCACTCAAACAGAACCAGCATCGCCTAATTTCTACACCGTAATCGATACCCCTATCAATGTACCATTGGCAGAAGCCTATCGCTTGAATAAATCAAATAGAATCAGCATCACTGCGGTAGATTCATTTTTATACTTGTATCTTTTGGCGAATAATGCCAACTCCAGTTCTTTGGCTACCAGCACCTTGGAGTACACGAATATTCAGAATGGCGTAGGTGTTTTTGGGTCTTACTGCGAAACCGGTACTTATGTAGATTTTTCCCCTTGCGGAAAGTATATTTTAAGCTTCAACAATACCCCTTCACCAGGGAGTTATTGTCAGAAGTAGATTAATTATTCAAGAGTTTTCTGAAGGCGTCCATTTTCATTATTGCTTAGTCAGCGTATTATTAGAATGTATTTGTTGAAATACAATTTTGCCCTCTAAACGGGTTAACACCAAGCTAAGTTGACACCTAACCTAGGATCACAATTGAAGCCTGTTTGCCCCTTTTAAAGTATTTCCTTGCATCCTGAAAATCAGGAATGCCTTTGAAAATGAACAATAGCAAAAGTTGGTGATTTTGTTTTTATTGAATTTCGAGAGAAACAGGATGGCTCTTGTCAATTCCTTACCCCATCGCTCCCCAACGACCGAAATCCTCTGGCTAAAATCTCCAAATCCAAGCCAGGAGAATAAGTGCGGGCATAGTAGGAATCTAATTGACTGGGATCTGTTCTTACGGGTTCTTTTCTGCGAGACAAAATATGCTGCATGTTGAGCAGACCATGTTTCATGCGAGGTAAGGCAGGATTGTTTTCTTCAACATACCCCACCAGATGATATTCTCCGGTAAAGGATTTCCATAGGTTAATTCCTGCTTTGCCAGGTTTTCTATAAATCCAAAACGAAAAGGGAAAAGCCAGCAATAGAAGTCCACTAAAGAGTGTGTCGAAGATTCTTTTCCGCAGGCGATTTTCGGGTAGTAATAAATTCAAACTAAATTGAGAATCTCCCGCACTATGAATTTGGTTAGGACCTATCAGGTAATCTGCGTCCGGAGGAACGATGCGAAAGGTCAAGTCATTTCGCATAAGCCGAGCCATTTCCTCAATAATTCTTCGCGTGCTTATGGATTTGTTGCAGAAAATAATTTCTTCTGCTCGATACACTTCTAAAGCTTCTTCTAACTGATCTGGATGCCCTAATATTTCTGGAATTTTTTCACCTGTAGGGGCATCCGGCACTAACATACCTAATATCTCGACATCGTATTCCAAATCTCGGCGTATCATTCTGCTCACGCGTAAAGCCTCGTCAGTGTCCCCAACAATTAATGCCCTACGCCTTTTTTGCTCGCGCAAATCTATCTTGCCTTTTAGGAGCAGAGAGAGAAGGAAACGATTAAAAATACATAGGAAAACAGTAAACATTGAGGTGAGCCCTACGATAGCACGGGAATAATTGATTTCCGGAAACAAATAACTTACAGTCGCAATTGCGATAAATCCAAAGAAAGCCGCACTAATAATTTTTCGGGATTTATAGGGTTTATGGTAAGCGCCTGCGATACTTAAAAACAGCACCAATACTACCACATAAATAGGTGCTGCAATTAGGTCAAAAGAGAGAGGATACCCTCCTCCTTCTACATATTTATGTTGAGTCTCCCAATACCATTTAATAGCTTGGATAACACCATAAATCATAAATCCTTCCACGATTGGGAAAGCTGTTTTTTGAAAAATCCTATTAAAAACAGCCAATCCTGCACGCAAATAAATGGCGATCTGAATCAATAGAATAAACAGATTCTGATTTCGGGAAGAAAAATGCTTGCGGGCAAAAATGAGCATTGCCTGATAAAACACCTTGACATAATTCAGACTGCCTTTCTTCGTACTCTCGCCTTTATAGTGAATGATGGAAGTGCCCGAATAATAAAAATTTTTATACCCTGCTTTAATTACTCGATAAGATAAATCAATATCCTCCCCGTACATAAAATAGTCTTCGTCGAGTAAACCAATTTTATCGAGGACAGATTTGCGCAAGAGCATGAAGGCTCCACTTAATACTTCTATTTCGTGATTTTGATCTGGACTAAGATAGCTTAAATGATATTTTCCAAATTTTTTACTTTGAGGAAACAAAGCAGATAAGCCGAATACTTTATAAAAAGCGACCCAGGGAGTGGGTAGGCCTCGTTTCGATTCAGGTAGAAATTTTCCTTTACCATCCAGCATCTTTACCCCCAAAGCCCCAGCTTCAGGGTGAAGGTCCATAAAATCAATCACCTTATGAAAAGTATCTTCTTCTACGATGGTATCTGGATTGAGTAATAAAACAAATTCCCCAGTGGCCTGCAGAATAGCTTGATTATTGGCCTTAGAAAAACCGGTATTTTTCCGGTTAGCAATCAATTTTACCTGCGGAAATTTTTCCTGTACCATCAGCACACTGCCATCTACTGAGTTATTGTCCACGACAAAAACTTCCACCTCTAGTCCTTGTGCAGCTTTTTCAACTGAGAGCAAGGCCTGCTCCAAGAAATGCCGCACATTATAATTGACTATGATGACAGAAAGTTTCATCCAGGTAATTGCTGTGTTTGTCCTGTGGAATAAGCTATCCGATTTAGCAAGGAACGCGCTAAGGTAATTTCATCGGTAAATTCTAATTCACTCCCTACTGGAATTCCTTTGGCGATGCTGGATATACGCAAATCGGGCCTGTTTATTTTGCGAGCTATGTAAAAAGCGGTTGTTTCCCCTTCCATACTGGCACTAAAGGCAAATATCAATTCTCTAACCTCTGATTGCTCACACCTTCGCACGAGCGTTTCAATATTGAGTTGTGCAGGACTTATGCCTTCCAATGGATGAATAATTCCACCCAGCACATGGTATAATCCTTGAAATTGATGGGTATTTTCCAAGGCCATTACATCTCGGGTATCTTCAACTACACAAATGATGGAAGAGTCTCTTTTGGGGGATGCACAAATATTACAGAGCACATCATCCGAAATATTATGGCAAGTATGGCAATAGTGGGTATTCATCCTCAGCTCCCGTATTGCCTCACTCAGGCTATTGGCTTCTATTTCTGGCCGGCGCAATAAATGCATCGCCAGTCGCAAGGCCGTTTTCTTCCCTACTCCCGGCAATCGGGATAATTCCTTTACTGCATTTTCTATCGTACGGGAGGGATACTCCATTCTAGATTAAGACTTCAGCACGCCTAATTCCTGACCCACTTCGATAAAAGCCTGTATGGCTCTATCTAAGTGTTCGCGAGTATGACCAGCTGAAATTTGAACCCGAATCCTAGCCTGACCTTTTGCCACTACAGGATAGTAAAACCCTATGACATAAATACCCTTTTCCAATAGCTTCTCAGCGAAATCCTGAGAAAGTTTAGCGTCATATAACATGACCGGAACAATCGGATGGATTCCTGGCTTAATATCAAAGCCGGCGGCAGTCATTTTTTCCCTAAAATAATGAGTGTTTTCTTCTAGCGTGTCTCTTAGAGAGGTAGTTTCCGAAAGCATTTCAAAAACGGCTATTGAAGCTCCCACAATGGAGGGCGCTAGAGTATTGGAAAACAGATACGGTCTGGAGCGCTGACGAAGCATTTCAATAATTTCCTTTCTGCCTGAGGTAAATCCTCCAGAGGCACCACCCAAGGCTTTTCCCAATGTGCCAGTAATAATATCTACCCGACCCATAACATTGCGCATTTCAATCGCCCCTCTGCCTGTTTTTCCTAAAAACCCTGTTGAATGGCATTCATCTACCATCACCAAAGCTTTGTATTTATCTGCCAAATCACAAATCTTATCCAACTGGGCAATGGTTCCATCCATTGAAAATGACCCATCGGTTACAATGATTCGATTGGTGCAATGTGCGGTAGCCTGCAGACAGGCTTCCAATTCTGCCATATCATTATGCGCGTAGCGATGCCTTTCTGCTTTGCACAAACGCACGCCATCAATAATACTCGCATGGTTAAGTGAATCTGAAATAATAGCATCTTTTTCTCCCAACAAAGGCTCAAATACCCCTCCATTGGCATCAAATGCCGCGGCATATAAAATTGTATCCTCCGTTTGCAAAAATGCAGCTATTTTTTCCTCTAGGGTTTTATGAATATCCTGGGTTCCACAGATAAACCGAACGGAAGAAAGTCCAAATCCATGGGTATCAATCGTTTTTTTGGCTGCTTCAACTACTCTAGGATGGGAGGATAATCCCAAATAGTTATTGGCACAAAAATTCAGCACCTTGGCACCAGAGGAGACCGTAATTTCAGCTCCTTGTGCACTGGTGATGATTCTTTCTCTTTTAAATAAACCAGCTTCGTGAATGGCTTGAATTTCGGATTCTAACCAAGGTTTTAAAGTATCGTACATGTGTTCTGTTAAGTTAAAATGTCCAGTAAAATTAGGGTATTTTTACCTCAATATCACCTCCATACTCAGGTTATTCCCAGCCTTCGGTTTTCTAAGTTGATTCGTATGGGGTACTTTCCTACTCTTCTAATAATGGATTCTAATCTCCCAATATCAATATTTACATTAGGGAAATCGATGGCTCAGATGATTAATCCCAATTTCATTCTTGTTTTGCAGGGGAAATAGCAACAAAAACACCGTCAGATTATACAAAACAGCCATCAAAAAACACTCAAAAACCTCAACTTTACCAGGAAGATATTTTGTGAGCCAGAAACAAAGACAAGGCTTTGGCTATTAATTGGGGCTCTTCGAGCATTCCCATATGGGCACTATTATGCAATACTTCTACATGCGAATCGGAGCAATTGAACATTAGGTTGGCGGTAAACTCACAAGGAATCAAATTATCTTGAGAACCTAAAATAACAGAAACGGGCACATGTCCGCCCTCTACCCATTCTAGGCTACTGTGCCTGTTCTTCATGATTTCCAGGAATCGAATTAAGGTCGCATCCCCAGTCTTCAAGGCACGCTCAAGGCATTGATTTACCATTTCCAGATGTTTTACTTTATTCTTCTCTGTGAATAATGTTGGAATTAACGCCCGAATAAAGCCCTCTCCCCCTTTTTCCTGTATAAACTCAATCGCTCTTACACGATTTTCCTTTTTCTCCGCACTGTCTTGCAATGGAGTGGAATGGATCAAACAAACTCCTTCAAATAAATTAGGGTATTTTTGAGCTGCTGCCAATGCTACATACCCCCCTAAGGAATGCCCGGCTAAGTAGCATTTTTTAACTTGTAGGGAATACAAAAACTCTGCTAACCAATCTGCAACACCCTCTAAATCTACAATTGATTCAGGAAAAGCAGAGTGGCCGTGCCCTGGTAAATCTGGACGAATTACTGAAAATGTCTCTCCTAAATAAGGAAGGAGTTTGTCCCATACTCTATGATTTTCTGTAAACCCATGCAACAGAACAAGAGGAATCCCAGGCAAATCCAAGGAAAAACTCACTTCCCGCATTTGCGTCAACACATCCCCTGGGTAAGAGCGCATCGGAACTTACTCGATTTTTGCTGATAAACCTCTTTCTAAAAGAGAGGTACATTTAGGTTCAAGTACATTCCAGGTACCTGATTTTACTTGACATTTCCCTTTATAATGAACAATTAAGGCTGATTGCTCTGCTTGTTCTTCCGTATGCTGACAAATATCTACCAGACTATCAATCACCCAATCGAAGGTGTTGACATCATCATTATATAAGACGAGCTTATAAACCGTAAGATTCTTCGCAATCTTCTCAACTTCATCTAAAACCAGTTCTTTAAAATCCATAAGCCTCTTTCATTAAATAGGTATCTCAGGATGTTCTTGCCCAAATACTCACCCTTATTATACAAAAGTATAAAATTTAAGAATTACCCAAAAGGAAATTCTACCTCAACGGAATATCGGATCTACGGTAGTTTTCTCGCGAAACACTTTATGAATCTTTAGGGAAAGAGCGACCATCATCATTTGAGAATTTGCATTACTTCCTGCATGATAAACAGCTTCATCCAACAATGCAGCAATTTTTTCCAGCTTAGAGTCTGTTAGAGTTTGATTGAGTCGTTTCAGGAATTGTACCTCTTCTCCAGGAAACAAAAGCTGGTCTTCTCTCATATACCGCACCTTTAGGGTGTCACGCACTCTATGCAAGGCACTTTCCATGAAAAACTTCTGAAACTCACGATTCTCTCGAGAAAAATCTTCTGCCAATTTTGCAATTTCATCGTATCTCGCATCGTAGCATAAACGCATCCAAATGGGAAATTTTTCTGAAACCGCCTGAGTATCTTTCTCAGAAAGAATCTGAGCTTTTCGCATACTACCATCCGACATCAGGGCAATTTGCAATGCTTGATTTTCTTCAAACCCGTATTTTTCAACCAAATAGGATGAAATTTCTGTCGGAGAAATCCGATTCATCAATAAACTCTGACAACGCGACCGAATAGTTGGAAGCAAATCTGTGGCCTCTGTAGCCGTCAAAATTAAAATCGTATTTTCAGGGGGCTCTTCCAGTAATTTCAATAAGGCATTTGCCGCCTCAACATTAAGTTTTTCAGCATGCCAGAGGATGACTACTTTATATCGACCTTCAAATGCCTTCAAAGACATCCTCTGTTTTAGCAGTCGGATTTCTCCCACCGAAATAGACATTTTCTTATTCTCCGCTGTCAATACTTGTGCCCAATCCTCTAATTCAAACCAAGGGTTTTCAAGGAAGCGAGATCTGAATTCATGAATAACTTCTGCAGTTGGAGATTTGCTTTTATCGTCCAAACTACCAGGATAAGGGAGAATGAGATGAATATCCGGATGGATGGATTTACCAATCTTTATACAATCGGGACATATGCCGCAAGAATCTCCATTCAGGGGAGTCTTACAATTCAAATAGGCAGCTAAGGCTGTAGCAAATGCTAGTTTTCCATTGCCCTCTGGACCTAACAACAATAAGGCATGACTTAATCTTCCACTGTCTACCGCCCGTTGAACGATTTCTCTTGGTTTTACGAGTCCCCTTATTTTCGAAAATTGCATACTGCAAATCTAAACAAACCTTTTGCGCAGCAATCCACAAACTACAATTGCTCCTGTCCGGATTTTAGGAAAACGATAGCTTTATTCTTCTTCAACACTGCGCATCAAGACCAAGTAATTTTCACAAAATTCAGAAGGTCAACCATTTAGGGATTACTCAGAATCTATTGGCAAAAAATAGGTTTACCCTAAACCGAAGTTTACCCTAAGCCACGATTATAATTTCTAGAAATTTTTTAAAATTGATTGTATAATTAATGCACGCTTTTTATTGGTTTATGCAATAACCCCTTGCTTTTAAAGAACATTAATATGTCTGTAATTCAGCAATAGTAAGGATTTATACTTTCTGAGTACGCCCTATTTATATGTGAATATTACCAAACTAACCAAGACGAATCCCCATAACTTAGGAATCTATACTCATTCTCCAGTGCCGTTTGATATACTGCTCTCCAGTCAGATCCTATCAGGGCTTCCACCAACACTAATAAGGTGGAGTTGGGTTGATGAAAATTGGTCAATAAAGAATCTGCATTTTGTACCTTGTATCCAGGAAGAATATAAATTTCTGTTTCTCCGGAAATATACTCAAGTTGCTCTCTGTTCATTTTTTCAAGAATTTCCATCATAGCCTCTTGTCTATCAGGTAGTTTATTTCCTTTTTGCTCGTAGGGAAATAACTTAGGAATAAAAAAGGCTGCATTGGGATTGTTCTTAAGCAACACACCATACCAATATAAACTCTCCAATGTTCGTAAGGCTGTCGTTCCGATTGCGATTCGATGTCGGGTGTCCTTAATCAAAGATTTGATTGTTTCCCGAGAAATCACAATTTGCTCTTTATGCATGGCATGATTTTTATAATCCTCTGCCTGCAAAGGTTGAAAAGTTCCTGCACTTACATGCAGTGTCAGATGAGCCATTCCAGACCCTCCATCTTTGAATTGAGATAAAATTTCCGGAGTAAAATGCAGTCCTGCGGTTGGAGCGGCAACAGCACCCTCTTGTTTAGCATATACAGTCTGATAGTTTATGCTATCGCTCTCTTCTGTGTCGCGATTCAGATAAGGGGGAATGGGTATTTTTCCCACTTGCTCCAAGACTTCCCACCAGAGTGTTTTTTCCGGTTGCCAGGTAAAGGAAACTATTCTTTCTTCCAGATTTTCAAGAGTTGCTCGAAGGTATCCTCCGGATGGAAGGAGTAACTCTAGTACTTCGCCCTCTTTCCATTTTTTAAGATTACCAATCATCGCTTTCCAGGTTGCTGTGCCTTCTGCTTGCATTGCCAATTGAAACAAAGGAGAGGGTTGTATGGGCTCAAGAAGAAAAACTTCAATCCGAGCACCTGAGGTTCTATGAAATATAATCCTAGCAGGAATTACCCGAGTATCGTTGAAAACCAATTGTTTATCAAAACCTGTCAGCTGTGGTAAATCCTGAAATACATGGTGCGAAATAACTCCCTTCTGATAAACAAGCAATTTAGAAGACGCCCGATTTTCCAAAGGATATTTTGCAATGCGCTCATCCGGGAGCTCATAAAAGAATTGATTGACATGCATGAATAGTGCGGTTAATTCAGCGCAAAATTAAGGGATATGATGTGCTTTTACATAGGTAAAAGTGGCTATTCAATTCTTGGCTACTTAGAATTCAAAAAAAGTAAAAGGAAGTACAAAGCATTAGGCCAAGTAATTAGGATGCATAATCATTCAAAAAACTGATATAAATCATAAAGCTCAAAACAAACATAAATGCTAATAAACATTTGATTCATAACATATTAAGATATATCCAGATTGAAATAGGCTCCAACACTTCTCTATTAAAAACACAGGTAGGATTTAAAAAAACCTGTAATTTTGTTTCTATCAATTTAAATCTAACGAACGGAAAAAAGAAAACTTCCGTTTAGGATTGAGTTGTACTTATTGCCTTACCATTTTCTTGATGATCATCTACATTTTCTTTTTCGCTCACTGGTATCTTTCCTTATTCACCCAGTCATTCTTTCATCATCGTTACTCTGCTCACAGACAATTCACTATGTCCCCTTTCATGGAGAAAGTGTTTTATTTTCTGTCCTGGATATTTCAGGGTAGTTCCTATTTGAGTCCCAGGGCCTATGGAATTTTACATCGTATGCATCATGCTCATACAGATACTCCACAGGACCCACACTCCCCGAAATATGATGGCACATTATTCAAAATGATGTGGAAGACAAAGAATATCTATAACGATATCTTATACAATCGTTTTTCCATAGAAAGTCAATATTTAAAGAATTTGCCCGTTTGGGAGGGCATGGATCGTTTGGCGGATTCTTGGGTTAGCCGCTTATTCTGGTCAGCATTCTATATTGCTTTCTATGTGTATTTTGTAGAAATGCCTGAACATTGGTATCAATTTTTTTTATTACCCATTCATTTTGTCATGGGTCCTTTCCATGGTGCGGTTATCAATTGGTTTGCCCATAAGTATGGATACCGGAATCATGAATTGGAAGATACATCTCGTAATTTGATGTTTCCAGACATATTAATGTGGGGAGAAGGGTATCATAATAATCATCATAAATTTCCTTCCCGCGCGAATTTTGGTACCAAATGGTATGAAATAGACCCTATGTACCCCTTGATTATTCTATTTAGCAAGGTGGGAATCATCAAAATGGCTCGGGCATAAGCCAGACAGTTAAGCTACAGAGTATCTGTAATTAACTGCCTGACTTTCCACCCGCCTGTGTCGAAGTAATTCACGACACTTTCATCCACATTCCGTATAATTTATCGGATTTCGTTAGGCCACTAGAACATCTTTCAAAGCGGCAGGGGGCTGTAGGTAAAGACGGCAAAGACGCAGGGTTTCCATCTCCAGACCCAGCACCTCATGTGCAGTGCTCAGTCGTTTATCTTCAGCTTCGCGGAAGTACCGGATCGCCCGGTGCAGGGTATTTCTGTCCACCTGCTTCTCAATCCAGGCACGCACATCAATTTCTCCGCATAAGTGAAGTTTTTCAAGATAGCCTCTTACCGTGGACTCTTTGATGCCCTTCATTCGAGCGATATCATGGGAGTCCATTCCTTGTTCAAACAGAGTTTTGGTTTCCTGAAATGTTGGTCTGACAACCGATTTGAACACGCGACTTACGGCCCGCATTTTTTCCTGATTTTGGAAAGATTGAATCACTTCCAAAATTCGGGTGCCATACTGTTTTACTTTCCAGGGTCCAATCCCATAAACCTGAAGCAACTCCTGTTCACTTCCAGGCCTGGCAATGCATAAATGCAGAAGGGTTGTCTCCGTAAATACTGCCCGGGAAGCTTTACCTTCCTCCTGAGCAATTTTCTCCCGCAAATCATACAGTCTATAACGCAGCCTTAACTCCGGCTTGCCTGGAAAAATTTTTTCTCCTCGGTGAAATAAATCATCCGGCTTCTCCAAAAAATCCTTTCCAACTCGACTAGTACGAACTAAGGGATACTCTCCCGTAGACTGATACAGCAATCCTTTCCGAATTAAAAAACACAAAAACTCCTTTGCCTGATACCGGCTTAAATGCATTAAAGACCCAAAAGTCTCTATGCTTCCATGTTCCGGTCTACGAAATTTCATTTCAATGTCTCCCGTTAAGAGTTGGATTAAATAACCCATCCCATAACGACCTTCGGTCAAAACCGCTGTCTTCAGCGCACACACTGCCATCTCTGTCAGGTTCTGATCACCTGGGCAGCCAACGGCCTCACTGCCATTCTTTTTTTTTGTTTCCATTGTATCCTCCTCTTTGTACATGATGACGCTAAGTTCGGGGGCAATTCCAGAATTCTTTACGGACAAATTCACTCAAAATTCTACCCTTTTGAGCATCCTTAAAAATAGATAATAAAATAATTTATTTTGATAGGTAGCTGATTATAAAGGTTTTAGTTTCGGACATTTCAAGCATGTTTTTACTCCATTTTCCTTAATAATAAATTTTTACCATTACTGACGAATACCCTAAACTGAGCTTTCAAAACCTTATTCCTATACTCTCAAGGCTTTTAATTCAAATAGAGATTCAAAGTTTCTTCTATATTTGAGTAATCCCGATAAGAACCCTTAATTTTATACCAAATTGTGAAACTCCCTCATGCAACCTTATGGCTCCTCTGCATATTGGTTGGGTTTTATCCCTGCCAGTTAGCCTTTGCCCAAACACAGATACAAATTTCGGGAACTGTGCAGGAAGAAGATACAGGTGAACCCCTTGCTTTTTGTAGGATACGCTTAGACTCCACCTCTATTGGATCCATGAGTAATGATGAAGGGGGGTTTACTCTTTCAGCGCCTCCTGGCACCTATACACTCATTGCTTATTTTGTAGGCTATAAACCTTGGAAGAAAACAATTATCCTCACAGCAGGAAACCCAGCTATTCATTTAGATATTAAACTGCAAATTAATGACCTAATCGAAGAAATTCTTATTACTGGAAAATCCGTTAATCCTGCCCATAGGATAATCCAAAATGCGATTGCTAACCGAAAATATAATTCGTTTGAAAAAATCGACGCATACGAGTATTCGGCCTATAACAAAATGGTTATAAGTATGGATAAAATAACTGATGCATTTCTGAATCAACGATTATTGCGTAAAGCCTCAGGTGTATTAGAATCAATTAAACAGGATTCTGCCGTTCAGGATTCTGGAAAATATAAATTAGCCGTGTTTGTTTCTGAAAGTATGTCAAAAGCTTATTTCTGCAAACCCGGACAAGCAAAGGAAGAAATACAGGCCGTGAAAACATCGGGTGTTGCCAGTAGTGAATATAACCTGCTGAACTCCATGGTGACCAACCTAAGTATCTATGATAATTTTGTGGTTATTCTGGAAAAACAATTTATGAGTCCTATTGCGGAAGGGGCTTTTTCTAATTACGATTATTTTATTCGGAATATTCAAACAGAAGGTACAGATACTTTATGGGGAATAGAAATAATTCCCAGAAGAAAATATGATAAGGTTTTTAAAGGAACAATTTATATCGACAATAAAGACTGGGCTGTTAATAGAATTGATCTCACCATGAACGATAATCCCAATATCAATTTTATTGAGGATATTCGCATTCGTCAAACTTTTTATAAGCAGGATAGCTTTTGGATTCCAAGTCTGATGGATGTAGAGGTTAATTTTATTAATGGGATTATTAAAGGTAAACAAGGAGATGGACCTGGACTAATTGGTCGGGTTTCTTCTTATCGCTTTGACTATACCCTCAACAAACCGCGTAAGCCGACATTTTACAAGCAGGAGGCTGTTGAATTTGAACAAGGAGCTGAGAGGTTTGGAAATGACACAACCTATTGGAAAAACAATCGGGTAATACCCTTAGATCGTTCTGAACAACTCGGGTATGCCTTAGTAGATTCCTTACAAAGCAGAGGGTTTCTGGACTTTTACATAAATGCAATTAGACTCGTTACCTTCGGAATGAAGGAGTTTAAGTATTTTGACCTAGGTCCTTATTTTTATATTTTTGGCTTCAATCAGGTTGAAGGTCCACGCACCCGAATTGGATTATACAGTCGTAGTGAATTAAGTAAATTCGCCTACTTTGGAGGTCATATAGCTTATGGTCTCTGGGATCAGCGCTACAAGTATAATGGTTATGTCAAATTTCGCTTGAATCAAAAGCCAAAATTTGAAATCGGCGCTTCCCGTACACAAGAAGTCGAGCAAACAGGATTCTTTGATTTCATCAATAACGGCTCAAGTTTGTTAGCAACTATGCTCAGGCGTGTCCCGTTCATGCAATTGAATTACTTTACAGAAAACAAGGTATTTATCAATTGGGATGTTTCCAGAGGAATTGCTGCGAACTTCTACCTGAGAAATAAATTTTTTGAGCCTGCCTTCACCTTCCCTTTTCGATTTGAATATCCGGAGAGTGGATTATTCGGCCGAAATTATACTATTACCGAAGCTGCACTGAATTTTCGAATCTCTTTTAAAGAAAGATATATTATGCGCGATGGAAATAAGATTTATATCAGCACGAAATTTCCTGTATTTAATCTGTTTGCCGCTTATGGACGCCCGGGAATATTTGGAGGTGACTTTGAATATCGAAAATGTAATTTGAACATTTCGGATAAAGTACGGGTAGGACGATTCGGATATACTGCCTATCATCTGAATGTGGGAAAAATCTGGGGAACCCTACCCTATCCTTCTTTGTATGTATTTCAGGGAAATCAAACTTGGGGATTTGACCCGCGAGGATATAACTTAATGAATTATCTAGAATTTGTAGCAGATGAATATATTTCTGTAGCGCTAGATCATCACTTGGAAGGGTGGGTGTGGAATAAATTTCCCGCATTGCGTAAACTGAAATTTAAAGAGGTGCTCACTGCTCGATTGGCCTATGGAAGCCTCAACGATAAGAATCTTGCTTTTAACCTTTCCTCTCAACAAATGGTACAAGCTCCTACCCATGTGCCTTATCTTGAAACCGGTATGGGAATCGAAAACATATTAAAAGTGTTGCGGGTAGACGCAGTATGGCGATTAAATTATCATGTACCAACCGCCAATCGTTTTGGAATACGATTCTATTTGACTTTACAATTCTGATGAACAATTTTATTTGTACACTTTTAAAACCATAAACTTTATCCCTTCAACTATTTCTTATGATTTATAAATCCCCTGTACTCATTGCTGGATCTGGTGTAGCTGGATTATTTTTAGCCTTGAAGCTGGCTAAGTTTACCAAAGTGCTTTTGATAACTAAAACGGAAATTACGGAAAGTAATACTCGATATGCACAGGGAGGTATTGCCGGCGTGTTTTCTGGTCAGGATAGTTTTGAGAAGCATGTGCAGGATACTCTAACTGCTGGTGATGGTTTGTGTAAAATTGAAACCGTACAAAAAGTAGTAGAGCAAGGGCCTGCTCGAATTAGAGAACTTATGGAAATAGGAGCACGATTTGACCGTCAGGATGATGGAAGTCTTCTATTGGCTAAAGAAGGGGGGCATTCAGAAAGTCGAATTTTACATTCGCATGACGCTACGGGGGCAGAAATAGAGCGGGCTTTAGTGGAAGCTGTTCGCAATCACCCAAACATTACTGTACATGAACATGTTTTTGCTGTCGATTTAATTACCCAGCATCATTTGGGCATGTATATTAATAGAGGGTATGATGGGATTGAATGTTATGGCATGTATGCCCTTGAAATCGCGAATAGGGAAATTCACACCTATCTGGCAGCTCATGTAATACTCGCTACTGGCGGCGCTGGAAATGTCTATGCCAATACAACCAACCCTGCAGTAGCAACGGGAGATGGAATTGCCATGGCTCTAAGAGCAAAGGCCAGAATTGCTAATATGGAATTTTGTCAGTTTCATCCAACCGCACTGTTCGATCCGGGTATGCGTCCCGCTTTCTTAATTACCGAAGCTTTGAGAGGAAAGGGTGCCATATTAAAAAATGGCTGGAGCAAAGAACCTTTCATGCAAAAATATGATGCCCGACTCAGTCTCGCACCCAGAGATATTGTTGCTCGTGCCATTGATAGTGAAATGAAAGCCAGTGGAACCGACTTTGTTTGGCTGGATGCTACCCATATTCCCGCAGAGGAACTCAAACATGAGTTCCCTATGATTTATGAAACCTGCCTCTCAAAAGGAATTGACATTACCAAACAAATGATTCCGGTGGTACCTGCTATGCACTATCTATGCGGGGGTATTGATACCGATGCATCTGGTAGAACCTCCATCCGAAACTTATTTGCTTGCGGTGAATGCAGTCATACAGGACTGCATGGGGCCAATCGTTTAGCATCCAATAGCTTGTTAGAAGGAATCGTTTATGCAGGCATTATCGCAGAGTATATTCAAGAGAATGGAACAGATGCGACCATTCCAGATGACATACCAGCTTGGAACGATTCTAACACACTCAATACAGATGAGTGGATTTTAGTCTCACATAACTTTAGAGAAGTTCAAAATATTATGTCCAATTATGTAGGTATCGTTCGAAGTAATGCCCGATTAGAAAGAGCCATGCGCCGCATACACTTAATTTATGAAGAAACAGAAAGCTTTTATCACAAACATAAACTTTCGCCTGAATTGTGTGAGCTTCGAAATATCATTGCCTGTGCCTACCTTATTGTCAAATGTGCTCAGATACGGAAAGAAAGTAGAGGCCTGCATTTTACCACAGATTTTTTAGAAAAAAGAAAACAAGTTTGGAATACATTCGTATAACTTTGCGATAAAATTATGGATCTATTTACACATCCGGAATTCTGGATAAGCCTGCTCACACTTACCCTGATGGAAATTGTCCTCGGGATTGACAATATTATCTTTATCTCCATTATTGCAGGACGACTCCCAAAATCAGAACAAAAGCGCGCCCGAATGCTGGGATTGAGTTTAGCTCTGATTATACGGATTATTCTCCTTTTATTCATTTCTTGGCTGGCAGGATTAACGGAACCTGTTATTACCGTATTAGACCAAGGATTTAGTGCCAGAGATTTAATTATGATGGGGGGAGGATTATTCTTACTAGGAAAAAGCACCTTGGAAATTCACCATAAATTAGAGGGGGAGGAAAATGAAGAAGGTAAAAAGTTAGTCAGAGCCTCTTTTAGTCAGATTATTTTTCAGATATTGTTATTAGATATTGTATTCTCCTTAGATTCAATTATTACGGCAATCGGATTGGTTAAAGAAGCAGGGATCATGATTGCAGCGGTAGTTATTTCAATGATCGTCATGATGATATTTGCAGGGAAAATTGGGGACTTCATTGAAAAACATCCTACCCTTAAAATGTTGGCCTTGTCTTTTTTATTGATGATTGGATTGGTTTTATTTGCTGAAGGGTTTGGAGTACATGTTCCCAAGGGATATATTTATTTTGCCATGGCCTTTTCCATATTAGTTGAAATGCTGAACATGCGCATGCTTAGAAAAAACAAGCCAGTACATTTGCGTAGTAAATTTAAGGAAGATTAATCTGCTTCCATAGGACTTCTCGCAACGCAATTGTTTACATTTCCATCAGTTTGGATGGATATATCGCCGGTCCTAATCACAATCTTTCGTTTTTCGATTCCGTTCCGACTGAAGGAGAGGATTATGGATATTCTGAATTTGTCAGCCCAATAGATTGAGTAATTGGCGGAAAGCGTACTTATGATACTGTCATAGGGATGGGGTATGGTTTTCCTCATCAGGATAAGGATGCTTGGATTATTGCGCGTATAGCTCAACCTGAGAAAGACAATGTTAAATTCCACACTGGGGATTTACCGTTTTAGTTGAAGAGTTAAAAACGGAAAGCAGGAAAAAATATTTTTATAGATGCGCGGGCTTGGGTGGTGAATGAATTATTACGACTTCAACTCTTTGATAAAATTCATCTTTCTATTGTGCCTGTTTTATTTGGAAATGGGGTTCGGTTATTTCAGGGAAATTATCCTTCAGATGACTTTCAATTAATAGATTCGAAAAGCTACGATACCGGTTTGGTAAAATTAATTTATCACCGCAAACGGATTGTTTAATTAACATTTTGGCATTAAGAGTACTTGTATGCCTCAACTTACAAGTATTTAAAATGCTTCAATTCCCAGTAAAATCTGCTTAGCGAGATTATCCAACAATTGTTTCCACTCTATCTGTGCAATTTGCGCACAAAACTAAATAACTAAAACAATCTGTAAAATCTGCGTAGCGAGATTATACTACATTTATTTCCATCCTATCTGTGTAATCTGTGGAATAAAAAACCAACAACTAAAATAATCTGTACAATTTGCACAGCTTGTTTACCGCCCAATTATTTCCATCCCATCTGTGTAATCTGCGGAAAACATCCCAACAACTAAAATAATCTGTACAATTTGCACAGCTTGTTTACCGCCCAACTATTTCCATCCTATCTGTGTAATCTGCGGAAAACAACCCAACAACTAAAACAATCTGTACAATCTGCACAGCTTGTTTACCGCCCAAATTTTTCCATCCCATCTGTGTAATCTGCGGAAAACAACCCACTAATTCAGCAAGTTTATCCCTTACCTTCCAACCTCAAAAAAACCCGCGAATTTCGAATGTAAATTTCGTGCTTCCTTTGCTGCAGCTTCTGCATAATCAGCACCTGAACTTGCATACAATATCTGACGACCCACATTAATGAGTACTTTAGGTGCAAGACTTTTCAAAACAGCATCGAGATCTCCTCCCTGTGTACCAATACCAGGAACTAGAAAAAATGTATCCGAAGCCATTTCCCGGATGCCAGCTAAATCCTCGGGATGCGTGGCACCTACAACAAAACCTATGGTACCCTTAGCTTCTGTTTGCCAGCCAAGAGATTTTTCAATCACCCATTTATATAAAGGTTTACCTTCTATTTCTAAATATTGAAAATCAGCTGAACCAGAATTCGAGGTAAGGGCTAATATAAAAACCCATTTGCCGGAGTCTTGCAAAAAAGGCAGTACAGAATCCTTTCCCATATAAGGAGCAACGGTAATAGCATTTACTCCCGGAAAATCGAAAACAGCCTTCGCATACATAGAAGAAGTATTCCCTATATCTCCTCTTTTCGCATCGGCAATCACAAATATTTCGTCTGGAATAAAGGATAAGGTTTCGGTCAGAATAGTATGCCCTACAGACCCGAGAGATTCATAAAAGGCATAATTGGGTTTGTAGGCAACGGCATAAGGCAAAGTTGCCCGAATGATATTTTGATTGAACTCTAGAACCGATTCTGTTAAATCGATTCCCTTTAGACAAACGGGAAATTTGGATATATCCGGATCAAGCCCTACACAGAGAAAGGATTTTTTTTGAAGAATAAGGGCCTCTAATTCTTCCGGACGCATTAGCGTAAATCGACTATTTCAAATCCAGGATAGGAGGCTTTATTGAATACAAATTCAGAATCCAGGATACCTGTATCTGTTTTTATATTGCTGAGTTCATACCGAACGAGGGCCCCATTTCTTTGGAAGATTACAGCACGCTCCAGCATAAGAGATTTCTTATTGACCCATACTTCCACTCGAGTGTAGTCAGAGTTTTTGTTTAAGGAGAACAAACTCATTTTGTGATAGACAGCAGCACCAATGGTTTCTTCCTTGTCATATCTGGATTTTGTTTCCTTTTCGTAGATTTTATACATACGATCTAGGCTCAAACTTTCCTCTGGATCAAACTCAGAGATATTAATTTCCTTCTCTGGTTTCATCACCATCCAAATGGTGGCACCATCACATATAACTTCTTGCTCACTAAATGAAACCCGATACTTTTTACCTTTAATTTTCATGGTTCCTGTACGGGAGGTATTGCCATTTTTCAAGCTTTTATTTTCTAAAGTATATTTGAAAGAGGTGGTCATATCCTTCAGGGCATTATACTTTTGGCGAGAGCTGCTCATAATTTCAGCAGCTTTAGGGTCGTTTTGACCATTTACTCCAATGGCCCCTAATAAAACACAGGCAAAAAACAGGAAGAGATTTTTCATAATCCTACAAAAATACGCAAATCAGGAATGGCGTTTCAAAAACTGTTCCAAATCTGCTTCAGTATGAATTAATACCTCTCTGGGTTTGGATCCATTAGTAGGACCTACGATTCCGGCTCTCTCCATTTGATCCATAATTCTGCCAGCCCGATTGTAACCAAGTTTTAATCTTCTTTGAATAAGGGAGGTAGATCCTTGCTGATGTCGCACGATTAATTTAGCTGCATCTTCAAACATTCTATCCCTTTCTCCGGGTTCTAAGTCATCTTCCTCTTCTCCGTCATTTTCATCCGCAACTTCAGGCAAGAAGTAAGCATCTGGATATCCCGTTTGGTTGCTGATAAACTCCACCAGCTTTTCCACTTCCGGAGTATCAATAAAAGCATTTTGAATGCGGATTACATCACTACCCGTTGAAATCAACATATCCCCTCTGCCAATCAGGCGATCCGCTCCCCCTTGATCCAAAATCGTTCTGGAATCAATTTTTGAACTAACCTTATAGGAAATTCGGGTAGGGAAATTTGCTTTTATAATTCCGGTAATTACATTGACTGATGGTCTTTGAGTAGCAACTACTAGGTGAATCCCTACAGCTCGTGCTAACTGCGCCAAACGGGCAATAGGAGTTTCAACTTCTTTTCCGGCTGTCATCATCAAATCGGCCAACTCATCTATAATTAATACAATATAGGGCAAGAACTTATGGCCACGAAGGGGATTCAGCCTGCGATCCATGAACTTCTTATTGTACTCCGTAATATTCCGGGTGTGAGCGAGCTTCAATAAATCGTATCGAGAATCCATCTCCATACACAAACTATTCAGCACATGAATAACCTGTTTTGAATCGGTAATAATGGAATCTTCGTAATTGGGTAGCTTAGCTAAGAAGTGATTTTCAATGGGCTGATAGAGCGGCATTTCGACCTTCTTAGGATCTATCAACACAAACTTAACCTGGCTTGGATGCTTCTTATAAAGAATTGAAGCAATAATATTGTTCAAGCCAACTGATTTCCCTTGGCCAGTAGCACCTGCTATCAACAGGTGGGGCATTTTGGTTAGGTCGGCAATGTACACTTCATTGGTAATGGTTTTACCAATGGCTATAGGCAGTTCTGCTTTGGTATCTCTGAATTTTTCAGTACCAATCACACTTCGGAAGGTAACCATCTCAGGATGAGAATTCGGAATTTCTATCCCAATGGTCCCTTTTCCCGGAATAGGAGCGATAATTCGTATACCTAAGGCTGCAAGACTTAAGGCAATGTCATCTTCCAGATTCCGGATTTTACTAATCTTTATTCCCGGTGCAGGTACAATTTCATAGAGCGTAACGGTGGGACCAATCGTTGCCTTTATTGAAACAATCTCGATTCCATAGTTTCGAAGGGTTGTTTCAATTTTTTCTTTGTTGGCCACCAATTCTTGACGCTCCAACTCTGGAGATGGCCCGGCAGGCTGATGATTTAACAGATCTATTGTGGGATATTTATAACTCCGCAACTCTAGGGTTGGGTCATACAAGTCCCAATCGACCACTGTATCCATTTCATGAGACTTATCCTGGTCTGCCTCTGAAATTATTTTCTCTACTTTATCTCCTTCTGTAACGACAATATTTTCATGATCTTCTAGTAATCCTTCATACTCAGGTTCCGGCTCGCCTGGTTTTTCAAAAGTGAATTCTACTTCTTGGGTCTTTTCGCTTTTTTTCTCTTTTATCGGAGTGTTTACTGAAAATTCAATTTCTTTACCTTTTTCCGGAATAGCTGATTCCTCTGAATCGTTATCTATCTCGAATAAAACATCTTCTTCTTCCTCTTCCTCTTTTGAGTCTTCCTCTTCTGTAATTTCAGCCTCTGAATTCAACTGGTTTTCCGTTTCGTTCAAAACGGTTTTAGGGATTTTACCTGATTTATTTCTCGCTTTTTTCTGTTCCGGTTCTTCCGTTTCTTCAGATATAGGTTCTTCCTCTTGGTCTTGAAGACGATTGGAGTCTTTTAACCAGGTTCCAGGGTTAAGGTCAATATTATATTGCAATACAAGTGCACCAATGAGGCTGATTAAAATCAACAATCCTGTACCTGCTGTTCCAATGAATAAGTGGAGGGCTTCAGTCATCTGTAAACCAATAGCTCCGCCCCAATCTGGGCTTTCTAACCCAAAAGTGCGGGCAATCCATGCCCCTGTTAATGCGGTCCAAGGCCATAAGAATAAACAAGCGAAAAACAGGAACGATGCATAGCGCATTTTGGACTTTTCTAATAAGCCATATCCTGTAAGAACCAACAATACAGGAATACTCAGCGCAATAAATCCTAACCCATCACTTACTAAACGATACGCAACCCATGCCCCAACAGAACCCAGCCAGTTGGAAGCTTTTTTTACACCGTCCCCACTCAATCCATTTTCAGCGAGATCCGCATCTACAGAGCCATAGAAAAAGTGCGAAACCAGAGAAAAGAATATAAAAACTCCAGAAGCAATTAAAAATAGTGCGGATAATTTTCGGAATTGCTCCCCTTTCACCCAGGTCAGGAACTGAGGCAAGATTTTTTCATCCGCAGTTTCTGTTGGTGCAGTTTCAAGGGTGGGCAATACCTCTTCCTCCCGGTTATCTCGGGCGGAAAGCGGTTCGTTTTTAGGTAAGTTTTTTCCGTTTGTACGGGATGTGGTATTCCTCATTTCCTCGTTGACTTGATTTCTGTTGGTAGCTTCTATTTACCGAAAAACGAATTTCAGGGCAAACCCAATATGCAAAAACAGAATCTGCCTATATTCCAACAAAATAAAGCAGGAAGGTAATGCGATTGGAGGTTCCTATTCCTCGCTTTTATGTGCATAAGGATTTTTTGACCAGAATATCAGGCAGATTCGGCAATTGCTCGGACAATTCTACGAACTAAAGCAGGTCCTTCATATACATAGCCTGTATATAATTGAATCAAAGAGGCACCGGCATCTAGTTTTTCGAGTGCATCTTCCGGATGAAAAATCCCCCCTACGCCGATGATTGGTAATTCCCCATTCGTTTGGCGGTTAATCCAACGAATAGTTTCGGTGGATTTTTGTCGCAGAGGTTTTCCGGATAAACCACCACTTTGATGAACAAGATCTGAGTTCGAAAGCAAACCTGTTCGAGACAGCGTAGTGTTTGTTGCGACAACGCCCTGCACTTTTTCCTGCATCAACACTTCCACTAACTCTCCCAAAGCAAATTCGTCCAAATCAGGTGCTATTTTAACAAAAATCGGACGATAAATGGGTAAAGACTGGGAATAAGCCACCGTCTGAGAGAGCAATTTTTTTAGCGGCTCCTTTTCTTGCAAGGCTCTTAGTCCTGGGGTATTAGGAGAACTAATGTTTATGGTAAAATAATCAACCTGTGAAGCCAATTTTCCCATGCAGTATAGATAATCATTTACCGCACCTTCATTTGCTGTGATTTTATTTTTTCCGATATTTCCCCCAACAATAAAATCTTGGGGAGAGGTCTTATCGCGTGCAGCAAGCAAATCTGCCAGATGATCTACCCCTTGATTATTAAAGCCCATGCGATTGATTAAAGCTTGGTCTTTTGTGAGGCGAAACAACCTAGGGTATTCATTTCCAGACTGTTGCTTAGGCGTTACCGTCCCATATTCTGCAAAAGAAAATCCTAAGTCAGACCAACTAGGGTGCAGCACCCCATCTTTATCGAAACCAGCGGCGAGACCAACTGGATGGCGAAAGTTGAGTCCGGCCAATGTTACAGGGTGATTGGGTGTGTTTCCCCACCATTCCTTTATTAATGAATGAAAAGGAGATTGCATCAAAAACCTCAACGAGGAAAACACCAGACGATGCGCTTGTTCGGGTGGAAGTTGAAATAGCAGGGGTTTCAGCAAAGAATACATAGAGAAAATGGATGCACATTAAAATAAATTAAAAAAGCCGCCCCTGCAGGCAGAGACGGCTTTTTGAATGCTTAAATCAGGTAATAATCAGGAATTGGCCATCACCTTGGGTGCAGCAGCCAATATTTCCTCATTGGCAAAATTTGCATATTGACTGAAGTTTTTCACAAAAGCAGCCGCCAATTCATTCGCTTTTTTGTCATAGGCAGATTTATCTGTCCAAGTATTTCTGGGTGTTAAAATCTCAGTCGGAACATTTGGAACTGATTGAGGAATGTGTAGACCAAAAATGGAATCAGCCACTGTTGGAACTGCATCTAACTCACCATTGAGGGCAGCAGAAATCATCGCTCTGGTAAAAGATAATTTCATTCTGGAGCCTACACCGTATGGACCACCAGTCCAGCCTGTATTTATCAACCAAACATTGACTTTGTTTTCTTTTAGTTTTTTCCCGAGCAACTCAGCGTATTTAGTAGGATGCAAGGGAAGGAAAGCTTTACCAAAACAGGCGGAGAAGGTCGTTTGAGGTTCTGTTACCCCTGCTTCTGTACCTGCAACTTTTGCGGTGTAACCAGAGATAAAATGATACATCGCCTGACCTGGACTTAGCTTCGAAATGGGAGGTAAAACACCAAAAGCATCGGCAGTAAGAAGGAAGATGTTTTTAGGGATACCTCCGACAGATGGCTCTACTGCATTATTGATATAATGGATTGGATAGGCAACCCGCGTGTTTTCAGTTACTTCGGTATTGGTAAAATCAACCGTTGTAGTACCATCGATGAAACGACAGTTTTCCAATAGGGCACCAAATTTAACCGCATCCCAAATTTGAGGTTCTTTTTCTCGAGTGAGGTCTACACATTTTGCATAACATCCGCCCTCAAAATTAAATACACCATTATTTGTCCATCCATGCTCATCATCTCCAATTAAATTGCGATTGGGATCTGCCGACAAGGTCGTTTTTCCAGTACCAGATAAACCAAAAAATATAGCTGTGTTCCCATCTTGGCCAATGTTGGCAGAGCAGTGCATGGGAAGTACATTTTTAAATGGCAATACATAATTCAATACCGTGAAAATACCTTTTTTCATCTCTCCGGTATAAGCAGAACCACCAATTAGGATGATTTTTTTGGTAAAATCAATAATAGTAAAGTTGTGTTGACGGGTGCCATCAATAGAAGGGTCTGCTTTGAATCCACAAGCATTCACAATATGCCATTCTGGATTAAAATCAGTTGGATTGTCTAATTCTTCCTGATTGGGACGAAGGAATAGATTGTTACAAAATAGATTATGCCATGGGTTTTCATTAATCACCCGGAGTTTAATGCGGTGTTCTGGGTCAGCGCCGGCGTAAGCATCACGGGCATAGAGGTCTTTACCCTGAAGGTATCCCATTATGCGATTGTATAGCTTCTCAAATTTTTCAGAGCTAAACTCATTATTTACATCTCCCCACCAAACATGATCTTTTGTGTTTTCATCTTTAACCACAAATTTATCTTTGGGAGAACGCCCGGTAAACTCTCCGGTATCAACCATGATTGCTCCTGTGTCAGCCAAAACACCTTCTCCACGGAGAATGGTCTCTTCGACAAGTTCAGAGGGGGTTAAATTCCAAACAACAGAGGCGGGATTTTTAATGCCCAAGTAGGCTAAAGAATTATCCAGTGCATTTGTTCCGGATTCTTGCATAGTTTTAAGGGTTTGATGGTGAACTAATTTTCGACGCAAAGTTAACAGGTATCGCACGAATGTCAAATGAGCCGGAGGCAATTCTACAAATTTGAAAACAATAACAATGGATTATTTTTTAGGGGAACAAGTAAATTCTGATACTATCTGTCTGAAAGACCAAGAGATGCATCATTGTTTGAAGGTGTTAAGACACAAGGCTGGTGATTTAATTGGAGTGACGAATGGGCTAGGAAATTTATGGATATGCCAGATTGTAGAAGACGATTGGAAATCAAAAGAGCTTATAGCTCAGATAGTTTCTGAACATCCGGAGCAGGGAGAAGACCCAGCAGGGATTTGTCTAATTTGCTGTGGCCCAGAAGATAGTGGCAGAATGGAATGGCTGATTGAAAAGTCTGTGGAATTGGGGGTCTCCCACTTACATATAGTTAAATCTGCACGCAGCGGATTTCTGCGCCTCAAACCAGTTAGAATTGAATCCATCTTAAAAACGGCAGTAAAGCAATGTGGCCGAAGTCGAATTCCTGAATATAAAATTTTTAATAGTCTGAGCGAGTCATTAGCAGAAATAGCAGATAATAAAGGACTTAGGTTGGTAGGGGCAGAATTGGCAGAGCCTATTCGATCTCAAGATTTACTAGAGATAAATACTCCCATTACTCTCTGCTGTGGACCGGAAGGAGACTTCACTCCCGAAGAGTTAACTTTACTGAAAAATGAATACGGTTTTCTACCCGTATCAATTGGAAATACCCGATTAAGATCAGAGACGGCCTGCCTCGCTTTGCTCTCTTGGGCAAAGAGTAGAAGAGGATAAAATCATTTCAGAAACTGAATTTTACCGTTCACACAGGGAAAGTTATACACAAATTCACACTAAAAATATAAATCATTATATTTGCCTTAAGCTTATTCTGAGTTAACATTTCTCGAAAAGCAATTATCATAGAATCTGTTATTATGTATAAATATCTTATTATTATTGCTGCTGCTATCTTTCTTTTTAAGATTGATACTCAGGCTCAATGTCCTGATAATATAGATTTTGAGTTGGGCAACTTCACCAACTGGACGGGTCAGTCAGGCTTTAACACCAGTCCCCCCCCTTATGTACTGGTGCCAGGCTTAGTCGCAGGAAAACACACCATAATGTCGGGTGCCGGATTGGATCCTAATGTTCCCGCCCTGCCTGTTGTTAGTCCGAATGGAGGTACTTACTCTGTGCGTTTAGGAAATGATTTAACTGGTGGGGAAGTAGATGTTTTAAGCACTACTTTCATGGTAACCCCCTTGAATACCAGTTTTTACTATGAATATGCCGTCGTGTTGCAAAATGCGGGTCATGGACCTGCAGAGATGCCTAAATTCGCAATAGAAATACGCGATGCCAATGGACAGACCGTAAATTGTGGGCAATATTTAGTTGCAGCTGGTCAGGGCGTTCCGGGTTTTCTTAAATATCCGAATCCAATCAACACTTGGGATACAATAGAATATAAACCTTGGTCAGGTGTAAATGTAGATTTAAGTGGGTATATCGGCCAGATGATTACTGTTGAATTTAAAACTGAGGATTGTACTTTTTCTGGCCATTATGGCTATGCTTATATTGATTTGACTTGTACGGGAAAACTTGCAACTATTGGAGCTCTCTGTCAGGGAGACAGTGTTTTTCAATTGGTTGCGCCGAGTGGATTTGCTTCCTATTTATGGCAACCTGGAGGTTTTGCTGGTCAAAGTTTAAATGTTGCAAATGCCACTCCCGGACAAATTTATACCGTTGAATTAACCCCTTTTGGCAATCCTAATTGCAAATCCTATTTGTCTGACACGGTAGATATTCTTCTATATGAAACCACTTCTACTGTATCTTCCTGCCCAGGAATGCCTGATGGTACGGCAACATTGAGTTTGTTAAACGATTTGCCTAGTAAATTCACTTATGCTTGGAATACAAATCCAGTGCAAACTACCTTGACAGCTACTGGTTTGGTGGGAGGTCAATATATTGTTACAATAACCAATAGTACAGGTTGCTTAATGTACGATACAATCCAAGTGAATGAATTACCTTTAATGCAATTAATTCCCTCATTCGACTCTACCACTTGCTTTGGAGGGAGTGATGGGAAGGGCCATGTGCAGGTATTAGGGGGAAATGGCACCAACCGATATTCTTGGTCCACCAACCCAATGCAAGATACTCCTTCTGCTGTTGGATTATCTAGAGGTCCATACTCCGTAACAGTAACTGATTCAAAAGGGTGTCAAAATACAACCAGTATTTTTGTAGAGCAACCCACACAATTGCAAGTAGAATATTTTACAACTTTCCCTTCTTGCTATTCCTATTCTGATGGTAAAATTCAGCTTACTCCTGAAGATGGTTCTCCTCCATATCAGGTATTGTGGAATACCACTCCGGCTCAAACCAGTATTATCGCTACAGGCTTAGGAAGAGGATCTTACTCTTATTCATTGCGTGATTCTAAAGGTTGTCAAATGACAGGTACAGCTACCTTACAAGACCCCCCTCCGGTTCCGCATCCCGTTGTGTTTTATGATACTATCTGTGCTGGTGAAAATGCTTATTTAAAGGCTTTACCCAATACAGATTCCACTCTGAAAGTATTTTGGTATTCCGTTTCTTCTGGTGAGTATGCCATTGGCGGAGGATTAACTTATAAAACAGAACCCCTCTATAGTAAAACAATATTCTTTGCCGACCATGAAGACGCAGACCATTGTTTCTCCCTACCAAGAGTTCCTGTATTTGTTACAGTAAATGATCTTCCTAAAACCGATTTTGAAAGTGATCGGACGATGGGCGTGATTCCAGATGCAATTTTCTCTTTCCAAGATATTACCGAAGGAAGCTCTCCTATAATTGAAAGGTTTTGGGAGTTTGGTGATGGCATCACTTCCACTCAAGAAGCTCCCGTTCACCAATATGCTCAGCAAGGATACTATTCGGTAACCCTTACTACTATTGATTCTTTCGGTTGCCGCAACACTCGCGTAAAATCCAACCTCATAGAAGTAGATTACCAAGTAAATCTGATCGTCCCCAATGCGTTTACTCCTAATGGAGATGGGGTAAACGACTTCTTTAGAATGGAGCAAAAAATGCTGAGAAGTATTGAAATCGAAATCTTCGACCGTTGGGGAAATATGGTGTTCCGTTCGAATGATTTAGGCTTCCGCTGGGATGGCTCTGTAGCGGGTCAGCCTCTGCCTGAAGGAACTTATGTCTTCCATTTAAAGGGAATGGCTAGAGATGGTCAGCCTGTGGAAAGAAGCGGTTCTCTCACTTTATTGAGATAAGATTCCAATTCTAAGAAGTTTTTATTAAGGAGTCTGTCTTTCGAGTTAACTGTGACCTCCTGCGCAACTCCCTTATAACTCTTTTACTCTGCGGTGAATTTGTATAAAAGGGACTCAATAAAGTAGGATAAAACACAAAGGCTACCCCCTAACCTTCAATTGGGTATGTATAAGCTTTTGTAGATTTCGTTACTTGATTTTAAGGGATTTTTTTATTTCGTCTGAGCCTTGCGATTCAGCACTTTTTCTACTGC
>JBEIHC010000003.1:0-48498 GCA_040381555.1 Bacteroidia bacterium
GTAGTAGTCATCTGGCCCTCAACCCCTAGTCAGGGAGGGAGTAGCGATACGGTTAAGATTCCGATAGAGGTATCTTTTCCTTTGAGTCAGGAAAATGCTTTTAGGGAAGAGAATCCGTTTTTTTTATATCCAAATCCAAGCACTCATCAGATTTATTTGCCTGATTTTTATAGAGGCCGTTCTTCCACTCGAGTGCTCATTCGCGATGTTCAGGGAAAAGTCCGGATGACAGGTATTCCGGATGAGCAGAATGCCTTGCAAGTTTCCCAGCTTCCTCCCGGAATTTATTTTGTGGAAGTTTATTGTGAGGGGCAATCTCCTACAGTCTTTCAGTTAATCAAGGTTTAGGGTAAACGGAAGTTTAGGGTAAACGGAAGTTTAGGGTAAACGGAAGTTTAGGGTAAACGGAGGTTTAGGGTAAACGGAAGTTTAGGGTAAACCTTGATATTTATCAGTTTTCTTGCCTGCCCTCCTCTGTTTCCGTAACTTTGGTTTTTAACACCAAAGATTATGGACCACAAAAGATTTTATAAAGAACTGGGAAAGCTGCTCTATGCTGTTGCTGCTTCTGATGGGAAAATTCAACCTGACGAAGTTTCCAAGTTTCGCACGCTCGTTCGGGAAGAGGTAGTGCCCGTAGAGAAAAGTCAGGATCAGTTTGGAACCGACAATGCTTATTATGCAGAGTTTGAGTTTGAAACGCTTGCCGACAGAGATTTTCCAGCTGAAGATGCCTATCATTCTTTTATTCTCTATCTAAAAGAGTTTCAAGGAAAAATAGATCCTGAAATGAAGAATTTATGCCTTCAAGCTGCGGAGAAGGTAGCGGCTGCTTCGCATGGGATTAATAAGAAAGAGTCTCAATACCTGATGGATTTAAAAGCACACTTAAATTAAACAAATGGAATTTACTGGTTCAATTGACAGAGTATTAGCTGGGGTAAAAGATCCATTTACTCAAGATTCTTTCTATCATTTTGTGCTGTCCACAGCTGAACTTACAGGGGCAAAGACTGTCCATTTTTTACATGTGGTGGATGACCTGACCAAGCTCTCTGGAATTGCAGAACCGGGTCATTCTCTATTTGAAACTTTCTTGGCAAATTTTGAAAAGCAGGTTAGGACTATAGCTTCTCAGTTTCCAAATATAGAAGTGCATTGCGAAGTTCGGGAAGGGGAGGTGGATGAGCTAATGCTTCACTGGGTTCGTGTACAAAACATCAATTTATTGGTTTTGGGTCGCCATTCCGGTAAGTTGAAATCTGGGTCTCGCAGTATCAAGGCAACACGCATGGCTCCCTGTCATGTACTATTGGTACCAGAGCAGGCAGAATGGAAGCCCATCACTTCAGTATTGCTTCCGGTTGATTTTTCAGATTACTCTGAGTTGGGTCTGAAAGCAGTAGTGAGAATTCACAGCTTGAAAGAGATTACCTGTTTGAATATGTATCAGGTTCCAGATGGATATTACTACTCGGGGGCAAATGAGTTGGAGGCAGAGGCAAGAATGCTTAAGAATGCCAAAGAGGCATGGGACAGGTTTAAAAAGATTTTACCTGAATCAGCTCCTCCTGTGGTTCCGGCTTTTGTGTTGAAGAAGGCTTCTTTTGCCGATGATATTCAGGCCTACACCCAAACTAAATCTTTTGACCTAGTGGTGATAGGTTCTAAAGGCCTTACTGGTTCAGTTGGATTTATGCTGGGTAGCGTCAGTCAGGAATTTATCCGAGAGTTTAATTCTTTACCCGTTTTGATTATCAAAAAACGAGCAGAACGCCTCAGTCTGATTGAAGCACTTATTTCCTAATTAGTTTATAAATCGGTTTATAAAGCTGTTCCGGCTTTTAACTTTTCAGCATTTTCCTCAATTCGTAGAGATTCAATAATCTCATCTAAATCACCATCCATAGTAGCGGGAAGATTATAAATGGTCAAGCCGATTCGATGCTCGGTAATTCGGCTTTGAGGGTAATTATAGGTTCTGATTTTGGCAGAGCGATCACCAGACGAAACCAAGGATTTTCTCTTAGCAGATTGCTCCCCTAAGCGTTTGTTCATTTCAATATCATAGATTTTCGCTCTCAAATTCCGCATGGCTTTTTCGAGGTTCTTAATCTGAGATTTCTCATCCTGCATGGAAACGACCACTCCAGTAGGGATATGGGTTAAGCGCACGGCAGAATAGGTGGTATTTACCGACTGACCACCTGGTCCTGAAGAACAGAAGGTTTCCTTGCGAATATCTGAATCCTTTAAATCTACTTCAAACTCTTCCATTTCCGGAAGGGCAATTACAGTCGCTGCAGAGGTGTGAATTCGGCCTTGTGTTTCAGTAGCAGGTACTCTTTGTACCCGATGTACCCCGGATTCGAATTTCAAATAGCCATAAGCTTCCTCTCCGATAACGGTGGCAATAATTTCTTTATATCCTCCGGAAGAACCTGGTTGAAAATCATTCACTTCAAATTTCCATCCTTTTCGTTCACAGTATTTCTGATACATCCGGAATAAATCGCCCGCAAAAATGGAGGCTTCATCTCCACCTGTGCCTGCACGAATTTCCAGAATTACATTTTTGCCATCTTCAGGATCTTTGGGAATGAGCAATTGCTTCAGCTCTTCCTGCAAGGCAGCGGTTTCAGGTTCTAAGGCAATGATTTCCTCTTTCGCCATGTCCCGGAGTTCTTCATCACTTTCCTGGGAAACAATTTCCCGGCACTGCTCTAACTGCTCCTGTTTATTTAGGAATTTCTGATACACTACATTGAGTTTATCCAACTCTCTGTATTCTTTGGTCAATTCCTTAAAACGACGGGTGTCACTCACAATCATTGGGTCTGTGAGCAATCGTTCTACCTCAGCAAAACGGGCTAATATTTCTCCGAAATTATCTAACATACTTTACTGCAAAATTACCTGTTTTCCAGATATGAGGGGTGAATTAATCTGCTTCATTCTCCCAAGCACTGAATCAGTTGAGAAAATATCCGGTCTTAACCCTCAATTGGCTCGAAATACTCAGGGATACTCCTCTAACGAAATAATACTATTTCTGTGGCAGTGAGGATACAAAGCATTTTTCTATTGAGAGAAACATCCACTATCCTCGATTGCTTCAATTCCGGTTGATAGAAATGATGCCTGTTGGTTACCCGGTTCAATACACAAATTTGATGTGCGTTGTAATAAACGAGATTGTTTTCCAGAAGGGTGAATCCGGAGAAATGAAACTTTTCGGGAGGATATAAGCTATACAGGTAAACTCCAAACAAGTCATACACTTTAAGCATTTGGCGAATGGTATCCGAGACATACAATAGGTTATCTTCACTCATGAGTAAATCTGTTGGATCATATAATGAGCCAGCCCCATAATCCAAGCCCCCAAAGGCAACTTGGAATTTCCCGTACATATCAGATTTAAGAATTTTATTATCCTCCTGATTCAGTAGAAATAAGTCTCCTGCCGGCCCAGCTTCAAAAGATAAAGGCCAGATTTGAACATTTGCTTCCAAGGTATTTTCCCTATTTCCTGAGGTTAAAAAGTTGACTTCTCGGATGATTTTTAAGTTGGTATTCAGAACCAGAATTCTCCGATTACCGGCATCTAGACAGTAAAGGGTTTGGCGATTTCCGGAACGGATTTTTACCGGTTGATTCAATCCTTCTCCACTCATTCCTTTTCCTCCAATCGATTGTAGGGAATCATATTGACCTGCGGCGTAATATTTATGAATTCTGTTATTTCTTTTATCCAGTAGAAACAAGTTGCCTTCTTCATCGCATTCTAAATCAGTTGCCCGATAATCGAGTGGTAGGATAAACCAAGGGGTTTGGAGGGAATCGATAAAAGATTGTGCCTGTAGCAGGGATACCGGAAAAATCAGTATCAGCAGTACTTTAAGCACAAGGGTAGGAATGGAGTTGGATTGATTCACGGGTTATTTCGAGGAAAGTATTCAAGCGAATCCAGTCTCCTAAGTTGATGAGTTTCGTGTTTGCGTTAAACTCAATTATTTCAGCTCTGTGTCTATGCCCAAAAATGTAGGTACTTATTTCAGGATGTTTGGGTGCGTACTCTTGTACAAATTGATATAGAAATTCCTTTTCCCCATAGTGCACCTCATCTTTTGCTCGATGGGCTTTTCTGCTCGATCCGGAGAAATATTCTGCTAAAGGAATTCCCCAATCTGGGTGCAGCCAGCGAAATGCCCACTGAGCCAAAGGATTGGTAAAGAGTTTTTTCATGATTTTGAAGCCATGATCTCCCGGGCCCAATCCATCTCCATGAGCTAAGAAACAGGAATGCCCCAAAATATCGGTTGTAATAGCTTGATGGAAAACGGGAATACCAAACTCTTTGGGAAAATACTCTTTCATCCAGAGGTCATGATTTCCGGTAAAAATATATACGGGTATGCCAGCGTCTTTCCACATTGCCAGTCTGCCTTGAATTCGGGCAAAACCTTTAGGGATGGCATGTTTGTATTCAAACCAAAAATCAAAAATATCTCCCAATAAGATTAATCCGGCAGCATTGGACTGAATGGAATCCAACCAATGCACAAAATGTTTCTCTCTTTCACGCGAGCTACTAGCATCCGGGGCACCCAAGTGTAAGTCGGATGCCAAGTAAACGGATGGTTTATCAGGCAAAAATTTTAGAGACATTCCTTGTGCGTTATTTCTGCATTATTGAAGAGTAAATAGAAAGCAGCCACAAGAAGAACAGTCCTTTTTACCCTTGTATGGTGGGTTGGGGCGTTTCTTGACTGGAATCCTGCGCTGGGGCATTTCCTTCGGAAGAATTATTCTGCTCACCCTCACTACTTGGATTTGAGACAGGCACTGTTTCAGTAGGAAACGCAGCGGGGGTAGGGATGGGTTTGTCATCCGAACGAGGGGAATCCATATAAGCCTGGTAAGTGGTTTGTTGATCAAACGGTCTTTTACCAATCAATATTTCCAAGTCATTTTGGAAGATTACCTCTTTCTCAAGCAATGCTTTTGCCACTCTTTCCAGCGCTTCCTGCTTATCTGTAATCAATGCTATTGTTCTTTCGTAGGCATCTTTAATGAGCTTACGCACTTCCTCATCTATGGTTTGAGCAGTTGCTTCACTATAAGGCCTGGTAACGCTATACTCGCTTTGTGGGTCGTTAAATGATATGTTTCCAACCTTCTCATTCATGCCATACAAAGTGACCATTCCATAGGCGAGTTTGGTGATTCTTTCTAAATCATTTTGGGCACCCGTAGATACTTTTCCGAAGATTATTTGTTCTGCAGCTCTGCCTCCCAAAGTCATACAGATGGTATCAATTAATTGGTCATAAGTATAGAGATATTGCTCTTTGGGTAGATATTGAGCATAACCCAAAGCGGCCACTCCTCTGGGTACTATCGAAACTTTAACCAGAGGATCGGCATTTTCCAAAAACCAACCTGCGATGGCATGTCCGGCTTCATGATAGGCAACAATTTTCTTTTCTTCCGGAGAAATGATTTTATTTTTCTTTTCTAATCCTCCAATAACTCGATCTATGGCATCCTGAAAGTCCTGCATGTCCACAGCTTCTTTATTGCGTCGCGCAGCAATCAAGGCAGCTTCGTTACAGACATTCATAATATCAGCACCTACGAAACCGGGCGTTTGAGCGGCTAATTTACGCGCATCTACATCTGGTCCAGTAGAGATGCCGGCTAAATGCACCTTGAAAATATACTCTCTGCCTTTAATGTCGGGTCTGTCAACACTAATTTGTCTATCAAATCTACCGGGCCGCAAGAGTGCTGAATCCAATACATCCGGGCGGTTGGTTGCAGCCATAATAATTACGCCTGTATCCGTACCGAATCCATCCATTTCGACTAGGAGTTGATTCAGTGTATTTTCTCTTTCATCATTTCCTCCGGTGAAATTGGCTTTGCCCCGGCTTCTTCCGATGGCATCAATTTCATCTATAAAGATAATGCAAGGTGCTTTTTCTTTGGCTTGTTTGAATAAGTCCCGAACGCGCGCCGCTCCTACTCCTACGAACATTTCGACGAAGTCGGACCCACTCAAGCTAAAGAAAGGCACCTGAGCTTCACCCGCCACAGCCTTTGCGAGCAAGGTTTTACCTGTACCTGGAGGGCCAACCAGCAGCACTCCTTTAGGGATATGACCGCCCAATTTGGTGAATTTCTTAGGGTTTTTAAGAAAGTCCACCACTTCTTTCACTTCTTCTTTGGCTTCTTCTAACCCGGCAACATTATCAAAGGTTACCTTCACCGTGTTTTCGCGGTCAAATAGGGAGGCTTTACTTTTGCCAATATTGAATATTTGTCCTCCAGGTCCACCCGCACCCATTCGGCGCATGAAGAAAACATAGATTAGGACAATAATTCCGATTGGGAGTAAAAATGAAATAATGCTGCTTAGATAGTTGGTGCGTTCCACCACTTCGTAGGAGACATTATTTTCAATTAGTTCTTTTTCGAACTCATTTGGAGCTAAAATTCTCAGGGTATATTGAGGTTCTAGCTTGCCCATCAAGCCGTTGTTTTGACGGAATTTTTTAAACTCTTCTGTTTCTAGGGCTTCGCGAGTAAGGTAAACTTCAACTTCTTCTTTGTTGACAATGAGAACTTTATCTACCTGTTGCTTCCGGACCAATTCAGTGAATTGTTTCCTGTCCAGGTTTTCCCGATTGCCTCCAGAAGGCATAGTGAGCACGGCAATAAAAAGGAAGAGCAAAATCAAACCATAGATCCAATATAGATTATTGGATTTTTTCGGTTGTTTGTTGTCTTTTGGGCGGTCTTTGAATAAAGGATTTTCGGACATTAGGGATATAAAAGTCTTGTTTCTGGGCTAGTAACGCAAGCCCGAGTATGTAAGGTTCAAAAATACTTAAAAAAGTGAAACAAGACTTGAGAGAATCTCATTCGATTCTATAAACTGACGAAGGAAATCGCCGATATGGGAATATGTACGCCTTGTTTCAGGACAATCATTTCCTCCGAACAATTCCAAACGGTCGTTTTCACCTCATGGGCACCCAAATTACTGATGAATTGTATCGTGACCTTTCCTTTATAGCCATTCCCCAACTGACAAGCGCGAGAGAGTCTTTCCGACCTTAATTCTTTAGCTACTGGATCACTCAATACTTCTTTACGGTTAAAAGATAAGTGAGGGATTTCCTCTTTTTCAATCGGTTTGAATTCTATTGTTTTCATAAAAAAAAGTGTAAATAGATTAAATCAAAGTTAGGATATTTTAATTTGTAAAGCAAATTTTATTTCAAAAATATTCCCTTATAAAAAAGATTTATTTTATCCCTTAAGTGCTGAATTAATTATTGAATTAATTTCTTTCTATGGGTATTTCTACAAAAATCAGGTGTTTTTGGGGAGCAAGGTAACTCCTAAAAGCCAACCCAATGGTACCCTAGTTTAGGATACCCAATCGGTATATCATCAAAAATAAGTTAGAGGGGGGATAGGGATTCTTAAAAAAACTTTTCTCCCAATTGGCTCATTCGGAGCAACAAGGGACAAACTTTATATCGTTCATCCCCAGTTTCTTGACGAATAGCTTGTAGTGTTTTTACAACAAGTTCGAGTCCGATTTCATCCGCCCAAGCTAAAGGACCTTTGGGATAATTTACCCCTAGGAGCATGGCTGTATCAATTCCGGATTGCGAAGCACCTTTTTCTTGAAGTAAATACGCCGCTTCATTAATGATCATGCAGAGGATTCTGGGGCTGACCATTCCTGCCCGGTCTTCCACTTTGGTATAGGGGATTCCTAGTAATGACATTAGGTTGTCCAAAGTATCCGCATCCTTTTCTCTCAGAAGAGATACTTCGGCATGCGGTCGGGCCAGTAGGCCGGGCAATAGGTTCATGCCAATGAGCACGCATTCTGGATCGATGCCAGAAAGTTGAACGATTGAAGCAAGGGATTGGAGAACCGACCGAACGATAACTGGGCGGTTTAGTAAAGAAGAATAGATTGCTACTCTATCAGGGAAAGCGTCTAGGTCTAAATCGACAATTAGGTTAAAGTGGCTGGCAAATTCGCTGGTAATAAGCTCAGGCGCGTGCCATTCCAGGCTATGTCTTTCAGGAATAATAGATTTGAAGGCTTCGAATGAGGCAGGTTGACCGGTAACAAGAATTTTCATCGACATGGCTCAAAATTAATTAAATAATTGGGTGCAGCACGCAATTGTACTAGGGTGCAGCACCCGAGTGATTATATTCTTAATTTTACCTTCATGGACAAGAAAGTTATTTTTACCGATAAGGCGCCGGCTCCTATCGGGCCATACAGTCAGGGAATACAGTCAGGGAATATGATCTTCCTCTCTGGTCAAATTGCCCTTAACCCAGAGACTGGGGAGCTGGTTCAGGGATCTATAGAGGCAGAAACCCATCAGGTAATGCGCAATATTCAGGCATTGTTGAGCTCGGCAGGGGTAAGTTTCGGCAATGTTGTCAAAACCACGATTTTTCTAAAAGACATGAATGATTTTGGGCAGGTTAACCAGATTTATGGGTCCTACTTTAGTAGTGATTTTCCGGCAAGGGAGACTGTTCAGGTAGCGCGTTTGCCTAAAGATGTGCGAGTAGAAATTTCTGTTTTGGCTATCGTGTGATTCTGGGCAATTCCTCTCAACGGAGTCTGTTTGTTTGGTCAGCTATTTTTCTAAGTATTTGGCCTTTAGTATTTTGGGATAATCCTTTCTTTTGGGATACCGTTTTATTTTCCCGACAGGCTGACTGGTATTTACAATCTGGGTTTAGTACCTTGATTTTACCCACAGAACTAGATGCTGGTCATCCGCCCTTATGGCCATTGTATCTTGCGCTGGGTTGGAAGATATTGGGGCAGCATTTAATTGTTTCTCATTTACTCATGTTACCCATTTTAATCTGGCTGGCATGGGAGTTGAGTCATCTAGTTACTCAATTTGTTTCGGCGCCTCATCGAAATTGGGCAATGGCTTGTGCAGTGGCAGTACCTGGATTATTGGCTCAGGCAACCCTATTTTCAAATGATATTTTGTTGGCTGCTAGCTTACTGGGGGTATTGAATGCTTTACAGAAGGAAAAGTATTGGAAAATCGCCTTATGCCTAAGTTTGGCAGGCATGAGCAGCCTTCGAGGCATAATGATTGCACCCGCCGTTCTGATGTACGCATGGATTTTTTTTCCTCAATTCCGCTTACAATTCTCCCTTTATTTATGGGGTGCTGCAGCCAATATTCCTCTGGTGGTTTGGTTTGGCTGGCATTGGGTGCAAACGGGTTGGCTTACGCATCCGATCAGTAGTAATTGGAGTTCTCAGCATGAGTTGGGCAATTTAGATACCTGGGTACATAATTTTCTTACCATTGGATTTCGATTTGCCGATCAGGGGAGAATCGTTTTATGGGTAGGTATCTTTTGGGTTTGGCTACATGGGAAATGGAAGTATAGTTCTGAACTTACTCAACTGATTGGATTATTTCTTCTACTGACACTTTGGTTGAGTTTGGTCTTTATTCCATTTCAGAATCCTCCTGGGCATCGGTATTTTTTGTTGGAGTTTATTCTCTTGGCAATCCTCTCTGTCCAGATAATCTTTCAGACCTGGCCAGATTCCATCAAGGTAAAAATACTGGTGCTGATATCCTTTCTGAGTGGGCATTTTTGGATTTATCCCGAGTCTATTTCAAAAGGCTGGGATTCAACTCTGTCTTATGTGAATTGGTCACAAGAGAGGCTAGAGGCTGTGAATTATTTGAAAGAAAATCAGATTCCTCCAGAGTTTGTGGGCTCGGCATTTCCATTGGTTCATTCAGGGAAATACACCCATTTGAATGAGGAGGTTTGGCGTTTTTCTGAAATGGATTTATCTAAAAATCCTTACATTCTATATTCTAATTTATGCAATGGAGTTTCAGAATCCACTTTAAAGATTCTGAATAGGGAATGGGATGTGGAGCGTAGTTGGGGAAGTTGGCCGGTATATTTTATTTTGTATCGCAATCCGGAGCAATTTCCTGTAGAACCCAAGCAAACGCCAGAGATGGCTATTGTCGAGCTTTAATAATTTCAAAGAAGTCAGCAGCTTTCAGGCTGGCTCCGCCTACTAGTCCTCCATCGATATCTGCACAAGCAAATAGGGTAGCTGCGTTTGCAGCATTAACACTTCCCCCATATAAAATAGGAATGCTCTGCGCCAATGTTCCATATTTTTCTGTCAGCAATTTTCGAATGTAGGCATGAACTTCCTGAGCTTGTTCGGGGGAAGCTGTTTTGCCGGTACCGATTGCCCATACAGGCTCATAGGCAATGACTACTCCGGCCATTTCCGAGAGGGAAAGATGAAACAGACCTTTCGTTAATTGGGATTCAATAACAGAGAAAGTTTGGTTGCTTTCTCTTTCGGAAAGGCTTTCGCCGATGCAAAAAATGGGAGCCAGTGCATTTCGAATGGCGGCATTGACTTTAGCTGCCAAAAGGGCATCTGATTCTCCATAGATTGCTCTTCTTTCGGAGTGCCCAATAAGGGTATAAGCGGCTCCAGTTGATCTTATCATGCCACCAGAGATTTCGCCTGTAAAAGCGCCTTGGTCTGATTCATGCAAGTTTTGGGCACAAGTTGAAAATGCAGGATGGTCTTCAAGTAAATCGGTAACCTTTGCTAAATGAATGGCAGGGGTAGCCAGGATAATTCGGACGGATGAATTATTGGATAAAGGCTTATATAGCTCAGTAAGTTGATTGACTAAGTTGATGCCTTCAGAAAGGCTTAAGTGCATTTTCCAATTTCCGGCAACGATTTTAATTCTTGACATAGGATACCTTAATAAGATTTACAGCGGGCAACGAATTTCTTTCAAAGCCCGGCTGCAAACTTACACAGTTAGGGTGAATTTTCAGCTACCTAGGCCCCTTCAAAATGGCAAATCATCCTCTTGAGCTACAACTGGGGGGGGAGTTGTTCTCTCCTCAGTTTTGGTGTAGGAGGATTCCTTTCCATTGTTTTCACTGGAGGAGCTGCCACCGAGTAGTTCTACTCTTACAACTCGAAGGTCCAGGCTGGCAGCGGGTTGATTTTGAGAGCTGCTCATGTAGGCGTCCACAGAAGGCGTTCCTTCAACAAAAATTTGAGTGCCCGTCCGAAGATAGGGGACAATATTGGTATTGTCATTCCAATAGCTGCACCTGACCCAAGTTGTCCGGGATTGTTGATTCCCTTGAGAATCCCGATACTTCTCTGAGTGGGCAACATTAAAGGCAATTACCTTCTTTCCATTTACATCGCGAACTTCGGCATCCTTGCCGAGATGTCCAATTACCATTAGTTTGATCATAAGAATTACAATTAAGTTTGAAAGATGCTGCTAATTTACCTAAAGGGTCAGAATAAATTTCCGGACATTTTGGGGTAAAAAATGCTCGAAAAAAGGCCATGAAAATCAAGGTGAATGTCAATTATTGTGTAAAATGACACCTGTTTCGATTCGGATCAATAATCTATAGATTCAATAGGGACGGTACTTTCCGAGAGTTATTCCGGCTTTATCCAAGTCATTTTGAAGTGCGGAATTTCGCACTCAAAAAAACGCTCTCCTTCCTTCATGAAATTATATTTTTCGTAGAAACCAATAGCTGATTCTTGCGCATGTAAGTACACAGGATAGGCAGCAGGCAGCTCTTGAAGGATTTTGTTTAGCACAGCCGCTCCGATACCTTTTTTACGATAGGGGAGCAGTACGGCAAATCGTTCCAGCTTAATACTCTGCCAGGGCGTAATTCTCCAACGGGCACATCCGGCAGGTTTTCCTTCGTATAGGGCCAGATAATGGTGAGATATTGGCTCATACCCATCATATTCCTCTATTTCTGGCACCTGTTGTTCTTCTATAAAAACTTTTCTTCGGATGTCATATACTGCCTCAAACTCTTCATCCTGTGAAGCCTGAAAAACTTCTATATTCATTTTTATTATTTGAGGGTGAATGGATAGGATTTTCCTTGGATAATCATTGTTGCCTCGTTGTCGCAATTCCCCGTTCCATAATCTAGGGTTCTGACTTCACTGCCATTGCGACGAAGTTCTATTTTACCCGCGGAGAAATATCGGCAATCGGGGCGGAATTTCAAGGGTTGGGTAATGATGGTTGAGAATAAATTCCCCTTACGGTCGGAGCCACTAGTAGCCCCTTTGATCAAGAACTCATCATCATTGAATATCATAGGTGTTTCATGCCCACGAACCAGTTCTTGTGTTCTATCCGATTTAAAATCTACAACCCCATCGGCGCCCAATATTTTACATTCTAAGACTTCTACTCGCATTACAGGATGACCCATAGGAGGCTTTCTGCCTAGGTTTGTTTCTCTATGCTGATAAGTCCAACGAACATTATTGATGAAGAAGCTGTCTGCAATAATTTGCTTGTAGGAGAGCGAATCCCATGGATTTCCTGTCCAGGTCATGATCAGCCTTCCCTTTCTGGTTTTACCATCAAAGCATACGCAACCAGTTTGACCGAAATCAATGATGTATTTTTTGGGGTTACTGAGAGTATCTAAGGTCTCGACAGCACAGGAAGGAACATCAAAAGTATCTGTTCCATTTGTTTTCGCACCTAAGCGCCTGTCCCATCCCCCCTTACTCATGGTAAAGATGGTATTACTTTCCGTTTCGCCCCGATTATTGTCGGTCGCAGTTATTAATTCATCAGTAGAATTGATGCTGTTAGTAGTTTCCTCTTCTTTTTTACAGGCAGCAAACACTAAAAAGGAAGCTAAAATGAGGTAGTAAAAGAATTTAGGTTTCATGAATAAAGTATTTAGGTTAAATTTAAGAAATTTTATAAGGAGTGGTTTATAATATTCTAAAAAAAATTAATAATCTTTTTTTGAGCCTGATTTTAGGTAGCTGGATGGGTCTTTATGCTCAGTCCAATCCAACTGAATCTCCGGAAGTTAAGGAATTGCTGGGCATATTGGATTCTGCCAAAGGAAGTAACCGGGTTACCACTCTGAACAAACTATTTATTGCCACCTATTACACCGATCCTATGCGTGCCTTTGGATTTGTGACGGATGCCCTATCGACTGCACGAGAGGTTAAGGATGAAAAAGGAGAGGCTTACAGCCATAGCAATCTGGGGATATTTTTTTTAGATCGGGCAAATTACGCTTCTTCTTTCGAGCAATTTATGGAAGCCTTAAAAATTCGGGAGAGGAGAAAGGATAGTTCTGGCTTATCAGATATTTACACCAATTTAGGAATGCTGTATCAATATCAGGAATTATTTCCAAAGGCAATTGAATACCTTTATCGGTCATTGGTTTTAGATAGATTGATTGGGGATTCAGTTGCTATTGGCTATACTTGTAATAACTTGGGTAATGCTTGGATGGCTTTTGAAGAATTGGATTCAGCGCGTAAATATTTGCATTTAGCCTTAATCTATAAAGCTTCGGATGAATATAGTTTGCCCAGCACCTTGGATAACCTTGGAAAGTTATATCTGAAACAGGGTAAAGAAACGGAAGCAGAAGAATACTACAATCGCGCTCTTAAGATTCGAAAGAAATCAGATAATCTGTTGGGGATAGCAGAAAGTATGATGCGATTGGCAGAGATAGAATTGAATCGGGGTAATGCTGGAAAAGCTATTTCTTATGGGCAAGAGGGTTATACTATTGCTGCGCAGCTCAATAGTGCGGAATTGTTACCCGAAGCCGCCCGATTAATTGCACGCGCCTATCATCTATCTAAAAAAAATGCAGATGCTTATATTTGGCTCGAGCGCTATTTACATTTAAAAGACAGTTTATTCAGCACTGAAATTCTTACCCGTATTGTCGGCATGGAGGCTGCAGGTAAAATACAGAATCAAAAAACAGAGATTGAACTCTTAAAAAGTCAAAAGGAATTGGCTCAGGCAGAAGCTGACCGAAGGAGATTATTTCTTTGGGCTCTCTTTGGCGGAATGATCTTATTGGTCTTACTGGCAATCGTTTATTATAGCAGATACAAAACAAAGAAAAGGGCTAATGCCATCTTGCAAGCCCGAAATAGTGAAATTGAAGAAAAGAATCTTGTTATCGGGAGGCAACACCAGTTGATAAAAGACAGTATTATTTATGCGCGCAATATTCAGGAGTCTTTCTTGCCATCCAAGCATCTACCGCCTTTAGCAGGAGGGGAGATGTTTATAATCAATCAACCCCGAGATATTGTGAGCGGGGATTTTTATTGGATTGATTTTATTCAGGGTAAAATGATTTTTGCCTTAGCAGATGGAACGGGTCATGGGGTGCCGGGAGCCTTTATTTCTTTAATTGGAATAACCCTTATTAAAACTTCCTTAAGAGAATTGCCAGATGCCACACCGGATAAACGATTAGCCTGGTTGCATGCTGAGGTTATAAAGGCTTTGGGAAATCAGAATCAGCGCGTTGATTTCTCTGAGGGGATGGACATTGCTTTGATTAGCTATGACCCGAATACAAAAGTACTGGAATTTGCCGGAGCTCAAAGACCTTTGGTTTTGTTTCAACAACAAGAAATGCGGGTGATTAAGGGCGATCGAATTTCTTTAGGGGACAAAAGAATGATAGATCCAGCATTTACCCTTCATCGATTTTCCATTCAAGAGGGTGATTCTTTATATCTTTTTACGGATGGGCTGACTGATTTATTGGGAGGCCCTAAGCGCCGGCGCATCACTACTCCTCATTTCCTGAACTGGTTGGCAGAAATTAACTTGCAAAAATTTGAGTTCCGAGAGGGGGAATTAAAGCAGAAAATTCACAATTGGAAAGCCGATTCTCCTCAAGCAGATGACATCTTGATTTCCGGAATAGAATTTTTGAGTTGAGGCTAAGGAAGGCCTGTTATTATTGATGGTTGGGGCCATTATTTTTATAAAATAATATATTATAAAAAAATATACTAAAAATGGGACGTTTTTTTTCGTCCTATTTTGTCTTCATTTGTCCGGTAAAGTGAAATAATCTTTAGGTAGCTTCGCAAATTGTGAAGTATCTGTATCCCTATTCTGGTTTTCCCCTGCTGAGGGTATGTTTGTTTTTCATACCCGGTATTGCTATGGGTAAATACTTTTGGAACCATTCCACTATACTCTTTGCTACCTGTTTGAGTTTGCTTCTTCTTTGGTTTCTCGTCTATGGGATGCAGATTCGAAAAAAGTATTTTATTCCCGAGACAGGTCTATTTTTATTGATAATTTCCTTCTTTCTGGCTTGGCTGATTTCATCTTCCTGGCATTTTCGACATAATACCTGCAAGGATCAATTGCAGGGTAAATGGATCAAGACTCGGGTATTGTTGGAATCTTTTCCTACTCGTAATAAAAAAAATGCTTGGGTGTTGAAAGGAGGAATTGAGTCTGCTCACTATAAGGGGCATTCCATTCCTGTGAGTTGTGGTATTTACATTTCAACAGACTCTCTCGAACAAGCATTTCGTCCAGGTGATTTATTGGAGGCCGAAGTGAAATTATATTCTGTTTCCGATACTGCGGCAGGTTTTCAATCTTATCTATATGGTATTGGAACCGGATTTACCAGCAGAAAAGGGAATTGGAAAAAGTCCGGGGAATCTAATTCTATCTTTGGTTATGCTCTTAGACTTTCTGCTTGGTTTCATGACCAGTTACTGCTGCATATTGAAGATTCTCAAACAGCAGGATTAGCGGTAGCTTTAGTTACAGGTGATCGATCTGGATTAGATAAGGAATTGTCTGAAAGGCATCGTAAATTAGGTACTACGCATATTTTGTCTGTTTCGGGGTTGCATGTAGGATTGATTTGTCTGGTTTTAATTAAATTATTGATTTTGCTGGATAAATTGGGCCTGCAGGGTAAAAGAATTCGGGTAATTGTGGTAATGATTTCTTTAGCCGGGTATGCGCTGATTACTGGTTTAGCACCTTCTGTTTGTCGGGCAGTGCTCATGACTTTGGTGAGTTTGACGGGCCAATTGTTTAACAGGAAGGCAGATGGAGGAAATGTTCTGGGATTTGCGTGCATACTTGAATTGTCTTGGGAGCCTTGTTGGTTATTTTATCCCGGATTTCAACTTTCTTTTGCCGCTTTGGCTGGATTAATTTGGATACAACCTTTATTGTTGGAAATCTGGGAACCTAATCATAATTGGTTAAATCGATTGTGGGAAATGTCCGCAACTGCATTAGCTGCTCAATGGAGTACGCTGCCGTTTCTGATACCGCTTGCAATTGATTTTCCTCTATATTTTTTGCCTGCGAATATTTTAATTGTTCCCATTGCCAGTGTACTGACAGGAGCGGCTTTTGCATTGGTGCTGTTAAGTCCCATTCAATGGATTCCGGATATTTTGGGCTGGGGGATTCATTGGATTGCGGTAGGAATGGATTGGATTGCAGGGCTTTTAAATCAGTTGCCGATGGTGAGTGTTGGATTGCCTTTAAATTCTGCTTCAGATGCTTGGATGTTGGGGATTGGGATGTATTCATTGGTATTGCTTTTGAAGTGGAGAAAGGGAGAAAAATGATTTTATAGATTATACAGATGAGGGGAGGTGAGGGAATGGGGTTGGAGGGGATTTGCTTTGTTTTTTCCGCAGATTGCACAGATGGTTAAGAATAATTTTGGGCAAGATACGCTGCGCAGATTATACAGATGGGGGGATGTGAGGGAATTGGGTTGGGGACTTTGTTTTTTCCGCAGATTGCACAGATACTTAAAGAATAATTTTGGGACAAATACGCTGCGCAGATTATACAGATGGGGGAGGTAAGGGAATGGGGTTGGAGGGGATTTGTTTTGTTTTTTCCGCAGATTGCACAGATGTTTAAAGAATAATTTTGGGAAAGATACGCTGCGCAGATTATACAGATGGGGGGAAGTGAGGGAATGGGGTTGGGGGGGTACTTTGTTTTTTCCGCAGATTGCACAGATACTTAAAGAATAATTTGGGGGTAAATACGCTGCGCAGATTATACAGATGGTGGGTGTTTGAGGTAGAATAAAAATGGTGCGGGATTATTTTTAATAAATTTTCTTTTGATTTCAATACGATTCGCAGGAAATGCAGCTTCAATGCGCTATCATTTTGGGACAATATTATGTACTTCTTGTAGGAGAAGGGATAAATTTATTGAGAGTTAATTTTATTATTTTCTCATTTTATTTCAGCGTAATTTTAAGGATAATTTAATTATTGAATTCATGTCAAAGTATATTATTATTTCTCTCCTGCTTTTTTCCGAATTATTCGCACAGAAGGTACAATTTTCAATTTTACAGTTTAATGATATTTATGAGACTGGGCCTTTGTCGGGAGGTAAGGAAGGTGGGGCAGCAAGGGTTGCTGAGTATCGGAATCAATTGCTTAAGAGTAACAATCCTTTGATTACCATTTTAGCGGGTGATTTTTTAAGTCCTTCGGTGATGAATGATGTAGTGTATGAAGGGAAAAAAATTAAGGGCAGGCAGATGGTGGAATTGTTGAATAGTATGGAGGTTGATTTAGTTACATTTGGCAATCATGAATTTGACTTAAAGGAAGCAGATTTATTGTCTCGAATTAATGAATCAAATTTTGAGTGGATATCATCTAATGTGTTACATAAAACTGCGGAGGGGTTAAAGCCTTTTGAGAAAGTATCTAACTCAGGGGTTTACCCATTCAAGCCTTGCACTACTCTGGTGGTTCAGGATAAAAAGGGTCATTCTTTGAGAGTAGGTTTTATTGGCATTACTTTACAGGGCTTTAAACCCAGCTATGCGGAAATTGAATCTTTTACAGAAAAAGCCCGGCAGTATGCTGATACATTGAAGCTTCGGGATGCGGCCCATTTGGTATTGGCTTTATCTCATTTAAATATAGAAGAAGATCGTCAGTTGGCTCAAGCCGTTCCTGAGCTACGATTGATTATGGGCGGACATGAGCATGAGGCCCATATTGAGGAAGTGGGTAGCACGCGCATTGCCAAGGCAGATGCCAATGTTCGTTCGATTTATGTACATACCTTCAAGGCTAGATTGCCCAAAGATGCGAATGAAGCTGTTTGGTTTAGGTTGCGTTCGAAGTTGGTTCAGATTACCGATAAAATGAAAGAATCTGAGCAGACCGCGGCTGTTGATCGTAAATGGAAACAAATTGCATTTGATTCTTTTCGGGCTGCAGGTTTTAAGCCTGAGCAGTCCGTGATGGTTGCAAAAGAACCATTAAACGGGTTAGAATCCAGTGTCAGAAATCAGGCTACCAATTTAGGGCAATTAGTTGCTGCAGCCTATAAAGCGGCTTGTCCTAATGCTCAGGCCGGGATTCTAAACTCAGGTTCTATTCGAATTGATGATCAAATTTCAGGAGTCATTACAGAGTACGATGTATTGCGCATTTTGCCGTTTGGAGGTCAGGTAGTTCAGGTGGAAATGAAAGGAAGTTTATTAAGGCAATTTCTGAATGATGGGCTTGGAAACAAAGGGTCCGGAGGGTATTTGCAATATTCGGGAGTAGCGTATGTTAACAACAATTGGACTATTCAGAATCAGCCCATTCAAGATGCGGAATGGTATCCTATTGCTGTGACAGATTTTTTGTTAACCGGCAAGGAAAAGAATATGGGGTACTTAAAATCCGACAATGAGTCTATTCGTAATATTGTTTTGCCAGGTCCTAATGAATTGGATAATCCGGCTCGGGATGTACGGATAGCCGTTATACAACACATGCGCACAAATTATAAATAAATTTATAGATAATCATGAAAAAAATATTCTCTTATTTCCTGTTCTTTTTCTTCTCTTCTCAGTTGTTTGCCCAAAGTTATTGCGATTCTGTGTTCCAAGTAGTTCCTGGAAGTGTACGATTTTTTGATTCTCAATTTTCCGGAGGCGATTCTGTTCTCCAATTGTCTTTAGTGAATATTTCAGCAGGGCAATCTTTGGCTTATCCTACAGCTAAATTTATTCCTTTGACGCCTTTGCCTACAGGTATGACTCTCTCTTCGACAAGTGTTAGTTTTAATACTGTTTTTGCCTCGTCTTATGTTCCTGGGGATACCAGTCAGGTAAGTTTTTATTTTTCGGTAAGCCAGCCTATACCGGATAATTATTCTGTTTGGTTTCAGCTGTGGGCAGATGGAGACAATAGCAGCACTCTTATTGATTCCTGTCAGGTACAAGATAGTTTTTTGGTTAATCTGAAGTTAGTGACTCCCCTTTCTGTTTCAGATCAGTTGGAGGCTCCTAACGGGGTGGAGTTTCGGCAGTTGGGCGAGGAGGTCTTTATTCGCCTAATTCATTCCCGCGGAAATATCCATATTTATGATAGTATAGGAAGAAAGATGCAAGATTTGAAAGTGGATTCGGATGATTGGTTCGCAGTTAAGTCGTTACTTCCGGGGGTTTATATTTTTCGATTGGATTCTGGTCAGTCTATTCGGTACCGGATAGAATGAAAGTAGGGATAGCCAAAGTTTTAGGAAATCCACTATAGCTATTTACTTGTTGAATCTGGCGGGCAATAGAATACAGGCAGGCAGAGTTCTGGGTGTGTTTCTATTGGAATATGTCCGGCATTGGGGATCAAAGTCAATTTTGCTTGAGGATGGTTTTGTAGAAATTTTTCTCCTGTGGCAAGGGGAATCCAGGTATCTTTTTCTCCCCAAATGATGCTTATTTCTACGTTTTGGGGAATTTCTTGTTGGGGCATATTTCCTCCGTAGCGGAATTTTTTCAGGATTGCTTCAGGTGTTTCAGGCAGTTGTAGAGGTCTCAAGTAGCCTTGGACAGCCTCTTCTTCTGCCTCTTTACCATAGGCGGATGTAAGTAGTTTCTGAATTCTACCTGGAGTAATGAAAAAGTAGTTTCCCAAAATCGCAGCCCATCTTCGGAATAAGGGTGTAGTGAGTAATCCTCCTGTACCTGCATTTCCAGGCCGAAGGGCAGGTACTCCATCTATGAGAATTAACTTCTGGCATATTCGAGGATAAGCTGCTGCAAGTTCGGATACAACAGAGGCTCCCATGGAATGACCTGCTAATACCCAAGGGGAATAATCCTCATTTTGGGCATCTATTTTTCTCAGCAGGATTAGAGATAAAACGGGATCAGGTAAAGTGGAAGCTTGTATATTTCGGTCTGAGAACCCATATGCGGGCAAATCTAGGGCAACAATTTGATAGCCTAATTCCTGTAGAGGAGCAATTAATTTTCGATACGAAAAGGTGGATCCAGCAAACCCATGAACTAGTAGGATTTTTCCACACGGTTTCTGAGTAGAGGTGGGTTTCCAAATTCTATAGTGCAAACGAGTGCCATATATTTCGGCGAACTGACTTTCTGCAAATGGTTTTTCAGGAGTAGCTATTCGTTCTGAAATAGGGATAAACCAAGGTAGAATGAGGCCGACAAAAAGAATGAATGCTCCCATGATTAGGAAGATTTTTTTTAACATTAGAAATTAAATCCGTAAAGTTTTACTCTAGGAACAATTCGAATACTAGGGGCGGGGAAGTGCAAATGGTTGAGGTAGTGCAAGGCCCTAGTGATTGTTTTAGATTTTGTTTTTATTTTGGTTAGGTCATAATCTAGGGCTAAGAATATTTCATGGCTTCCGCCTCCTTTGCCGTTTAGATTTTCTGCAGAAATACCGGTTGCGATGTTTAGAAATCTAGGCCAGTAGGGTTTGAGTTTATAGGGAAGAAGCCCGTGTACATTGACGGATAACCAATAATTATGTCTTTCATAATCGTCCATAAAAAATTTGGCTTGATTATTTTCTAAGGTTTTATAGTGGGAGGGGTTTATGAAGTCATAGCTCCATTTTACTTGGAAGTTACGCATGATGGGGAAATATTCTTGAGCAACTGGGAACAAGGCTCCTGCAGTATTGGCAGCCATATCTCCGATGCTGAAACCCCAGTAAGGGGCAAGTCCGTCTTTTATTTCAACAATGGCTGTAGTGAGTATGCCATAACTTGCTCCATACCACAGTGCTTTTCTTCGAGGTACTCCAGACCAGCTGAGCATATCATAGAATAAATCTGAAGTCAGTTTGGAACTCCAGAAGTGACCAAATTTATCCATGCCGAGGGCATAGACCATGTCAGAGCCTTTATCGAAATGAAATTTACTGCTTCCATCTGCCCACCATACTTTTTGGAAGTATAGGAAAATACCGGCTGTTGTGCCACTCACACCGGTTATAATTCCTGTTAATCGCCAGGGTCGAATACCGGTTCGGGTCGTGTCTTCTGAGAGGGAATGAACTACAGTATCGGGCAAGTTTTGACCCAAGGAATTTTGTATAAATCCAAAGCTTAAATAGCTTAGGACGAGAACACGCAAGATGAAAGTAAGCCCAAACTTCATAGCTTAATCTAGGATAAGACAGGCTATGGTAGTCCCTCTGACATTCACTAGTTTTTTAAAGCGATTATCTGTTTTATACAGTTCATTCAAAGCGAGAATGACCTCGTACCATCCGTAGTCATGCCAAATTAGGATACCTTTTCCATTTTTGAGTAGGGGAAACACTTTTTCGGTGTCACTCATCACATATTCATAGGAATGCGCACCGTCTACAAAAATCATATCCATAGTACCCTGCAGGGGGGTATAGTCATAGGAGGCTGAATCTGCATAAATCTGATGAATCCGGTTGGCATATTGGGTTTTTAGGAAGCGTGTTCCAGACTGGGGTTTATCAATAAATTTACGATCTCCCGTTTTGATACGGAGAGCGGTTTCGGTGATAGCAGACTGAGGCAAATCCAGAGTGTATAATTCTGTATCGGGTCGGGCATTGGCTATGAGGTTGAGGGAGGTTCTGCCATCAAAAGTCCCGATTTCAAATATTTTTTCAGGTTGGAATCGAGCAGAAAGCGAAGCTAAAACGACCAATTCTTCCGGGGTTACATTTCCGTCTTGAGATTCTTTTTCTAGAATTAGGGGTTGAATCGTTCCCACCAAATCTTCCAAACTGACTTCCGGAAGTATTTTGATGGCCTCATTTTTTCGTTTTTTGTGTCTGGATTTGGCGGTTATTTCTTCCAGGATTTTTCCGGATTTAAGTACATGCCAAAGTCTGGGAATCAGGTATTTTTTCATAGGGAATACATTATAAATCAGTAGGAATCAGGCGTTTTTTATGAGTACTAATCTCCCGGTTAGGAAGGGAATTTCCCGTCAGATTGTCCTTAAATGAATCGCTTCAGAATCCGTTCAAAGTTACAAAGTATCTATTGAACCAGTATTTAGGTTTTTTTTCAGGATTTATGCCAAAATATGTTTAACTTTATTACCTTAAACGAGATTGGATAAATGTATCCAATTGATAATAGTGCATAAAACTTAAAATTAAGATTCGTCAGGGTAAAAATCATGCGTATTCTTTCAGTTATTTCCCTTTTATTATTCTTATTCCTAACCAAGGTTTCTCAGGCTCAGATTACCAATTGGTCTGCCACCTATTCTGGAGGGTCTAATCAAGCCTGCCCGCATACTCAATCGAATTTCACTTTGCCGGTTGTGTCAGGCTTGACATTTAGTCAGGTTACGAGAGGTGCGGGTTTGGTGTGTGGTTCAGCCTCCAATGGGTATAGCTCTTCCGACTGGACTTCGGTTGATTCTTTGTCTGCATTCGCTGCTGGGGATTATCATGAAATCAATGTGAGTTCTTCTTGTCCAGCCTATACACTGGATTCAATCCGGTATTCCACTCAAAGTAGTGGAACAGGAGCTACTTCGGCTTATGTTTTGGTATCAGTTAATGGGGGGACTTTCACTTCATTTGGAAATAGGTTTACTATTGGGAATATGGGTAGTGCCTTTTCGATCACGGTAATAGGTACTTCTGTTCAAATTCCTCAGGGAGGAAGTTTACGCATACGGATTTTTGGCTTTGGGGCTTCTGCAACGGGTGGCACACACCGGGTGAGTAATGGCACCATCCTGTATATGAAGACAATAGATCCCTCTGCAACGCTCTCAGGAACACAGACTATATGCAATGGAAATAATGCCAACCTGATTGTTAACTTCACAGGCACAGGACCATGGGACATCATATATTCAGATGGGTTTAATTCATCCGCAATAAACGGAATCAACAGCAATCCCTATTTGCTGGTAGTTAACCCAACTGTAACCCGTACTTTCTCGATGGCATCTGTTGTGTCTGTTTGTTCTGGTTTAGTTTCGGGAACAGCGGTAGTAACTGTTTTGCCAGCTATTACCAATAATCTGGTTACGGCCAGCCAGACTCTATGTGTCGGCAATACCACAGCTATATTAACCGGCCTAGCACCAGGTGGTGGCAACGGTATTTATTCCTACCAATGGGAAATGAGCACGGATGGCATCAATTGGAATAGCATCGGCGGGGCTGTCGGCACTAATTTTAATCCAGGTATTGCTACCTCTACTTTCTCTTACCGAAGAATCGTGAATTCTGGAGCTTGCCCTCCCTCTACCTCTTCTAAGTTGGATTTGGTTGTCTTGCCAGCTTTCTCCATGAACTCTGTTTCCAGTTCACAAATAATTTGTTCCGGAGTTGCCCCGAATTTGTTTGCAGGGTCTTTACCAACAGGAGGCAACGGATCATACGGATATCAGTGGCAAAGCAGTCTAACCAATTCCTCTTGGGGCAATGTAATTGGGGCTAATACTCAAGATTATCAGGCACCCATACTAACCGCCAATACCTATTATAGACGGATTGCTACCACCACCACTTGCACTCCAACTACAAGTACTTCTATTTCAGTTCAATTGGACCCGGGAATAGGCAATAATCTAATCGGAAGTTCTCAGGCAATTTGTGTGGGTTCACCTGCAGCTGCCTTCACTGGTGCTATTCCGACTGGAGGGAATGGATCTTACACTTATCTATGGCAAAGTAGTACGGATAATACTGCATTTTATGATTGTGGGGGAGGAAATGGTGTAGGGTATTCTGCTGGGGTAATATTGACTAATACTTATTTTCGTAGGGTGATTAGTTCCGGTATTTGCCCCGGAAATACGAGTACAACGGTATTTCTTAGACCAGATGTTCCCGTAAGCGGAAATATCATATCTTCTAATCAAACACTTTGTTTAGGCGGAATTGCAACTACCCTGACCGGTACTACTCCAACTGGAGGTTTCGGAGGATACGGGTATCAGTGGCAGACCAGTCCGGATGCCTCTACTTGGACAAATATTACAGGAGCTGTGACGGCAAGTTATGCTCCCGGTTCTCCAACAGCTACCCGTTATTATCATCGGATTATTTCCAGTGGTGCCTGTCCGCCTATTACCTCTGCCCCCATACTTATCCAGATACAAACAGCTATCACGCAAAATACATTGGCAGCCGATCAGACCATTTGTAATGGAAGTTTAGCCGCTACCCTGTCGGGTAGTATTCCTGCTGGGGGTTCAGGATTGTATACTTATGGCTGGCAAAGTAGTTTTGATGGAATAAATTGGGGCACAGTGGCAGGGGAGGTGAATCAGGATTTAGATCCCTTTTTTCAATCTAATACTATTCGGTATCGCCGATTAGTATCTGGAGGAGTATGTCCAACTTCTACAAGTGTACAGGTATTTGTGGTAGTGAATCAGGCTATTGTTAATAATTTTATTGCAACAGATCAGACCTTGTGTAGTGGGAATACTCCCAATCAACTTACGGGATCTACCCCTACGGGTGGTGTAGGTACTTTTTCCTATCAATGGATATCAAGTACAGATAATGCTACTTGGTCCAATCACCCTGGAGCTATAAATCCCTTTTTACAACCTGGAGTAATGAGTGTTCAAACTTATTATCGAAGGGTGGTAATTTCAGGGGTATGTAATCCGGATAGTTCATTTTATTTATTGTTGGATGTGTATGGCTTACCAGCTCCAAATGTTGTAAGTGCAGATCAAACATTATGTGGGACTCCGATAGCTCAACTATTAGATGGCACTCAGGCTACTGGTGGCTTGGGAGGAGTATTTTATGAGTGGATTTACTCCACCGGTAGCCTAAGTAATTGGATGAGTTATCCAGGAGGTACAGGAGAAGATTTAAATCCAGATCCAATAGTACAAACTACCTATTTTAGCCGGGTAGTAAGCTCTGGGACTTGCGTCAATGATACAGCGGCAGCTATTTTAGTTACCTATCAAGCTGCTCCAGGAAATAATTTTATTAGTTCCAATCAGACAATATGTGCCGGTACTTTGCCAAGTTTACTAACAGGGTCAATTCCAACTGGCGGTAGCGGTTCTTATTTGTTTCAGTGGGAATCTTCTGCCGATAGTCTGGTTTGGAGCCCGGTGGTCGATGCAACACTTCAAGATTATCAGCCACAAGTTAATGCCAATGATATTTGGTACCGAAGGGTGGTAAATGCAGGATCTACCTGTGTGGCAGACTCCCAGGCTATTTCCTTTGTAGTTGTTAAGAGCCCTCCCAGTGCAGTGTTTACAGGGAACCAAAGCATTTGTGAAAGTAATTCCGCTCAATTGTCCATCAACCTTTCTGGAGGCACTCCCCCTTGGAATGTTACCTATTTTGACGGTACTTCCAATGTTACAGTATCTGGAATCAACACGAGCCCCTATCTGGTGAATGTTACTCCTTCTGTACACACCACTTATAGTCTTCGGGATGCTTGGGATGTTTGTCCTGGATTCTATTCAGGAGAGCCGGTCGTTATTGTATATCAAAGACCTTGGGCAGTATTGAGTAATGACCAAACAGTCTGTGTGCCTGGTTCGGCGATTATTTCAATTACGATGTATGGACCCGGTCCTTGGGATTTGAGGTATTCTACGAATGGAGCAGGTATAACCAGTATCAATGGAATTACCTCTAATCCCTATATTCTGAATGTTTTCCCTACTGTAACCAGCTCGTATCAAATCACCCGGATTTATGATGGTCGTTGCGCCCGTACCAATTTGCCGAATATCTCAGTGGTAACCGGCTATAATGCCAGTCCTCCAGTCATTGATTTTACCTATGTTCGCAATGCGAATACAGTTTGGTTCACTAATTTAACCACCAATGCGGATACCTATAGGTGGGAGTTTGGGGATGGGGGCACCAGTAATTTGATGAGTCCTTACCATTACTATTTCTTTAATGGAAATTATCAGGTAAAGCTGATTGCTTCTAATGTATGCAATACGGATTCAATCTTCAAAGTGGTCACCAGTGTATCTACGGATGATATGGTGAATGGAACAATTCCAGAACTCTATCCGAATCCTGTGAAGGATCAGTGTTCGGTACGATTAACAGAAGGTGATGTGCTGATAAGTGCAGAATGGCTTTCGTTAGAGGGCAAGTTAATTCGTTCTGAATCTGAGATTAAGCAGGATGATTCAGGCCTGTATCAATTTGATATTCATGATTTCGCCTCCGGTACTTATTTATTGCTTGTTAAAACGGATAAGGGCACATTGGTAGGTCGGGTACTGAAGCAATAATCCTGTTCGGGATTCAATAGACTAGGGCAGTATTCTGTGTTGCTGACTGATTAGGCATTGAGATGCGTTCCCAGAGAACAGTCTTTTGCGTAATCTAGCAATTATTCGGTAGAAAAAATCGCTGATAAATTTCGGGAAATAGGCTAAATAGGATAGATAGCTCCAAGGTTTTTCTAGGTAGCTCAGAATCTTGAAGACAGCTTGGGAGCGGAGGTAAATATTTCCTTCATTCCATAAAATCAAGGTGTTCATTTTTGCAGAGTGGGCTGAGGGTAGCAAGTTTCTGGCAGTTTCTCCTTGAAGCGGGGCAAATTGCAAAATGGATTTTTTATCTTTTCGAATCAGCCATTGAACCGAACGACTGCACAAGAGACAGTCGTTATCAAAAAAAATGAGGGGCAATTGGCTATTCATGCAGGTAAAACAACATAGATTTACAATTCAATTCCCAAATTGAAAAAAATATGGTATCAAAAGCATTGTTTTTAGATCGGGATGGGGTGATTAATCAGGAAATGGGGGATTATGTATTTAAAAGGGAGGATTTTCATTTTGAGGAAGGGATAGTTGACATCTGTAAAAAAGCGCTGAATAAGGGTTTTCTATTGATTGTTATAACCAATCAGGGAGGGATTCAAAAAGGACTGTATTCCATTGAGGAGGTCGATCGCTTGCATGCATGGATGAAAGATCATTTTATTCGGCATCAGTGTCCTATCACCGACATTTACTTTAGCCCGTATCACAAGGATTTTGGAAAAAATATTTTGAGCAAACCCTCTAGCTTGATGCTTGAAAAGGCTTGTGCCAAATATGGCATTGATGCTCGTCAATCTTGGATGATTGGAGATCGGGCAAGAGATGTGGAAGCAGGGAAAGGCGTGGGTTGCAGAACAGTTGGGATAGGGGAGGATTCTGCTCATGCAGGGGCTGATTATTGGATGCCTACAATTAAAAGCCTCAGTCAGTCAGAATGGTTTGAACAACTTTGAATTTCAAAAAAATCTACAACACCTAACTTCAGCTTAGGGTAAGTCTTTGCTTAGGGTAAGTGCTTACTTGGGGTAAGTTTTCGCTTAGGGTAAGTCATTACTTAGGGTAAGTCTTTACTTAGGGTAAGTGCTTACTTAGGAAATCCTAATTAATTTTGGCACTTGCAACTCTTCATACATTCTTCTTTGGAATCGAAAGGAACCACGCCCCCACAACCCCCATAAGTGAATGATTTACATTTGTTATCTACCCGGTCGAAGTACCATTTGGTGCTGGCATCTGGGCAGGGACCGCTGTTCGGTCGGGTGGCGCAACCGGGGTGACGGACGCAATTTCTGCGACATGCCGAAAGGTTTAAAAGGCTGACTACAGCCAAAAAGAGAATAATGTATAAGTACCTCATACGCCGATTACAAAAGTAAAAATACGAAAATTTTCTAAATCTGAATAACTTGCAGCCATGAGACACCTGTTTTTACTCCTGTTCATCAGTCCACTATTCTCCTTGGCCCAATCTACCGGGAAATATTGGCAACAAAATGTCAATTATGTAATTGATGCTCGATTAGATACCGCTCTGCATCAGATTCATGGGAAATTAGAATTGACCTATCAGAATAATTCCCCTGATACCCTGGGTTTTATTTGGTTTCATTTATGGCCCAAAGCCTATTCCTCCACCCGTTCGGAGTTTGCCAAAAGAAAAGCCGAATCGGGTAGTGTGGATTTTCACTTTGCCTCTAAAAACAATTGGGGCGATATGGATAGTCTGGCATTTTTTTCAGCAAATGTTTCTTTGAAAGTCGAAGAACATCCCCATTGGATAGATGTAGTAAAAGTTTATTTGGAACAACCTTTATTACCAGGTAAGGAAGTAAGCATTCAAACTCCCTTTCGCACGACTATTCCTACTAATTTTTCTCGACTGGGCAGAGCTGGTAAAGCGTATCAAATTTCTCAATGGTACCCTAAGCCTGCGGTTTATGACCCAAAGGGCTGGCATCCCATGCCGTATTTAGACCAGGGGGAATTTTACAGTGAGTTTGGTTCTTTTTCGGTTAGCCTGACAGTTCCAGCAGGATATGTGGTGGCAGCCACAGGAGAATGCCAAACCCCTGCAGAAAATCAGTTGATGAACGCGCTGGTGGGAGGAGAAAAAATTGTTGCTCCACAAGGAGAGCGAAAATTTGAGTACAAGCTGGATCGTATTCACGATTTTGCCTGGTTTGCAGATCCTGGTTTTGAGATTTGTCAAAAGGAGTTTTCATTGACCTCGGGGAAAAAAATTACTGCCCGAGCATTTTATAAAAAGGAGAATGAAAAGGAATGGCAGTATGGATGTGAATTTTTAGAAAGATCGGTTCGATGGTATTCGGAAAAAGTAGGAGAATATCCTTATTCTGTGGTGAGTGCTGTGGATGGAGCTTTGTTGGCGGGGGGAGGGATGGAATATCCGACAATTACAGTTATTGGGAGTGTGGGCGATACGACAGGTTTGGAGCAGGTGATTTTGCATGAAGTCGGGCATAATTGGTTTTATGGAATATTGGGCAGTCAGGAAAGACAATTTCCTTGGATGGATGAGGGCGTAAATTCTTACTATGAAGAATTATATATTCAAAAGAAAATCCAGGATGCTCAAAAGGGAAAAGCAGATTCTTTGAAGCCAACCTTGAATATTAATGGACTGAAGTTGAATGTGGGTATTGGGAATGCTCGAGACCTGATGGAAGTAGGCTGGGTTCATACAAGCCGTCAGGGGAATGCCTTGCCTGCGGGTTCTGCCTCTGATGAATTTTCACAGGTTGGATATGGGGTAGTAGTGTATGGATATTCTGCCCGGTTGATGGATTACCTAGAGGCATGGATGGGGACAGATACTTTTGATCGTGCCATGCAAGAGTACTATCGCAGATGGTCATTCAAACATCCTTATCCGGAAGATATGCAAGCTGTGCTGGAAGAAGTTTCCGGGAAAAAGTTGGATTGGTTTTTCAAGGGCATAATTGAGCAGGGGGATGCACCTGATTTTCGAATTCGAAAATTCAAGCCTAACACACAAGAATTGGTATTAAAAAATAATGCCCCATTGGGTGCACCCGTGCAGGTAAGTTGGATGAATGGAAAGGAAACGGTTCGCTCAATATGGACAGATCCATTTGTAGGAAAATGGACCCTTACCCAAAAAGTGAAGGAGCCATTTACGCATATACGATTGAATGCCGACAAGCAAATGCCAGACATTAATGCTAAAAATAATGTTGTGTACAATCGAACCCTTTTTAGGAAAATTAAACCATTAAAAATTTCCGTTTTGCCGGTACTGGATCGGTTAGATCATTTTCCGGTATATGTGGTTCCCGTGATAGGAGGCAATACAACAGATGGTTTACTGGCAGGTCTTTGGTTCGGCAATCAGTTTATTCCCTCTCCCCGGTTTCGTGTCAGCATTATGCCGATGTATGGATTTAGAAGTGAGGAACTGTTGGGGAGTATCTATTTGAGAAAAGATTTTATTCCGAGATCTGGGATATTTTCGAAGATACAGAGTAGTTATTCTCAAGATGCTTATTCTGGTATGCTTCGTGCTAGGCCACAGATACAATTTTTCGGTCGGCGAAACGACCATAACAGATCCCTCAAAACTGAATTGAGCTTAGCCTGGAATATGGTTTGGACACAGGCCGGAGATCTAAGTTATTTACCTCAACGCTATGATATAGGGGAGATGCAAGGTTCTGTATCTGGAGGTACAAAAGTGAGGAATTGGAAAATGCAATCTGGATTGCGTTGGTACCCGGAGCATTTTCTGCTTTGGGAAAATACTTTGAGTGGAAAGCTGAGATATTTGAAGAATGATGCCGTGCATTGGAGAGCCTATGCAGGGTATTTTATTGACCGTACAGAAGTGGGTTCAGCGTTTCAATTAGGGGTATCCGGGAGTACAGATTATTTGATGAATCAGGTGTTTTTGGATAGAGCCATAACCTCAGAGGCCTATCGGGGGATTATCAATCAAACCGATGGGTTGCAGGGGGGATTTGCTTCCTGGAATCCCATTCGAAGTGATCAATGGTTGCAGGCTCTGAATGTGCGAGTAGATTTACCCTATATGCCCTTTCAGATATATGGGGATGTAGCCAATTTTCAGTATGCTGGATTTTTGCCTTGGGATGCCGGTATGGTGTTGAAAGTCATACCCGATATTTGGGAGTTTTACTTTCCGATTTTGGGATCTCAATATCAGGGAAAAACAGTCAGTTTTAAAGAATATGGCACTCAGATTCGATTTTTGCTTCGCCTAAATTTATTAACTCCGGATAAACTATCCGAACGATTGAAGTAAAGCGCAAATGAAAAAATGCTCTAATTTGGCTTGTAAAGGGGTTTTTGTTTTCAAGTATGCTGTTGGGGTGAATTTTGGGGTGGCTGTTTAGGAGTGAGTAGTTCCTGTTTCGGGAAAATAAGTTTGTAGAATAATTGTAATTCCGTTAATTTCGGACTCGGTGTATTCAATTTACCAATCATAATGAAAAAATCTGCACTCCTATTATTCTTCTTTTCTTTTCTCCTGAGTAGCGGCGTTTATGCCAATTACATCACCATCCAGAATGGTTCCGTAACAGGGGCTACTTCCACTACAGCTCAAATTCAGTATGATATGTTTTGGGAAAATTCCTGGAGGGATGCAATCAATTGGGATGCTGCTTGGGTTTTTGTTAAGTATAATACTGGTTCAGGATGGAATCATTGTACTTTATCTGCCACAGGACATATAGCCGGAACAGCTACTCCTACACCGACCATTTCGGTTCCGACAGACAACAAAGGGGCATTTGTTTTGAGAAGCTCCGTCAGCAATGGTACCTACACAATAACAGGTCAGCAGTTGAGATGGAATTTTCAAGCAGATGGATTAAATCAGACTCAAGCTACGACCGCACAGATTCGGATTTTTGGGATAGAGATGGTGTATATACCAACGGGAACATTTGCCTTGGGAGACGGGAATGGGGTAACAGAATCCCAAAACTCCATTTGGGCTGGTGCTGATAATTACGCGTATGGCGTGAGTGCTAACATGTCTCCTTTGCTTTCTGCAGATGCAGCTTTGGTGAATAGTACGGGTGCTGCTACTTCTATTCGAATACATGGAACGCTTGGATTAGATGAAGATGGAAACATGACGGTAGATAATCCTTCTTACCCCTTGGGCTTCACTCATTTTTATTCCATGAAGTATGAAATTTCTCAAGGTCAATATGCCGAATTTTTAAATACACTTACTACCGGACAAGCCACAGCAAGATATTATCCTACCTTGCAAAATCGGTACACTATTTCAGTGTCGAGTAATGTCTATTCAGCAGGCAGACCTGATCGTGCTTGTAATTATATTAGTTGGGTGGATGGCTGCTCTTATGCTGATTGGGCTGGATTGCGACCGATGACGGAATTGGAATATGAGAAAATGTGTCGTGGACCCTTAGCGCCAATACTCAATGAAAGACCTTGGGGGAATACCAACATTAGTATATTTACTTCAGACAATCCTTCCTTTACTACCTCGGAAAATGGCACTGAGGTCCCTGCCAATACTATCCGTTATGCTCATAATCCAACAAGTGTAATCAATGGAGGAGATGGAGGTCAAGGTCCTATTCGTTCGGGGATGTTCGCTCGATCTACTACCACTACTCGAGCAACTTCAGGGGCAACCTATTATGGGGTTATGGATGCGGGAGATAATTTACTGGAAAGTTATGTAACCATTGCCCATGTGAATGGTCGTTCTTTCAGAGGGCATCATGGAGATGGCACTGTATTTGGCACCAATGGGGTTGCTAATGTAGATTTTTGGCCGGGCATAAATGGCCAAACCAATCAGAACAATCCCAATTTGGCATTTGCCGGTTCCTCCGGAGTCACTGATTCAGCTTGGATGATGCCGAAAAGTGAGGGTAATTGTGTTTACAATTGTGTCTATTCAGTATCTGGCCGACCTAATAATAGTTGGGCAGGTGGTACAGGTCGTTTACACTACTGGGGTTTCCGTTGTGGTCGCACTGCTCCTTGATTTCTTCTTTCACCAAAAAATAAAACGAGGCTGAATGAAGCATCTCACACGATATTTACTATTCCTGCTTTTCTCCTGGAGTGGATTGATTTGGGCTCAAGCCCCATCCGTTACTGTACTTACTCCTAATGGGGGAGAGGTATGGTCTGGGGCTACTACCCAAAATATTACTTGGTCTAGTGTGAATATTTCCAATGTAGTTATTGAGTATTCTACCAATAACGGCACCAATTGGATTAACATTGCTACTTGGCCGGCATCCGCCCAAACTTATGCCTGGGTAGTTCCAGGTGCAGGACCATTGGGTTCCAACCTGTGTTTGGTTCGGATTTACGATGCCCTCAATACAGCGGTTGTCGATCAAAGCAATAATACTTTTACGATTCCTCCTTCCTCTATTACCTTATTACAACCCAATGGAGGGGAGCAATGGCCAGTAGGAAGTCTCCAATCGATCGTATGGACGCATAGCTCTATTCTGAATATTGATATTGAATATTCTACCAATAATGGCACGAACTGGACCAGTATAGCCACCAATATTCCGGCTTTAAGGGGTTTCCATAATTGGACGATTCCAGCAACCGTAAGCAGCAATTGTATTGTACGAGTCAAAGATGCTGTGAATCCTTTGACGGTGAATGATGTCAGTAATTCTACTTTTTCCATTATTGCTGCCCTAACAATAGATCTGGTTAAATATAGGGGCGGTAGCTTTGACGGGTTTACTTTTTGTCAAAATGCAGCACCCGCAGTCACAGTACTCACTCCCAATGGTGGAGAAGTTTGGCCGGGTGCCACCACCCAGAATATTACTTGGTCTTATACCAATATTCCGAATAATGTACTCATTGAGGTGAGTTATAATAATGGCTCCAATTGGACCACTCTTACCACTTGGCCAGCGTCGGCTCAGACTTTTCCTTGGGTAGTTTCCGGAATTGGATCTACTACTTGTTTGGTTCGGGTTAGTGATGCTCAAAATTCTACCATTAATGATGTTAGTAATGCGAATTTCACGATTCCGACAGCGACTATTTCTGTGGTTCAAGCCAATGGTGGGGAGCAATGGTCTGTTGGTAGCCTTCAGTCTATCGTCTGGAATTCTCAAAGTGTGAATAATGTCAATATAGATTATTCCACCAATAATGGTACTTCCTGGGTTTCTGTTGCCACCAATCAAACCGCCCAAAGAGGATTCTTTAACTGGACAATCCCTGCTACTGTTAGTGCCAATTGTTTGGTTCGGGTGACTGATGCCAGCAATCCTTTAGTAACAGATAATAGTGATGCGGTATTTTCTATAATTGCAGCTCTTACGGTTGATGTGGTTAAGTATAGAGGAGGGAGTTTTGATGGCTTTACTATTTGTTCAAATCAGACCCCCGCTATTACCGTTCTTACGCCCAATGGGGGAGAAATCTGGTCAGGGGCAACTACTCAAAATATCACTTGGTCCTACACGAATATCAGTAATAATGTTCTGATTGAGTATAGTACCAACAATGGCTCCAGTTGGAACACCATTACCACTTGGCCGGTTACTGCCCGGACCTATCCTTGGATGGTTCCTGGAGCGGGTCCTTTGGGCAGTACTCAGTGTTTGGTGAGAGTCAGTGATGCTCAAAATACTCTTGTTACCGATCAAAGTAATGCCACCTTTACCATTCCCGGTTCTTCGGTTACTGTTATTCAACCCAATGGGGGAGAGCAATGGCAAGTGGGGAGTTTGCAATCCATTGTATGGAATGTGCAATCTGTTTTGACGGTTAATATTGAGTACAGTACCAATAACGGTTCAAATTGGATAAGTATCGCTACGAATTTTAACTCTTCCATTGGATTTTATAATTGGATAGTACCCGCCACCATCAGTAGTAATTGTATTGTCCGGGTTTCTGATTTCGCCAATACGACTACAGTTAATGATATTAGTAATGCCGTATTCTCCATTATTGGGGCATCAACGGTGGATGTAAATAAATATAGAGGAGGAGGGTACGATGGGTTTACCTCCTGTTATACCGGTTGTGTGCCGCCAACAGCGTCTATGTCTGGCACTCAAACAATCTGTACAGGTAGTTCCGCCAATTTATCGATTAATTTTACCGGTTCTGGTCCTTATGTAATTACTTATACCAATGGCACAACTCCTGTTACCCAATCTGGAATTACAGCCAATCCTTTTGTGATTAGTGTTACCCCTACGGTTACTACCTCTTATTCTTTAACAGCCTTAAGTAATACTTGTGTAAGCGGTCCTATTTCTGGGTCTGCTTTAGTTACCCTTACTTCAGGGCCAACCGCTACTTTAACTGGAAACCAAACTATTTGCTCAGGGGCTTCTGTTACCCTGACAGTTGCTTTGGGTGGCGCTTCTCCTTGGACGGTTGTTTGGACAGACGGCACCACTCCCATTACTCAAACAGGTATTACCGGTTCTCCTTTGTTAATCTCTCAAACTCCTGCCTCTTCGAGAACTTATTCTTTAGTCAGTGTGAGCTCTCCTTCCTGTACAGGGGGATTGGCAACAGGTACCGCTGCCATACAGGTAAACGCTCCACCTGTAGTAGCGCTCAGTGGGGGAAATACCATTTGCTCTGGCAATACAGGAACGCTCACCTTTACGCTTAGCGGGAATTCTCCTTGGGATATTGTTTGGACAGATGGGACTTCTAACTTTACTCAACTCGGGGTAACTTCCAGTCCATTTTTGACAACAGTCACGCTAAGCCAAAGCATTACCTATTCCCCTGTTTCGGTCATCAATGTTTGTGGTAGTGGAACTGTAAATGGGAATGCCCCATTTGTATTAAATGCTGCTCCAGTAGCCACTCTAACAGGGACTCAGACTATTTGCGTTGGAGGCACTGCTGTTTTATCTGTTGGAATCACAGGTATTGCTCCTTGGAGTTTATCGTGGACAGATGGCACTACTCCTCAGACTCAGACGGGAATAACCAGTTCGCCTTATTTTATGGTCGTAACCCCTGGCAGTCAAACTACCTATTCCTTAGTCAGTGTCAGTAGTATTTGCAGTGGAACAGTTTCCGGTACGGCCATCGTTACCCCTCAGTCTGGTCCTACTGCCACTTTGAGTGGCACACAGACGGTATGTGGAATTGGAACTGCTCAATTGAGTGTCGCATTAACTGGCTCTGCACCTTGGTCTCTAACCTGGACGAATGGCACTACCCCTGTAACTCAAACCGGAATTACCGGTAGTCCATTTTTATTTACTGTAACGCCTACCCAAACTACCACTTATAGTTTAACCGTTGTAAGTACTTCAGGTTGTCCTTCTGGTGTACTTTCTGGAGGGGCAGTTGTGAGCGTTTTTTCTATTCCTACAGCTAGCTTGAGTGGCACTCAGACGGTTTGTTCCGGAGTATCTGCTAATTTAACTATAAGCTTAACGGGAACTTCCCCCTATCAAATTGTTTGGACAAATGGTACGACTCCCCAAACGCTAACAGGGATTACCGGAAGTTCTTATACTTTTTCCGTTACGCCTATTTCCAATACAACCTATTCTTTAGTTTCAATTCAGAATAGTTGCACCGGTACAGTTTCCGGGCAAGCAATAGTAACATTGGCAACCTCACCCACTGCAACCCTGAGTGGAACGCAGACGATTTGTGGTGTCGGATCAGCTAGCTTATCTATTGCATTTACCGGAACAGGTCCCTGGAATGTAAGTTACACCGATGGTACTACTCCCAATGCGGTAAATGGTTTGACCAGTTCACCCTATGTGTTTTCAGTAACGCCAAGCAGTTCGGTTACCTTTACCCTTTTATCTGTTGCCAATCCTTATTGTAGCAGTGGCTTAGTTTCCGGACAAGCAATTGTTAGTCATTCCTCAGTACCTACCGCAAGTATTAGCGGAACCCAAAGCATTTGTTCCGGACAATCCGCATCACTGACTGTGAGCTTATCTGGAATTGCCCCCTGGAATTTAACTTGGACAGATGGTACCAACCCTCAGTCACAAACTGGCATAACAAGTTCCCCCTTTATTGTATCTGTTACTCCAATCAGTACAAGTACTTATAATTTACTATCAGTGCAGAATATTTGCACTGGTACAGTATCTGGACAAGCTCCTGTTGCTGTGTTATCCCCGGCTTCAGCAACCCTTACCGGATCCCAAACAATATGTGGGTCTGGTGCGGCTAGTTTGACAATCACCTTCTCTGGGGCAGGCCCTTGGAATGTAAGCTGGACAAATGGAACAACACTTGCTAGTCAGAATGGAATTACGGCCTCCCCTTATGTATTTACGGTCACACCAACTGGTTTAACAACCTATAGTTTGGTATCTGTTACTAATCCATTTTGTAGTATTGGTTCAGTATCGGGTACAGCATTAGTGAACCAGATGCCTTTGCCTACTGCGACAATCAGTGGCACTCAAAGTCTGTGTGCAGGTCAGTCAGCCCTGATCACGGTTAATTTAACAGGCAGCGCTCCCTGGAACTTTACCTGGACAGATGGTACCAATGCGAACACTGTATTGGCAACTACAGCCTCAGTGCATGTGCTATCTGTAACACCTGCATCCACAAGAACTTATACAGTCAGCTCAGTTTCGGATGCTTGTGGACTGGGCACTCAATCAGGCAATGCTGCCATTACGGTTACTCTTTTACCTACTGCAAGCATTTCAGGTACGCAAACGATTTGTATCGGAAGTGGAGCAACTCTCTCTGCAACTTTAACTGGATCCAGCCCTTGGTCTTTAACCTGGACAGATGGGGTTAGCCCGGTAATGGTTACAGGAATTACTAGTACTCCTTATACCTGGTCTATCAGCCCCGCGGTTCAAACATCCTACACATTAACCAATGTAAGTAATGGTTGTGCTGGCTCAGTTTCTGGAATCGCCCTAGTAAGACCGATTGCCGTACCAACGGCTACATTAAGTGGAAATCAAACTGTCTGCCCCATTCAGGCTGCTCAATTAAGTGTGGCATTAACAGGCGTTCAACCATGGACAATCACCTGGACAAATGGTACAACCCCAATAACTGTAACTGGAATCAATACCAGCCCTTATACTTTTTCTGTAACCAGCATGAGCAGTAGGACCTACACCTTAACTCAAGTCGGCTCACAGGGATGCAGTCCTGGCACTGTTTCTGGTAATGCAGTGGTTAGTATTCAACCTATGCCGACAGCTGCCTTGTCTGGAGCTGGGTCTATTTGCGCCGGACAAACTTTTCAGTTTTCGGTTGCTTTAACAGGTAGTTCGCCTTGGACTTTCTCCTATACAGATGGAACCAATACGAATTCGATTATAAATACCACCATGACTCCCTACTGGGTGAGTGTTACCCCTTCCACTACGCGTACTTATTCTTTGGTTTCTTTGAATAATGCCTGTGGTTCAGGCACAGTCAGCGGAACGGCAAGTGTGCAGGTAACTCAGGTTGTGTCTGCGACGCTTTCTGGATCTCAAACAATTTGTAATGGGAATAGTGGCAATATCAGCGCCAGCTTAGTGGGCAATGCTCCCTGGAATCTTACCTGGACGGATGGGGTAAATTCATTCCCTGTAAGTGGAATTACTTCCAGTCCTTTTGTCTTTTCTGTTTCCCCTACAGCAACTACCACTTTCGTAGTACTGAATGTGAATGCTGGAGGTTGCGTTGGCTCTGCATTTGGCAGTCATGTTGTATCGGTGATACCCGGTCCAACCTTGAATGTGAGTGGAGGTCAGAATGTATGTTCAGGCGTTGGGGTTCAAATGAATTTTAGTATGACAGGAAATCCTCCTTGGAACATCACCTTTACCAATGGAACTAATACCTTCACTCAAACTGGATTAACAAGCAGTCCCTATATTTTTAATTTTACGCCATCCGCTTCCGTTACCTATACGCCTATTTCAGTGAGTAATGCTTGTGGTGCAGGAAGTGTGAGTGGAAATGCGATTTATCAGGTTACCCCTTTAACGACCGCTAGTATTTCAGGAAGTCAATCTATTTGTCCAGGAGGTTCTGCTACTTTGAGTGTAAACTTTACTGGGAGTGGTCCTTGGAGTTTTATTTATTCAAATGGATTTAGTAATACCTCCGTGAGCACTGTAACCGCTTCTCCATGGACTGTAACGGTTACCCCTTCTATCTCCACAACTTATACATTGGTGAGTTTGATCTCCAATGGATGTGCTGGGGCTATATCGGGGAGTGCAGTAGTTTCGCTCACTCCTACAGCCAATGCCAGTATCAGTGGATCTCACACAATTTGTGCTGGAGCCAGTGCCCTACTTACGGTTAATTTAAGTGGAGTAGGACCTTGGAATTTAACTTGGACGGATGGGACGAACTTTACCTCCCAGACAGGTATTTCTACTTCGCCATACTTGTTTTCTGTCAGTCCGGTAAATTCTACCACTTATAGTTTAAGCAATTTAGTTTCTCAAGGTTGTACAGGATCTGTTTCGGGCTCAGGAGTGGTTACGCTTCAATCTGGTCCTACAGCCTCCATTAGTGGCAATCAAACCATTTGTATAGGAGATAGCGCTCAAGTCAGCATTCAACTGACAGGTACTGGGCCTTGGGATATTACCTGGATGCAAGGAAGTTCGACTTTAACTCAGACCGGATTAACCAATTCTCCTTGGGTTATTTCAGTTACCCCATCTGTTGCCACAACCTACAAAGTAACCTCTGTTTCTGCCCCTGGTTGTAGTACAGGTACTATCAGCGGAAGTGGTCAGGTGGTTGTTCAGTTGGCTCCGATTCCTTCTCCGGCTGTGGTTCAATCAAATCAGTCAATCTGCAGTACCTCTTCTTTGGTGGTTGCCAATACCCCCACTTCCGGAACGGGAGTATGGACAGTTACAGCTGGTACTTCTACGGTTTTAAATCCAGGAAATGCCACTAGTTCTGTGGTAAGTTTGAGTCAGGGTTTGAATCGCTTTATCTGGACCGTTACCTTAGGAGCATGTTCCTCTTCCGATCAATTAGATATCTATCGAGAAATACCTCCTGCACCTTCTAATGCAGGACCTTCTCAAGTTATTTGTGGCAGCACAGCAACTCTTGCTGGAAATACTCCAACCAATAATGCCACTGGTACTTGGTCTATTGTGAGTGGATCCTGCATTATTACCAATCCGAATTCCTTAAACTCTTCAGTAACCAATATCGCACCTGGGCAAACGGTGTTGCGTTGGACAATCAGCAATGGTGTTTGCCCCTCTACGCAGGATACTTTGACAATTGTTTCTGCATTAGGAGTAACTCAAGCCAATGCAGGAGCAGATCAAACCATTTGTATTGGCTCTGCCAACTTGAACGCGAATATGGCTAATCCAGGTCAGGGATTTTGGACGGTTGTTTCAGGTTCGGGAGTTGTAAGTAATTCCATTTCTAACTCCACTCAATTAACGGGAATAACAGTCGGTACAACCGTATTAGCTTGGACTTTGACCAACGCTGGATGTATTTCCTCAGATACAATGAGGATAAATAGAATTAGTGCCCCATTGGCCAACTTTACCTATACTCAAGCAGGGAGTTTATTCTCCTTTACCGATTTATCACAGAATCCGGTTTCTTGGTTCTGGACATTTGGAGATGGGAATAATAGCAATCAGCAAAATCCCCAGCATACCTATCAGCAGTCAGGGATGTACACAGTTACTTTAATTGTGGCCAATGGATGTGGGAGTGATACGGCGGTTTATCAGGTCAATAATTGGGGGGTAAGTACTAGTGTTGATTTAGACCTCTCAGATTTAATGGAGATCTGGCCAAATCCATCAAGTGGCAGGACCAGCATATACATAAAAAATGCTGCTTATCAAGACCTAGATTTGAGAGTTTATGACATGCTTGGCCATTTAGTCATGGTAAATGGCAAGAAGAATTTAACTCCGAATGGTTTACAATGGGACTTAAATTTATCTGATTTAAGTACTGGAGTCTATCAAATACGAGTTTCAGGCTCTGGAATGCAGGGTATTGGCAAGCTTTTGCTGGTGAAATAAGCACTTTTCCACTAATAAATTAGTAAGATCTTGGTCGTAAAAGGCTTTGATTACAGCCCTTTGTGTTTTCCATAGATTATTTCTCCACAAATATTTGTAATTGTAATATATTGTGGTCATATTTGAAATCTAATTTAATAACGAAAAACAATAATTTTATGAAAACTGTTTCTCAATTTCTGTTTGGTGTCCTATTGTTGGCACTTGGTTTTAGCGCAAATGCGAATAACCTGACCATTACCAATGTTTCGTTGACGGGAGCAACTTCTACCACGATTCAGGTACAATACAATATGTTTTGGGATAATTCCTGGAGAGATTTGGAGAATTGGGATGCAGCTTGGGTTTTTGTGAAGTATTCTACCAATGCGGGATTAAATTGGGCTCATGCCACTTTAAGTACAACTGGGCATGTAAGTGGTACAGCAACTCCAAGTGCGACAGTTCAAATTCCACAAGACAACATGGGTGCATTTATATATCGTTCTGCTACAGGTAGCGGGACTTACACCATTACAAGCCAGCAATTGCAATGGAACTTCACGGCCAATGGTTTAAACCAAACTCAAGCTTCCGGTGCTACTATTCGGGTATTCGGAATGGAGATGGTGTATATTCCACAAGGGGAGTATTATTTGGGGGATGGGGTGAATTATTCTACCACGCCAACCCCTACGGCAAGTGCGTTTACTAGGTCTAATACCAATAGTAGTGCTGGTTTTATCCCTCCTAATATTTCAGAGACTTTAAATGACCCCTTTTACGGAGACTTTAGGATTAATGGATTGCTTGGTGTAGATTTAAATAATGATACAGTTGTATCTACTTGGCCGACAGATGCACCAAGTTTTCCAACTGGATATAAAGCATTTTATTGCATGAAATACAAAGTTACGCAAGGACAATACACGGATTTTTTAAATACGCTTACCTACGATCAGCAATCACAAAGGGTCAATAATGCGAATAATACTGCAAATGCTAGTATTTGGGATGGGTCCACAACTGCACTTCCGTCTCATCGTAATAATATATTTGTATTAACCCCTGGCATTAGTAATACTCAGCCACGCGTTTATACAGCAACTCGTCCGGATCGTGAATGTAATTACATAAACTGGCCTGATGCGGCTGCCTACCTTGACTGGGCATCTTTAAGACCATATACTGAATTTGAAAAAGAGAAAATTGGAAGAGGTCCAGTTCCTCCTGTTCAGGGAGAAGTAGCTAATGGGACAACATCTTTTACAGCTCTGGTTGGTATAACATCGGGTGTTGAAAATGGTACAGAAATAGCAACGAATACAACTCAAAATTTATACAATGTTAGTCAGGAGTATTATCCAACTGGCGGGGATAATGGCAATTTTTACAGAGCTCCAATTCGCTCCGGAATCTTCAGCACAAGTTCTTCAACCAGGGTTCAATCTGGTTCAACTTATTATGGCGTTAAAGATTATGGAAGTGGGTTAATAGAGTGGCAAGTTAGTTTTGCAACACTTGCAGGTCGTTCATTCACAGGACTACATGGAAATGGGGTATTAAATTCAAGTGCACAGGCAGATGTAAATTTTTGGCCTGGCGTTAATGGCAATGCTACGACAGGCACTGCCAATGCTACCTATGCAGGCACGACTGGTGTGAATACTGGAGCCGGTATCACCTTCACTGGGTTTATGAATTATAATGCTGCTATATATTCCGCAGTATGGGGGCCTTGGCTTGGTACTAGTTATCATAACAATTCCTATCCTTATTTTATTTCTGCTAGGATGAATCCTGGATACTTGAATGTGAGTACAATTTCTACCTCAACAGGACGACAAACCTCCTACACAACCCGTTATCAAACGATGGGTTTCCGTGGTGTAAAATCCAATCTTTAATCTTTTAACCCATCCCGGTTATGAATATACTCCTCAACAAAGCGAGGGAGGGAATCCGGGTTGCATGGGCGATGTTGGTTTTTATTTTGCTGTGTTCTTCTCAGCAGGTAATAGGCCAATCCGTTACTGTCACCAGCCCGAATACAAATGTCATTTGGCAAAGTGCCACCAGTCAAAATATTACCTGGACTGGAGCAGGTATTTCTAATGTACGAATCGAATATTCGATCAACAATGGTTCTACCTGGATATTAATTGGCACCCAATCCTTAACGACATTTACCTACCCATGGACCATCCCTCAAATTCAGGGTGGTTCAACCTTTTGTCTCATTCGCATTAGTGATGCCATCAATCCACTTACTTTTGATGTATCTAATGTGACTTTTACAATTCCGCCTTCTGTCGTCCTCGATTATCCTAATGGCGGAGAAACACTATATGGCAGTTCGGTGCGAGGCATAAGATGGACGCACGACCCCAGTGTATCGAATGTACGACTTGAATATAGTTCGGATAATGGTTCTAATTGGAATTCAATCGTTACTACTGTTAGAGCATTACAAAAGTTCTATGCCTGGACGGTTCCTTCTTTGTCTTCTTCTAATGTATTGATAAGGGCAAGTAACGCTGCCAACACAACGATAAATGATATTAGTAACCAACCTTTTACAATATCAAACAGTGTCTTAGCAGACCCGGTTCGATATCGGGGAGGAGGCTATGATGGCTATTCTATGCGTTCAAACCTTGTTCCTGCCGTAACGGTTACTTCTCCTAATACAAATGTGTTTTGGCAGGCGAATACAACCCAGGCCATTACTTGGACTTCCTCCAATGTGGACAATATTCTTATTGAGTATTCCACCAATAGCGGCAGTTCCTGGACAACCATTACAACTTCGCCTGCTTCAACCGGGTATTTTAATTGGAATGTTCCTCAGATACCAGGCGGTTCTACACAGTGTCTGATTCGGATGACAGATATTCTAAATGGAGCAGTAACGGATCAGAGTGATGTGACTTTTACCATTCCTCCTTCTATCATTGTCGAGTATCCTAATGGAGGAGAAAATCTATATTCCGGAACAGTCAGAGGTATAAGATGGATCCATGATCCCAGCGTTACAAATGTTTTGCTGGAATATAGTTCGGACAATGGCTCGAGTTGGAATACGATTGTATCTTCTGTAAGAGCTTTACAGAAATTCTATGCTTGGACTCTTCCAGGATTAAACTCTTCGAATGTACTTGTGAGGGCCAGTAATGCTACTAATACTGGAATCAATGACATTAGTAATTCAGTATTTACCATCAATAATTCTGCTTTAGTGGATCCTGTTCGGTATCGCGGCGGAAATTATGATGGCTACACAATGCGGTCGAATCTGATTCCCTCTGTTACGGTGACTTCACCTAACACCAATGTGTTTTGGCAGGCGAATACGACTCAGGCCATTACCTGGACATCATCAAATATTGATAATGTGCTACTTGAATATTCAACTAATAATGGATCAGCATGGACTACCATTTTGACAACCTCTGCTAGTACAGGCTATCATAATTGGAGTGTGCCCCAGATTCCCGGTGGTTCGACCTTGTGTCTGATCCGGATTACGGATGCCTTGAATTCTGTGGTTACGGATATGTCAGATGTAACTTTTACAATTCCTCCCTCTATTATTCTGGATTATCCCAATGGAGGGGAACTCTTATACGGAGGTTCTATTCGGGGAATTCGATGGACACATGATCCTAGTGTCTCCAATGTATTATTGGAATACAGCACGAATAATGGATCCAGTTGGACCACAATTGTTTCGTCAGTAAGAGCTCTGCAGAAATTTTATGCCTGGACCATTCCATCAATAGCTTCAAACAGTGTATTGGTTAGGGCAAGTAATGCAAGCAATTCAGGTATTAACGATATTAGTGATGCTGCTTTCTCAATTAGTTCAACAACCCTTGTAGATCCCGTTCGCTATAGAGGGGGAAGTTATGACGGGTATGCCATGCGGGAAAATTCCTCTTCTATCGTTACCCTTACGAGTCCGGTCACCAATCTGACCTGGCTTAGTAATACTAATGAAAATATCACCTGGACTTCCGCGAATGTGGTGAATGTGATGCTGGAATTCTCCTCTAATAATGGTTCCTCTTGGACAATCATTGCCAATTCACTTGCTGCGGGATCCGGCTCTTTTACTTGGAATGTGGTCCAGATTTCTGGAGGTTCAACGCAATGTCTGATTAGAATTTCAGATACCTCAGATCCTTCTATCTTTAGCATTAGTCCGGTTACATTTACGATACCTCCACCCATTACAATTGAATATCCCAATGGCGGTGAAACGCTTTATGCAGGCAGTGTTCGTGGTATTCGTTGGATACACGATCCAAGTGTTTCGAATGTACTACTAGAATATAGTGCGGATAATGGCTCCACCTGGAGTACGATAGTTTCTTCTGTTCGTGCCTTGCAAAAGTTTTATGCCTGGACAGTTCCCGCTTTAGCTTCTTCCTCTGTTTTGGTGCGCGCCAGCAATGCGTCTAATACCACAATAAATGATGTAAGTAATACAGCCTTTACCATTCAGAACTCAGCTCTGGTGGATCCGGTTCGGTATCGTGGGGGAAGTTTTGACGGATATGCGATGCGAGAGAATACGCTTTCTCTGGTTACCCTGACGAGTCCTGTAACTGCAGTTACCTGGCAAAGTAATACGAATCAAAACATCACCTGGAATTCAACAAATGTGGTGAATGTGATGATTGAGTTTTCTTCTAACAATGGGTCGAGTTGGAGTACAATTGCACCTTCTCTTGCTGCCGGATCCGGGAGTTTCACCTGGAATGTCGTGCAGATATCAGGAGGTTCAACTCAGTGTTTAATCCGTGTATCCGATACTTCAGATCCCTCCGTTTTCAGTGTGAGTTCTGTGAATTTTATTATCCCTCCCCCCATTACGATTGAATACCCCAATGGTGGAGAGACGCTTTATGCAGGAACCGTAAGAGGAATTCGATGGATTCACGATCCCAGTGTGTCTAATGTTTTATTGGAATATACCACAAATAATGGGTCTTCGTGGAATACGATTGTTTCATCTGTTCGTGCATTACAAAAATTTTATGCATGGACCATTCCTTCTATTAATTCGGCTTCAGTCATCGTTCGGGCAAGTAATGCAGCCAATACTTCAATAAATGATGTTTCGGATGCTGTATTTACAGTTTCTACTTCAAGTTTTGTAGATCCGATTCGTTATCGTGGTGGTGGGTATGATGGATATACGATGAGATCCAATGCTCAGCCCTTTATTACCGTTAATAGCCCAAATACCAATGTGTTTTGGCAAGCGAGTACTACTCAAACCATCACTTGGAGTTCAGGAGATGTGGATAATGTAATTCTGGAGTATTCTACTGACAATGGTAGCAGCTGGAATAACATCATTACAACCTCTGCTAGTACTGGATACCATAATTGGTTTGTTCCCCAAATCCCAGGTGGTTCAACCCAATGTTTGATTAAAATCACGGATGCTATTAACCCATTGATATCCGATGTCAGTAATGTGACCTTCACCATTCCGCCTTCTATTATTTTGGAGTATCCCAATGGGGGAGAAACCTTACATGCCGGCACGGTTCGGGGAATTCGTTGGATTCATGATCCTAGTGTAGCTAATGTACTATTGGAATACAGTTCCAACAATGGTTCCAGTTGGACAACAATTGTTTCTTCTGTAAGAGCATTACAGAAATTTTATGCATGGACTATTCCGTCTATTTCTGGTTCAGGTATTCTGGTAAGGGCAAGTAATGCCTCCAACTCAAATATCAATGATATAAGTGATCAGAATTTTACGATTCAAAATGCTCAATTAGTCGATCCTGTGCGTTACTATGGTGGTTCTTATGATGGATATGCAAGTAATCAAACTTTTACTTGCCCAATTCCATCCGCTACCTTATCCGGAAACTACAGTCTGTGTCAGTCTGGTACTGTTTCTTTAAGCGTATTCTTTACAGGAAGTCAGCCTTGGGATATCACCTGGACGGATGGAACTAACTCGTATCCGGTGTCCAATATTACCCAAACGCCTTATATTATTGTTGTGACGCCTAGTGTTTCAACTACCTACAGTGTGGTGAGTGTAAGTAATAGCTGCGGTAGCGGTCCTGGTTATCTTCAATCAGTTGTGAGTGTCAGCTCCGCGCCTACCGCCTCTATCTCGGGTAGTGAAGCCTTATGCACCGGCCAAAGCACAACTTTAAGTTTTGTCCTGACTGGTTCTGCACCTTGGGATTTAACCTGGACAGATGGCTTATCTTCCTTTACGCAAACGGGTATTTCCGCTTCTCCTTATCTTGTTAGCCTGACGCCCGTACAAACAAGAGTTTACGCTCCGGTGGCCGTATCTTCAGGTTGCTCCGGAACAGTGTCCGGTTCAAGAACGGTAAGCGTTGGAAGTTCTCCAACTGCAGTATTGAGTGGTACTCAGGCTATGTGTCAAAGTGGCACTGCTAATCTGAGTGTAAACTTTACAGGCAATTCGCCTTGGAATCTCACCTGGACAGATGGTGTAACTCCATCAACAATTACAGGGATTACAGCCAATCCTTTGCTACTTCCGGTTTCCCCCACGCTGCAAACCTCTTATAGTTTAGTTTCTGTAAGTGCCGGTTGTTCGGGTACTGTCAGTGGGAATGCTGTTGTTTCAGTGCTGTCACTTCCATCGGCAACCCTTTCAGGCAATAATACGATTCTACTGGGTCAAGGAACCACGCTTACGTTTAACTTGACTGGCGCTTCTCCCTGGAGTATTCAGTATAGCAATGGTACGAGTTCTTTTTCTCAGACCGGGATTAATTCGAGTCCATTCTTTGCAAGTGTCAGTCCAACAGCAAATACAACCTATACACTTGTTTCAGTTAATAACAACGCCTGCCCCGGTGGTGTTACCGGCAGTGCGGCTATTGTTGTGAATAGTCTTCCCACTGCAGCTCTGAGTGGTGCCCACACGGTTTGTGCGGGAACGCCAGCTACGCTCAGCGTTAATCTTGGTGGCCCCGGCCCCTGGAATGTAACCTGGACAGATGGCGTCAATACGACCACTCAAAATGGTATTACCTCGACGCTCTACACTTTCACTGTAACCCCGACCATCAGTACAACCTATAGTCTGGTGTCTGTTACCAATCCTTTGGTAGGAACAGTAAGTGGCACCGCAGTGGTTAGCGTGACTCCGATAATGAATGTAACGCTGAGTGGCAACCAGACGATCACGCAAAATCAAGCGGGTAACCTAAACTTTGCCCTGACCGGTAATAGCCCCTGGTCTTTCAGCTACACGGATGGGGTCAATACCATACCGGTGAGCGGTGTTATGCAAAATCCTTATGTGGTAAGCGTCACGCCTATGCAAACGACTACTTATAGCTTAGTGAGTATGAGCAGTCCTTGCCCCGGTAGCCTGACAGGTACCGCAGTGGTGGTGGTGAATGTTCCGCCAACAGCGGTGTTGAGTGGAAGCCAAAGTCTATGTGCCGGTCAGTCTGCGGTTCTGACAGTAACGCTTGGTGGGGGCCCCGGTCCTTACACCCTAAGCTGGACAGATGGTAACAACACCAACACTCAGAATGGGATTACAGGAAGTACTTACCTGATATCGGTAACACCTTCTCAAAGTACGACCTATAGCTTAATCTCTGTAAGTAATGTTGTGCCCGGTACAGTAAGCGGTACCGCTGTTGTCAGCGTTACGCCGATAATGAATGTAACGCTGAGTGGTAACCAAACCATTACTCAAAATCAAGCGGGGAACTTAAGCTTTGCTTTGACGGGTAATAGTCCCTGGTCATTCAGCTATACCAATGGGGTCAATACCATTCCAGTAAGTGGTATCACGCAAAATCCTTTTGTTGTGAGCGTCACGCCTATGCAAACGACTACTTATAGCTTAGTGAGCATGAGCAGTCCTTGCCCCGGCAGCCTGACAGGTACGGCAGTGGTGGTGGTGAATGTTCCGCCAACAGCGGTGTTGAGTGGA
>JBEIHC010000004.1:0-47200 GCA_040381555.1 Bacteroidia bacterium
ATTTCAATCAGAATTTCAATTATTGCCAATACCACCCTCCCCAAACAAATACAACATGTACCCATCTGAATTTTTAAATTATTTCAGAATTTCGTAGAGACGCACAATTGTGCGTCTGACAATTGTGCGTCTGACAATTATGCGTCTGACACATCAGAGACGGGCAATTGCCCGTCTCTACAAAATCCAAACCTCACCGAATCACCCGATAATTCCGATACCCCAAATCCCAACCCAAATATTTATTAATAAATATTTTTACTTTGTCCTTCAGAGGGACTGTAATTTTTGGGGAATCATATTCAAATTCCCAATTCAGGCGTTCGATTCGTTCGCGCATTACTGCCGGGTGTGTTCCGGCAAATTTCCGTAAGGGTATATTATCCGAATAAATAAATATTTCAGACTTTCCTACATGATGATCCACCCATTCATCTGAATGCCAGTATTTATTAAAATTTAATTGTTTCTGCTGCATGGCACGCGGATCTTTTACCCATCCATAATGGTAAATAGAAGCAGGTATTTTTACCACATTTAATTTCTCATTAATCCCTTTTCTAAATCCTTGGGCATCTTTATAGGAGTACACTTTTCTCCCTGGTTTAACGATTCTAATTTCATGAGCGTACCATTTCGGTGAATCACCAATAAAATCATAGGAACCATAAAAATGTTGGTATTGAAACAACAATCCATCCACCTCCTGTCTCGATACATTTTGTTGCATTGCTTCCTGTACCACTGGAATAAACTGCTCAGGCAATACTTCATCCCCTTGTATATAAAAAGCCCAATCTGCTTGTTCTGCTTCAACCGCTTGAAGAGCTTTATTCGTTTCTGCTGCCAACACCTGCCCCCCCTCTCTAAGCGAATCATCCCATACAGTATCGAGTATTTTTATTTTTCCGGGAGCTAATTGTTCAATTAATTCCCGGGTTCCATCTTCTGAGGCTCCTACTGCAACAATTACGGTATCACATAAGGGTAAGATAGATAGAATGGCTTCTTGTACCGGATAATCATACCGAATGGCATTCCGAATAAAAGTAAAGCCGACAACTTTCATAGTGAATTATTCTGGCACAAAATTCAATTAATAAAAAGGCTCTGATTGCTCAGAGCCCGTATTTTTATTTTCAGGAAAACTATTTCCTAAAATCCCATTCTTCCAAAAACTTCGTATTGAAATCTCCGGCACGGAATCTTTCATTCTTCATCAATTTCTGATGGAATGGAATGGTGGTTTTAATTCCTTCGATGATAAACTCATCTAGGGCTCTTTCCATTTTAGAAATGACTTCTTCCCTTGAAAAGGCAGAGACAATCAACTTCCCAATCATTGAATCATAATTGGGCGGAATGGTGTAGCCAGCAAAAGCATGGGTATCCACGCGAACCCCATGTCCACCTGGTTTATGGAAATTCGTGATGGTGCCCGGGCTAGGACGAAAATCATTGAAAGGATCTTCGGCATTAATTCTGACTTCCATGGCAAACTTCCCTTCCGGAAAATAATGTCTTCCGGATACTTTCTCCCCATAGGCGACTTTGATTTGTTCTTTAATCAAGTCATAATGAAATATTTCTTCTGTCACCGGATGCTCTACCTGAATCCGGGTATTCATTTCCATGAAATAGAATTTCCCGTGTTTATCCAGAAGAAATTCCACCGTTCCAGCGCCTTCATAATTTACATGTTTGGCCCCTTTTACAGCCGCATCCCCAATTTTCTCTCTGAGTTTTTGATCCACAGCAGGGGAAGGAGATTCTTCCACTAGTTTTTGGTGTCTCCTCTGAATGGAGCAATCCCTTTCAGAAAGATGGGAAATATTTCCGTATTGATCTCCAACGATTTGAATTTCAATATGTCGAGGTTCTTCGATGAATTTTTCGAGATACATCCCATCATTTCCGAATGCAGCACCAGCTTCTGTACGAGCAGAATTCCAGGCTTCTTCAAATTCTTCTTCTTTCCAAACCAGCCTCATTCCTTTACCTCCTCCTCCGGCAGTCGCTTTGAGCAAAACTGGGTATCCAATTTTTTGGGCGACTTTCTTACCCTCAGCAAGGCTGCTGAGAATCCCTTCAGAACCAGGAATAACTGGTACTCCAGCGGCTTTCATAGTTGCCTTTGCCGTAGCCTTATCCCCCATTGCATTGATAATTTCCGGAGGGCTTCCGATAAATTTAAAGCCATGGTCGCGGCATATCTGAGAAAACTCTGCATTCTCAGAAAGAAAACCATACCCCGGGTGTATTGCATCCACGCCAGTAATTTCTGCAGCCGCCAGAATATTCATCATATTGAGGTAACTATCCCGACTGGGGGGAGGGCCTATACAAACGGCCTCATCTGCAAATCGAACATGAAGGCTATCCTTGTCTGCTGTGGAATAAACCGCAACAGTACTGATGCCCATTTCTTTGCAAGTTCTTTGAATCCTAAGGGCGATTTCTCCCCTATTGGCAATGAGTATTTTCTTGAACAAAGCCTGTTGGTTTGAGAGATTAAGACAATTCTATCAGGAAAAGGGGTTGATCGTATTCTACCGGTTGCGCATTCTCAACTAGGATTTTAACGATTTTACCCTCTACATCTGATTCAATTTCATTAAAAAGCTTCATAGCCTCAATAATACAGAGCACTTGACCTTTGCGAACTGTATCTCCTACTTTCACAAAAACATCTTTGTCTGGGCCTGAAGAACGGTAGAAGGTACCGATAATTGGGGAACGATATTCGAAAGTAGCTTTCCCGGAATCACTGGATGCTGAGGATGAATCTGAGGAAGAGTTGGCTGGAGCGGCACCTGAAGAAGGGGCGGCAAACTGAGGCGCTGGCATAGTCATTACGGGAGCGGGCATCAGAGCAGGAGCAGCATATTGAGCTTGAACCATCTGAACATCCGGCAATTGACGCTTAACCTTAAGCTTAAAATCTTTTTGCTCGATTTCTACCTCTGTCAATTCTGATTTGCTTACAAACCTCAGAATTTCCTGAATTGATTTAAAATCCATCATTTTCACGATAAAAGTTTACCTATTTTTAAGAGGTGCAAGTTAATAAAATAATTAATCGGAAGGAGGGATGAAAGCAGGAGAATCAATCGCGATTCCTATTGGATATTAGGGTTTGAAAGGAAGGATTATCAGGGATAAATTTACTCCCCTATCGCCCACTTCACATACACAGCGCCCCAGGTGAATCCCCCTCCAAAAGAAGCCAAAATTAAATTATCTCCTTTCTTCAGGCGACCTTTCCATTCCCATAAACACAGGGGAATAGTACCAGAGGTTGTGTTGCCATACTTTTGGATGTTGAGCATTACCTTATTTTCATCCAGGCCCATTCTTTGGGCGGTGGCATCAATTATTCTTTTATTAGCCTGATGGGGAACGAGCCAGGCAATATCGTCGGCTGTCAGATTGTTTTTCTCCATAATCTGAGCTGCGACCTCTGCCATATTCGTCACGGCAAATTTAAATACCGTTTTACCTTCCTGATAAACAAAGTGCTCTTTTGCTCGAACCGTTTCTTCGGTAGCAGGTTTGGCAGAACCACCAGCCTTCATGTGCAGGAATTCCCTTCCAGCCCCATCACTATGAAGGATTGAATCTATTACTCCTAGACCTTCTGTATTGGGCTCGAGTAAAACAGCGCCGCCCCCATCTCCAAAAATGATGCAGGTATTGCGATCTTCATAATCTATAATAGAAGACATTTTATCGGCACCTACAACGATGACCTTTTTACAGAAACCAGTTTCGATAAATTGAGCACCGACAGTGAGAGCATAAATAAATCCAGAACAGGCTGCTTGCAGGTCAAATCCCCAGGCATTTTTAGCTCCGATGCGGTCAGTCACCACATTAGCGGTAGCAGGGAATACCATATCGGGGGTTGTTGTAGCAAAAATGACTAGATCAATCTCTAGGGGGTCTAGATTTTCATTTTTCAACAATTGATTGATTGCCTGAACCCCAATTTCAGAAGGACCATAAGGGCCCTTGAGAATATGTCGTTCCTTGATACCCGTTCTTTCTGTAATCCAGGCATCGGTGGTGTCAATCATTTTTTCGAGATCCTGGTTGGACAAAACATCCTTAGGAACCCAAGCTTCGACGGCCGTAATGGCTGCAGTAATTTTCATAGTGGGAGGCAGCTCAACTGGGTTGTACAAAATCTTTGATAGCTTTCTCTATTTTGGCTGTCAAGTTTGAATTGACTACATCTTCGGCAGTGCGTACCATGGAGACGAAAGCTCGAGGGGTTGAAATACCGTGACCGATAATGGACACGCCTTTGACCCCCAAAACGGGTAGCCCGCCATAATTCTCGAAATTGAACGATTTCACCAATTCATCCTCTGGAAAGCGGGCATGAAACAAGTCGTAAAAGGATTCAGCAAACTTCAATACGATATTTCCGGTATAACCATCACAAACATATACATCGGCTTTACCAATATTCAAATCTCTTCCTTCAGCATTGCCGATAAAGTTTATGCCAGTATGTTTATCTAATAATTCATAAGTTGCGAGTGCGAGTTGGCTTCCCTTTGTACGCTCCTCCCCAACATTCAACAAAGCAACCCGAGGTTGGGCAACGCCCAACACTTCTTTCATGAAAATGGAGCCCAATAAAGCAAATTGAGCTAAATATTCTGGCTTGCAATCTGCATTGGCGCCTACATCACATACAATGGAATAGGTACCATTGCAAGGATAGAGAGCCCCGATAGTAGGCCGCAACACTCCTTCAATATTTCCCAATCCAAGAACTGAACCCACCAACATTGCCCCGGTATTTCCGGCACTAATGAAAGCGTCCAATTCCTGGTCTCGATGCATTCGAATTCCTTTATGAATGGATGAATCTGTCTTTTGAGTATATGCTCTAGCCGGATGCTCGTCCATACCAATTACCTCTGAGGTATGAACAACATCAAACGCATCGGCACTGATATTCTGCCGATTCATTTCGGCGCGAATAACAGTTTCATCCCCAATTAATACCAACCGGGTATCCGATTGAATCTGGGAAAGAGCCAAACAGGCACCGGCTATGGGAGCTTGTGGTACAAAGTCCCCTCCCATTACATCTATGCCGATACGCATAATAAGGCTTATTCTTCCTTACCTTTCATCACCTGGCGACCGCGATAAAATCCGCTCTCCAAGCATACACGATGATACAGAGTGGCTTCTCCTGAAACCTGATCTACATAAGTAGGCAGATAAGTCAATTTATCATGCGTTCTGCGCTTATCCCTGCGGGTCTTGGAAATTTTTCGTTTAGGATGTGCCATTTTTCTTGTTTATTATTTTGTACTAATTATCAGACTTTAATTTCTTTAATGCTTCCCAGCGAGGATCTACAAGGGATTCTTCCGAAACCTCCCCAATTTTCCCCTGCGCCTTCAACAGATTGAGCGGATTATTTGGACATTCTTCCCCACAGTCTTCAGGTACTTTTCGAATTGGTATCTCCAAACAGACAAAATCATATATCTCTTGGCTCACATCCAATAAATGAGCTTTTGGCTCAATATAGAGTACCTCATCAAATTCTGCTTCCTCCTCAACGCCCTTTGCTTCGTAGGTGTAAACCAATCGCCTCTCGCTCCTTACTCTAAACGAAAAAGGCAATACACAACGATCACATGCCAATACTACTTCCCCAGCTATCCGAAAATGTGCATCTAATTGATTCAAACTCTTATGCAACTCCAAATACACCTCTACTTTCCCCGATTGCACTATGGGCTGCTCAAAATGTCCAAAGAACTTCTCTCCTACTTCAAAATGAAACTCATTTTTCCCACTTTTCAACTTAGGGAGTTCTATACTGAACTCTCGAATATCATCCGAGCGCATCATGAGTCAAACTGAAATAAGAATGCAAAGTTAGGCAAAGACTGAATAATTTCAAAACTTTTGAAATCTTCTCTAATTGCCAGTCATTTTATCTGATTTTTTTCTGGAAAACGAATCCAGTTCCAACATAAGCTTGCTTTCAAAACTTGTAAAAAATCAAAATCAAACTGGAATAAACCTTCAACTATTGGTTTTATTCTATAATTTCAATAAAAATAACGATTTTTGACCGGTTGATACAGCATGAAATTCTATAAAGACATAGCCTTTGTCATCTTACTGGTTCTAGGCAGCCTGCTTGCGTTTATGCGTTGGCAGGGGGAAAACTTATTTCCTACATTGTCTGGAGAAACCGGGCTACCTGCATGGGATTGGATTGTCTGGTCTGAAAGCCCCAAGGGGCTTACCGCAAATCAAGTCTATCGAGTAGCAATGAATACTCCAGGAAGTGGTATTCAGATAGGAGATATTTTAAAAAAAGTTGAATATCAATCTATTCCAGACAATAAACTCCTTTCCGAAATCCATTTCGCCTCTGCACCGGGGAAAATCTTAATTTACCAAATCGAACGAGAAGAAGCCAATACATTCATACCCAGAAAACTCAATCTTTTCGTCTTTCTCTCTTGGAAACCCTTCTTCTCTTCTGCCGACTATCCCGTTATTTGGAATTTACAAGCAGTTTTGGGTATCATTTTAGGATTCCTCACCTTAATCATCTTTTTGATTCTATACCCCCTTATTCGCGGGAGCCTCCAAAAAAATCTACCGATCCTTTTACTACTCATTTTTGCCCTCCTCCAGTTTACTTGGTTTACCTTTCGAACTCTTCGGATTCGCTTGGATTTCCCTGCTTCCCTGGTATTTCAAGAACAAATTTTCATTCTGGCTTGGTCTCTTTTGGCAATTCTGATTGGGATAATGGCATTATTAGCCTTACCAGGAAAATTTCAAAAAATAAAGATAATCCCCTCGCTGCTTATTCTCTTTTCCTTGACCTGGGCCATTCCCCATTCCTTATTTATTCGGGAAGATTTTAGAGAACATAGCGCCAATCTTTGTAATTATCTGATTTTTATCTCCTCCCTTCATTCTTTATGGTTTGTCAGCTCTGATAGAGAATCCGGCCCTGTTAAAGACTTAAAATGGTTTAGGTGGTTATCTAGTATTAGTTTAACCCTCTTGCTTACCCTCAGTTCTCTACAATTGCTTGGAATGTCTTTCTTCCGGGCCGAAAAAGCTGTACTTGAATCCGGATTTTTGATTTCCCTGTTTTTACCCGTATTGGATTTAAGTGCCTCAAGACTAAAGTTTGGAAAAACAACCGTAGTACTTACCCGTACCATTCAGTACTTATTATTTTCAGCAGCAGTCTTTTTGGTTTATTTGTCGTTCGGTTGGCTATTAGAAAACCTATATCCGGGAGCCCCCTACTTGGAATGGATTAATTTGCTGATCGTCATTGTGGCAGCTCTGACAGCGCGGGCTATTTATCATCGAAATAAAAGTCGATTTACCCAAATGGGAATTTCGCTTCAACCTAGGCAGACAGAGGAAATACAGCAATTTATAGCTGGAATTCCCAGATATACTCATAGCCAAGATTTAATTCAAGATGCAACCCAATACCTTCAAAAATACTTTTCAGCTCAAACCGTCTTGTTTTGGCTGGAAGACCAGGAAGGACCCGAAGAAATTGAAGTAGAAAAGAAATTACATTATATCCAGGTTTTTCATGCTTTGACGCTCCCAGAACTATTTTGGTCGGCAAACAAAGAATTATCCGGGCTTATTTTAACTGCCAAAGATGAAGTCTACCTGATTGAAAACGGATGGAATATTGCTTTGCCCCTGAGATTTTCCAGAGCCAAAGCCGGTCTTTTACTTCTAGGTAAAAAGAAAAAAGGCGTGTATAACCTGGAAGACTTGGATTTACTCCGGCGTATCAGCACACAAATTTGGCTCACATTGGACATATTATATCTGCTGGAAAACGAAAAATTATTGATGCAAAAAACGATGGAAGCGAATCTGACCGCTCTTCGTTCTCAGATTAATCCGCACTTCCTATTCAATACGCTGAATACGATTGCCGCATTAATTCATGATAGTCCGGAAATGGCAGAACTAGCAGTCGAAAACCTCGCCTATATTTTCAGGTATACCCTACGAACCTCAGGCGATAACTTTTCTACGGTAGAGAATGAAATGGGATTGGTCAGTAAATACCTAGAAATAGAAAAATTCCGATTTGGCGAAAAATTAGAAGTAATTATCGAAATAGATGAAGCTTGCAAAAATTTAGAACTCCCAGCCTTAGTGATTCAGACGATTGTTGAAAACTGTATTAAGCATGGAATTGCCAAAATTGTCACTAAAGGAATTGTTGCCATTCGCATATTCGAACAAGGGACATTTCTAAAAGCTGTCATCGAGGATAATGGACCCGGAATCCGTTCAGACAGGATATTAAAGGGTACAGGTCTTAATAATATCCATTCAAGATTACATAGTTTGTATGATAACTCAGATATACTGACTTTTGAGAATACTGGGAATGGAACCAGGGTTACGCTAACTTTACCCAAGATAAAACATGAAAAATAAATATCGCGTACTGATTGCAGATGATGAAGCACCTGCCAGAAATAAAATGCAGCGAATGCTGGGCCAATTTGAACATGTAGAAATAATCCATGTAGCTCAAAATGGTTTAGATGCTTTAGAACATATAGAGAAAATGCGTCCGGATATTGCCTTTTTGGATATTGAAATGCCTGGTCTTTCTGGGATTGAAGTGGCGCAGAGTATCGCTCCTGGTAAGATTCCGTATATTGTTTTTGCTACCGCTTATAATGAATATGCTGTAAATGCCTTTGAACTTAACGCAATTGATTACTTACTAAAGCCTTTTAGTGGTGAGCGGATTCAACAGACTCTGGAAAAAATTCAGCAAAATCCAAGAGGCCGTTTTGCCGAAAATAATCTGAAAAACATTGATAAAGTTGCTCAAGACCTTGAATCTACTGGGTCTTTTCAGTTTTCCAACAAAATCCCCATACCAACGGTAGATAGATATAAATTAGTAGATTATGATGATGTCGTTTGCATCGAAGTGGAAGAAAGATTCACCATTATTTATGCAAAAGACAGAACTTATACGGTCTCACAAACGCTAGATCATTTCGAAAAGAAGCTCCCCCAGGCTGAATTTTTCAGAGTCAACCGTGCTTGCATTATCTCTCTATCCAAGGTTAAAGAGATCGTTATTTGGTTTGGAAATCGCTTTAAAATTATCCTAACAAATGGCAAAGAAGTTATTAGCAGCCGAGAAAAATCTAAACATTTAAAACACATCCTAAAATATTAACAGATGTTTTTTTGAAAAGCATCCGTCCTGTTGTGTAATAAAATTAGATCACTCGACCCTGAAAAAAGACCATCTTCTGATGGTCTTTTTATATATAATCATTTTAAAATTGGAAATTTCAAGCTTACTGTAAGCAAAAGTCTACGCAAAAAAAGACCATCTATCGATGGTCTTTTTTATTCATTAAATTAATACAGTGATTCTAATTTGTGTTGATTTCAAGTCATACCTGAATACAAGCAAACTTGATCCCATTATTAATGCAATACTTGAACTTTGAATTGCCCTTGACGATTTCCGGAATTTACAGTTAACTGGTACACTCCTGCAGGTAAATCTTTAACTTCAATCTCCCCTATTCCAATAGAAATCGAGCCTTTCCGGATTGTACGACCTTGAATATCTGTTAAAGAATAAACTGCCTCTTCCCCTTCTGTATTAACCTTCAGCAAGTCATTGGCAGGATTAGGATAAACACTCCAGTTATTCACGGCGATGATTTCATCGGAAGATACCCAAGTATAACTAAATGAATCAGAAGCAGTGTAACAGCCAGACTGAGAACGGACCCATACGCGATAATCTCCATTAGCATCAGCAGTATAGGTAGATCCAGAAGCGCCTAAAATAATTGAATCATTACGAGTCCAACGATAGTTAACAAAAGAAGGATCTAGACTATACATATAATATAGGGCCGGATCATAAACTAAAGTAGGCTTGGGAAGTAAATCAAACACTATGTTTTTAACTTCAGAGGTATCAGAGCATCCAAACTCATTTGTTGCAACATAAAAAACATCTCCCGCCAAAGGAGTCGTATAAGTTGCATTAGTTTCACCTACTACCGGTGCGTTATTCTGATGCCACTGATAAGTTACAGTTGAATCAATAGCCCGAGTAAATACGGAAGTATCTGCTGGACATTTAATCAATTTTGTTGCTGTTAAATAGGTTACAGGCAATGCCGCTACCAATACGGTATAAGGAGCAGTTGTTACTGAACATAAATTATTCGGCCCGTTAACTCCGGTCAAAGTAAAATTTGATTTAGAGGAAGTTACCAAAACAGAATCTCCCGTTGCACCAAAACTCCAAGTATAACTTTGTGCGCCATTTCCATAAAGCATTACGGATTGCCCCTGACAAATTGTATCTAAACCGGAAGAGGTGATCACAGGCATTGGCATTGGAATCTCTGTTGTCGTAAGAGAAAGTTGGGGAGCTGTACAAGTGCCGAAGGCAAAAGTCTGTACTGAATAAACCCCACTTGTATCTACTTTGATGCTTGAACTGGTAGCTCCTGTGCTCCATAAGTAAGAGGTACCTCCACCAGCAATAAGGATGGTAGAATCACCCTCACAGAAAGTAAGAGGGCGAGAAGAGCTTATATTCGGAACAGGCACCTGATTTACGGTAATGCTTACCAATGAAGAATTCACACATCCATTAGGATCCGTAACTTCCAAACCATAAGTACCTGTTGCATTTACCTGAATGCTTTGGGTAAAGCTCTGATTCATCACCCCACTAGACCATACATAATCTGCCATTCCTGCAGGCCCCGAAAGGGTGCGGGTGGTATTGCTACAAAATGTCAAGGCTCCATCGGGAGTAATTGTAGAGTCAGGTAATGAATTTACAGTAACAGTGGTTACTGAGGATGAATCTACACAGAGGTTGGTATCAGTTAAAATAACCTTAAAGGTACCGGATGCACTTGTTTGAATTGTTTGATCCGAAGATCCATCCGACCATAAATAGGTAGCAGCTGGAGAAGAGGTCAACACAACAGAACCTCCCGTACAGAAAACTAAGGGGCCACTTGCTTGAACAGTAGTTAGAGGTAAATTCCAACGAGTAATTACTTCTGGTAAGGAGGATAAACTACAAGTAGAGGTTCCTGTAACCTGAACTGTTAAAGTAGAGGAATTGAACACCCAAATTGATTGAGAGGTAGCTCCATTACTCCATAGATAGGAAGTACCTGGATCAGTTACTAACTCTACGCTATCTCCACTACAGAAAGAGGTTGGACCAGAAGGGATAATTACTGGAATCGGATTAACGGTTATACTCGTAACCGCCGATGTATCCATACATCCATTTGCATTGGTTATTCTGACCTCAAATGTATTAGTTGCCAAAGCTGAAATAGTCTGAGTAGTAAGCCCATTACTCCAAAGATAAGCGGCCATCCCGTTGGTAGAACTTAGAATCACACTATCTCCAGTACAAAAACTCAATGGCCCCGAAGAAGTTATAACAGCTGCTGGTTGAGCGTTAACTACGACAGTATCTAATGGAGATATCCGAGTACAGCCATTTGCATAAGTAACTGCCACATTGTAAGTACCAGAAGTACGAATCATAGTTGTTTGAGTCACAGCGCCATTACTCCAAAGATAAGATGCACCAGCACTAGCCGTCAAAAGAACAGAATCGCCTATACAAAAGGTTTTGGGGCCACCTGCTGCTATGGAGGCTGCAGGTGCAGTCACAAAACAACCATTCAATGGAGCGGAACAATAATTAAATAACAAACCTGGACAATTATAAAAAGCATGATTTGAACCGGGAAAATTGGTTAGGGAGGCTCCCGTTTCATATATGTAGGTGTGGCTGAAACCGGGCGCGGTAGAGGCTACGGCACCACCCGCTTTTACATAAAGAATATTATTTTCACCGCCGTCCATGTTGACCTGTCCACCCGCTTCAACAAATATGGTTTGATCTCTGTGGTTATTTGTATTGTAGACGCCACCTGAACACACCCAAATGGATGCTCCATTTGGAACCCAATCTACAGTTCCACTAACTACAACTGTATTAGGTCCAATGGCAGGATTGCAGTCAAAAATTTCAATCGGTGAATGCTCAAAACTATCCAGACAACCAAACGCGCTCGTCACAACCAACTTAACAATCTTTGAACCTGTAGAACCATAGACAAAAGGACCAGGAGAACATGAGAAATCTGTTCCTGGAATTGCGCCTTGACCAAAACTCCAATTACATAAAAATTGGTTTGTCGATAAATTTTGTACTCCAATAAAACTCCCTTGTAAAAAACGACGATGAGGAGAATTAATGGCAGAAAGTGCTGTAGGCTTAGCAAAATAGGTCAAAGGAATCAAATTATCAGGGCTGATTACCGGAGGATTCGTTGACACTACACGAATTAGATAATTCGCACTCGTGTTAATCGTATTGGGAATGGCACAATTAATGGTGCCCGCAGATGAAAGAGTTATTGTACCGATATTGGTAAATGAACTGAAAGTCCCAAACTCATCCGACAGTTGTGCGGTAAAAATATTACCCGTGTTGAATGTGCCCGTGATTCCATAAGGAACCTCGATTGTGCTACCGGCACACAAATTATTCGTTATAAACGCATAAGGCGTAATTGTGTTTTGCGCCTGCACTTTCAACAAGATAAGTGCGCCCAGGAACAGCAGTGTGATAATTTTCTTCATAGCCTTTTGACCTGTAACCAGGTTGTTTAATATACTGTTAATCTACTGATTATTCAGGAATAGAATGTAAAACTAAAGAAAAAATATCACATCTAAAACTAAATTTTCCTGTTAACTTTATGTTTCCTCAGTTATTTACCTCAAGTGTTTTCTATACTTATGAACAATTCAAGAAAAAAACAATTGCCTTCATTACTCATTTTAAGCCTCGTAATTCTGCTATTTTCGTCAGGTTTTTACCTAAAAACGCATCAAAAAGCCAAAGATACCCCCAATTTATGCAAATTGTATGGTTCTGTATACATTGAGGATTCGCCGAGTTTCGCGGACTATAGAGTTTTTGTAGATAATGTAGAAGGATTTGCAGATATCCTAGTTTACAACGAAGTAAATCCAGGTTTGGCTATCTCCAATGGGATTTGGCACATTACAGATGCCCGAGGATTTGCCGATTTTACAATTTACCTCGATCAGTCTAGGGGTTTTGCTGACTTTACGATATGCTACACCCCCAATCGTGGGTTTGCAGGTTGCAGAAATAGATAATTTAACATGAAAAGTACATATCAAGTTTTTATTCCCTGTGAGAAGGGCGAATCCAGAGAAATTTCCATAGCCTTGCTTAGCTCGCTTGGATTTAATGCGTTTGATGAAATAAACCAGGGAATCCATGCCTATATGGAAGAAGACGATTGGGATGAAAAAGCCGTATTATGCGAAATCGAAGCCTTGCTCGAATTGGATAAGAATATTTTAGAAGTCAAAAAATTCGAACCTATTAACTATAATGAACAATGGGAATCGGACCTTCAAGCGGTATTGATTGCCCCTTTGGTTCAAATTCAACCTGCAGGTAGAAAACCTGAAATTGGATTTCGATATTCCCTTCAAATTACCCCCAAAATGTCCTTCGGAACAGGACATCATCCTACCACTCGATTAATGCTACAAGGACTTCCAGAAGCTCAAATTCAAAATTCAAGCGTTTTAGATTTAGGTTCTGGAACCGGAATTTTAGGAATTCTGGCTGCCCAAATGGGGGCGAAATCTGTCCTTGGAATTGATGTCGAAGATTGGTGTACAGAAAACGCCCGAGAAAATGCGCAATTGAATGAAGTTCTGTCTATTTGTCAATTTGAAACTGGAACCCTAAGCTTCCTCCCAAAAGAAAAATCCTTCGATATTTTGTTAGCCAACATAAACCGCAATATTTTACTCGAACTGTGCTCAGACCTTACCCAGAGAATCAATCCCAATGGATTTCTCCTAATTAGTGGCTTTTTTGAGGAGGATATTCTTGTGTTAACAGCAGAATTCGAAAATGCCGGATTGTCCTTAACTCAAAGTCAAATCGAGGATAGATGGGCATGTCTTACCTTCCAAAAACATCCATAAATCCCCTCAATTATCCTCTTGATGGAAATGAATAGACTATTTGATTTACCTATCTCTTTCAATGAAAAATGGCCTGGGCAAGTAATGCTGGCAAGTAAACTCCATTCTGAATGGAAACAACTTACTGCCCGTGAGGTAATTCTACAATCCAGAAAAATTGCTCTTTCTCTTATCAGTCTGGGAATACAACCCGGAGACCGTATCGGAATCATCGCCCCCAATTCTCCAGAATGGCTTATTACCGATTATGCCATTCAAATGTCCGGTGCCATTTCTGTGCCTGTTTACCCCTCCCTCAGTCCTGCTGAAATGCAGCAGGTATTTGCTCATTCAGGTGTCAAAATTATTTTTACCGGATCTGATGCTCTTCATCAAAAAGTGGAAAGCATCCGTCCTCAATTAGCTCATCTGAAATTCCATTTTAAAATCAATCAGGCAATAGAAGAATCTATACTACAAATGGGAATTTCTGTATCCCATTTACCTAAGGAAGAAACCCTGAATGACAGGATGAATCAAGTAAAAGAAAACGATCTCGCTACCTTAATTTATACTTCCGGAACCACTGGAATCCCTAAAGGAGTAATGCTTTCACATGCCAATATTCTGAGCAATGCCAAAGCCAATGCACCGTACCTACCCATTGAACCAGGAGGACGAGCCTTAAGTTTTCTGCCCTTGTGCCACATCTATGAAAGAATGTGTACCAGCCTATTCCTACAGGAAGGACTTAGCATTTGGTTTGCCGAAGGTCTCGAGAAAATATCGGATAATCTCAAAGATGTCCAACCTCATATTTTTGCTACTGTCCCTAGGTTACTTGAAAAAGTTTATGACAAAATCATCCTGAAAGGCATGCAACTAAAAGGGGTGAAGCGATTATTGTTTGATTGGTCTATTCTATTGGGGCATCAGTTTGAATTTAAAAAACTCCAAAACCCTTTGTATTCCTTGCAGCTTAGCCTTGCTCGAAAATTAATTTTCACCAAATGGCAAGAGGCTTTAGGTGGAAATATTCGGGGAATAGTCTCAGGAGGTTCTGCCCTGCAACCAAGGCTGGCGCGTATCTTTTGGGCAGCAGGAATTCCAGTAGTAGAAGGTTATGGATTAACTGAAACATCGCCTGTTGTAGCAGTTAATTACTTTACCCCTCAGACCTGTCGCTTTGGTACTGTAGGAAAGGTCATTCAAGGGTGTAAGGTAAAAATCCTAACGGAACATCCTGAAGATCAAAGTGGGGAAATTCTGACCAAAGGACCCGGGCTGATGTTAGGTTATTTTGAAGATCCTGAACAAACTCAGCTGGTTATTGATTCTGAAGGATGGTTTCATACAGGAGATATCGGATATCTGGATGATTCCGGTTTTCTAAAAATAACCGACAGAAAAAAAGAAATCTTTAAAAACTCTGGGGGCAAATATATTGCCCCACAACCAATAGAAAATAAATTAAAAGAATCGCTATACATTCAAAATGCCCTGATTATTGGAGAATACCAAGATCATCCAGCTGCATTAATTGTCCTGGATAAAGAGAACATACATCTGCATTTTAATCAACTCCGCTTGACCTTACCTTCAAAAGATCTTTTGCATCAAGATCCTCAGGTACGGACACTAATCCATCAGGAAATTAAACAGTTGAATCAGAAATTATCCCTAACAGAGCGGGTGCATTCATTCTGCTTGTTGGAGAAGGAATGGACACAAGATAGCGGGGAGCTAACTCCTACTCAAAAACTCCGACGAAAATATATTGAGGAAAAATATCAGACTGAAATCCAGCAGTTGTTTTTATAGGGTGCAGCACCCGATAAAATTTAACGAACAGGATAAACTCCGCCCCCTCCTAAAGTAATCCGAATATAGGGAAGAAAACCTTGGATTCTATCAGGACCCCGCAGCTCCTGACCTTTTCCATCTGCCCACTTGTTGCGGACAAATAATGCATTTTGGCAGCCTAAATCCAATCCAACCATTAAGCCCCCATGAAGGTGCTCTTCTGAAAGCTTCGTAATAAAATACTTCACACTGAACCCAACTTCATAGGCAATGCCACCTATGGATAATTTGGATATTTCCCCGAAGCGAATTTCTTTTTGAGAATCAAAGTAAATGCCCCCACTATCAGATTGATTAGACAATTTTAAGGTAAGGCCGGACCCCCCAATTCCGATATAGGGAAATAACAACCATTTGTCGTTATTCTTTACCAGGTATCCCAAGTTAAACAAGCCTGCTCCAGAACTGAATGAAGCTAAGGCCGAGTCTGTTATAACAGGCTTAAATCCTGAAAAATATCCACTTCCGCCTAATAGGATATTACCGACTAAACCATATCCCCCTCCTCCGAATTGAATTCCTTGATTTTGGGGACGGTAAGAATCTCCCAAAATTTCTGACCTTCCCAAATAACTAGTCAATGCAGGAAAATATCCCAAGCTTACTCCAGCCTGAAAATGCCCAAAACCCCCACCCTGTTTCACTCTGGTATTTTGCGCCCATAAACTCAGGCAACTACAGAATACTCCAAAAATTACCAGACGCTTGAACATATTGTAAAATTAATATTCCCGTGGATTTTGATAAATGATTTTATCCGGAAACAAAAATATACCTGTCTACAATGCAAAACAGGCAGAGGATTGCGCCTCTGCCTGTCTTCAAAATTTAGTGGTAATGACTTATCTGATTAAGGTAAAGGATCCTCCCACTTCAACGGGCTCTTGGGTGGTGGTAGTTCCTGTTACGAAAAACACATAAGTTCCTTCAGGAGCAGGTATTCCATTCACCGTACCATCCCATCGGAAGTTTATATCCTGAGATTGATACACTTGATTTCCCCATCTGTCAAAAATTTTAATTTCAAAAGTGCGAATGAGGCGGTATTGGACATTAAAGTAATCATTAATACCATCTCCATTGGGAGAAAACGCATTGGGTACAATTACATTCACAAATCGATTCACCTCTACAAAACTACTTTTTGTAATGCTGTGACGACAGCCTGCGGAATCAACCACCGTAAGGGTCACATCATATTTTCCTTCATCCTGATATTGATGTACAGGTGCTTTTCCGCTCCCAATATTTCCATCCCCAAATTCCCAAGTCCACGAGGCAATACCTGCAGTATGGGAAGTAACACTAAATTGTGCAATTGCATCGGGAATCTCATATTTAGCACGATCGACCGAGAACTGGGCTTGTGGGGGATTGTTTACGACAGCGGCAATAGGTAAACGAATACTTCGGCATCCTTTACTGTCTTCATACTCTACAAAATAAAACCGAGTACCTTTCAATTTAGGAGTTTCATATGCTGAGGATATCCTAAAGGAATATGGGGCATTCTGAGCCTCATACCAATGAATTTTGGCACCAGGTAAAGCAGCAACATTTAATCTTGCAGACTCATCAAAACATACAGTATCCCCCCAAACAGTAGGATTAGGAACTGGAATTGGTTGAGTAAGTCTTGCCCAGGAAGTATCTACACATCCTTTCGGATCCCATACAGTTACTTTGTATTTTCCTGCAAGCAGATTCAGGGCTGTAGCAGTTCCTTGAACCGGCTCCGTTTCCCAACGATAACTATAACTTCCATTACCTCCAGTCACAGAAGCAGTGGCTGTACCGTTATTTCCTTTAAAACAGGTTGGATCTACCTGAGAGGCGCGGGCAATGAGTGAATCAGGCTGAGTGATTTGTGTACTACCAGAAATCATACAGCCATTCATATCCGTTACCTGCACAGAATAATTGCCTATCCCTAATTGAATAGCAGAGGGAGTTGCCTGAGGAGGGTTGGAATTCCAACGATAGAAATAGGGAGCAGTACCCCCACTTGGCACTGCCGTAGCTGCACCATTCTCTTCCCCAAAACACCTCACAGGTACAGTGGTAATACTAATACCCAAAGGAGCAGGCTCTGAGATTAAAACATTCTGAGTATTGGTGCATCCTAAGCTATCGGTGATGACGACAGAATAATTTCCAGCAGGCACATTAATCATCTGACTTCCCTGTTGACCATTGCTCCAATTGTAAGAATACCCGCCATTTCCCCCATTAGCTTGAACCGAGGCAGCGCCATCGCTTCCGCCCGGACAAGTCACATTTCTTTCCAATAGGGCAAGACCAGAGAGAATTGGTGGCTCCATAACGGTTACTCCACTTGTACCAATACACCCATAAGTGTCGGTAATGGTTAAAGTATAATTTCCTGCCGTTACCCCAGTAACCTGAGGTGTATTGTAGCCTCCAGGCATCCAGGAATAAACAAAAGGAGCAGTACCTTGCTGTACTCCTGAAAGTAAAGTTCCATTACTTTCTCCAAAACACCGAACATCCCGACTATCTGAGGTGACCACGGGATTGGTATGAACTGTAACTGTAATTGGAGGACAGGTAGAGATACAGCCATTGGCGTCGATAAAGGTTAGTCCATAGCTGCCAGTTTGAGAAACTGTGACATTTTGCTGATTCAGATTACTATCATGTGACCAAGTATAACTGACTGCCACAGGACCAGAAAGAGTTACTGTAGCACCTGGGCATAAATCGGTAGTACCCAAAGGAGTAATAACAGCAGGAGGAGGAATATTGACAGTTACCACAGATTGACCAATTGGGCTCACGCAACCGTCTAAAGTGTAGGTTACATCGTAAGTGGAGCTGACGGTTGGCGTTACAGAAATAGTTCCTTGAGTTTGGGCTCCAGGAGACCATAAATAACTTCCTCCAGGGAGATTACCACTGGCCGAAATACTGGCTGCCTGACCGAAACAGATGGTTGCATCCGTAGTAATGACATTGGGAATAGGGTTAACCCGCACCTGAATTTCATTACTCGTAACTGGATTACAGACACCAGAGCTAACTATTCTTCTGTAATAGTAAGTGATTGCTATAGCAGGTGGATTATAATTTGAAGCAGAATTAAGCCCCGCGGCACTCACCCAATTCAGTTGATCTGTACTTTCTTCCCACAAGTAAGCATAGGTGCCATTTCCACCCTGAGGAACAGTAGCTGTTAGTCCGTTGGGAATTTGTCCGTTGCAAATACTCTGATTTGTCTGAATCGTATTTGAGCCAATCAATGGATCAACCGTAATTAAAATCACATTACTGATATCTGTGCAAGGGCCTGAAATTACCTGACGCCGGAAGAAGGTGCTTGCACTCTGATTTCCGGAAGTATAATCAGGGGAATTACCTCCCCCGATGGGAATCCAGTTGATGTTATCTGGACTGCTCTCCCATTGGTACTGATAGGTTCCACTTCCTCCAATCGGAATTTGTCCAGTCAATGGATTGGGGGCACTTCCTGAACAAATAGTCTGGGAGGGGCTGATGGTATTATTACCTATAAGTGGAGAAACCACAATGGGGATGGTATAAGAATTTTGGCAACTATTCACATCGATGATGCTATAGGTAATGGTGTGAGTACCTGCCATGGCAGTAGCGGGAGTAAAGGTTGACCCACTCATTCCTGTACCTGAGAAAGTACCTCCTGCGGGTGAACCGGTAAGAGTTACAGGTAAACTATTTAAACAATACGGACTATTACTCCCAAAAATATTCATCACCGTAGGAGGATAAACATTCACCGTGAGAGAATCTGTTGCAGCACAACCACCGGACCCAACCTGTACGATAACTTTTCCGGGAACGGTTCCCCACTGTACATTAATAGAAGTTGTTCCCTGTCCTGAAGTAATATTTCCATTTGGGGTAAGCCAGTTATAAGTTGCTCCAGGAACCGCAACTGTTGTATAGCTCCCTGTACCATTGGGGCAGATATTCAAAGTGCCATTCAAAGGAGGGGGAGGAACAGAAGCGGCATTGACAACAACGGTATCGTCAAATGATACATTGGTGCAACTGTAGGTAACCACGGCTCTATAGGAAGTTGTTACTTGGGGTGAAACATTGACGCTCGTACCATTTCCTACGGGAGTATTTCCTGGAAGGGCAAACCAACTAACGGTGTAAGATGCCGGACCTGAAGGAGTCCAGCGTCGCCCTTCATTTGAAGTTGTCCACTGAACATTATTTCTACCTGCCACAACATCTGCAACCGTACCGTTAGGATGATGGAGGCCATGTACGGCATTCCCACTATTCCAAGTGGTACAAATAGGCTTATTCTGAATATGGGTTTCTATGACATTAGTTGTTTCGTATATGATAATCTGACTGGTGTACATTTGATTTGTACAGGAAAACATGGGTATATTTTGATAGGCCAATACAAATCTCCTGAATGGTGCTACCCCAGTTGTGTAGTAACGCACAGTGCCGCCAATTCCGGGATTGATGTCCTGCCAGGGTCCCATGATGGTTCCCCGGGGAGCATTACCGGTATTACTCGGAATAGGTACTGTGACCCAAGTTGAAGTTTGTCCGGCAACAAAACCCAGCCAATTATTGGAACCAATGATACAGTTGGTATAACTGATCCCAAAAAAACAGAAAGGAAAAGTAATGGGTATTAAACCCGATTGAGTATCATCAGTCAAAGAAACTGTAGTACCCCCGCTAAAAGGTCCCGGAGCATAAGGGATAACACTTTGAGTATAAGCAGTCGGATCTCGGATATCCGTCACGGTAGCCGTAAGTGTGGTTGAACCGGGCAGACAAATGGTAACATCTGGCCCTGCACTAATCATTGGCCCTTGAGCGGATAACTGCTTACAAATGAAACCAGCTAAACCCAAAAGGACATATAAAACATTTTTAAACATTTGAACGCATTTTTCTGAATTAACAAATTTAATAAAGATTTAATAATTCATGTGGGGCATTGTCTCTGAATGGTAATTATTCAACCGCCAATGGGGCACTAAATGGTTCTGACATTTTTTCAGATTTTTTCATTTGGATTAAACTTTGCTAAAAGACACTAAAAAATGAGTCAAATTCGTATTTCGAAAGCAAATCAACTTTTTAACTGATTGTTATGAACTGGAAACAAATAATTTCATTCGGATTAACCGCAATGGCAGGCGGCTTGCTCGCAGTTGGCGTGTACAAAATGTCAGAGTCTCATTTCTCTTCCCAAGATTTTGCAGTTACCACTAACCCTAGGTTTGCAGCCTTGGATTCGGAAGGAAATGCCTTACCAGATTTCAGGCAGGTGGCTGGAATTACCCGACCTGCAGTAGTGCATGTAAAAAGCAAACAAAACAAAGCTCCCCAATCATCCTCCCAACAAATTCCAGATCCGTTTAAGGATTTTTTTGGAGACAGAGGATTTCAGTTTGAAATGCCTGGTCAAAATATGCCCAGAGAAGGATCTGGCTCTGGAGTTCTGATTAGTGCAGACGGATACATTGTCACCAATAATCATGTGATTGAAGGGGCAGATGAATTGGAAGTTATTTTAAATGACAAAAGATCCTATTCTGCAAAAGTCGTAGGTGCAGATCCGTCCACAGATTTAGCACTGTTAAAAATCTCCGAAAAAGATTTGCCTTATTTGTCTTTTGGAAATTCTGACGAGGTAGAGGTAGGCGAATGGGTACTTGCTATTGGCAATCCTTTTAATCTGACTTCGACTGTAACGGCAGGCATTGTAAGTGCAAAAGCCCGAAATTTGAACTTATTAAATGACAAATTCCGAATAGAATCTTTCATCCAAACGGATGCTGCCGTGAACCCTGGAAATAGTGGCGGTGCCTTGGTGAATTCACGAGGACAATTAATCGGAATCAATACAGCTATAGCCTCCCAAACAGGAAGTTATGCAGGGTATTCTTTTGCGGTGCCTTCTTTGATGGCCAATAAAGTAATGAATGACCTCAAGGAATTTGGTACGGTTCAAAGAGGATTTCTAGGAGTAAGCATCCGGGATGTAGATGCCCAGTTTGCGGAGTCAGAAGGACTTAAAGTACTAAAAGGAGTGTATGTTCAGGAAGTGAATGAAAATAGTGCTGCTCTTGCTGCAGGCTTGAAAAAAGGAGATGTCATCACAGCAGTGGATGGCGTTCCGGTTGCTTCATCTTCAGAATTACAGGAACAAATTGGGCGACGCAGACCCGGGGATAAAGTGGGCTTAAAACTATTCAGAGGAGAGGAAGAAAAAACTTATTCAGTTACTTTGAAAAGTGTAACAGGCGAAACAGGGGTTGTGAAGAAAACCGATTATGAAATGGGAAGTTTGCTCGGTGCTGATTTCAGTTCCTGTACTGAACAAGAATTCAAAGATGCCGGCGTGAAAAGTGGCGTTAAAGTCAACAAACTGCGTGCGGGCAAATTACAATCCAGTGGTATGAAAGAAGGATTTATCATTACGGCAATCGATAAAAAGATGGTATATAAACCATCTGAAGTAGAAGCCATTTTAAGGTCCAAACAAGGCGGTGTACTGATAGAAGGAATCTATCCTGACGGCACCAAAGCTTACTACGCAATTGGATTGTAAGTAAATTTATTTATAAAAATTCGTATAACAGGCAGCTTACGCTGCCTGTTATATTTATATCCTTTACAGATAAAAGATTTAGGAAAAAATAGGCAGCAAGATAACTTTCCATAATTCAATGAATAAGGATACAAGCCCTTCTGTCTTCTTAGAATTATTAATGTGCTTCGAGCCAATTAAGCCCTGACCCAACGCCGACCTCCAATGGAATAGAAAAAGGCAATGCCGTTTGCATTTCTCCCACTACAATACCTTTTATTTCTTCCAGCTCTGGACGATACACATCAAACAATAGCTCATCATGTACTTGTAAGATCATCCTACTTTTAAATTGCCCAGCCTTCAATTTTGCCTGGATTCGAATCATAGCAATCTTGATCATGTCAGCCGCAGTTCCTTGAATAGGAGAATTGATGGCATTGCGCTCAGCAAAACTTCGGATAGTGGCATTCTGAGAAGTTATGTCAGGCAGATATCTTTTTCTCCCAGACCAAGTTTGAGCATACCCCAAACTGCGTGCCTTCTCAATACTCGCATTCATATAATTTTTGATGCCCGGATATTTTTCAAAATAGCTGTCAATAATTTCCTTCGCCTCTTTTCTGGATATCTTGAGTCTTTGAGAAAGACCAAATGCAGATATGCCATAAATAATTCCAAAGTTCACCATCTTTGCCTTGCTACGCATATCTGAATTGACCATAGACATGGGCACTCCAAATACTTTTGCCGCAGTAGCCTGATGAATATCTGCTCCGGAGTTAAAGGCTTCCAGCATTCCTGCATCTTGACTCAACTCTGCCATTATGCGTAGCTCAATCTGAGAGTAATCTGCGGAGAGTAAAACAAATTCTTCATTTCTGGAGACAAATGCTTTACGCACTTCCCTGCCTTTCTCGGTTCGAATGGGAATATTTTGCAAATTGGGATTGTTCGAACTTAATCGGCCGGTTGCTGCAACAGCTTGAGAAAAGGTTGTATGCACTCGTTTTGTACGAGGATGAATTAATGCAGGCAATGCATCCACATAGGTTGCCTTTAATTTATTGAGCTGCCGATACTCCAAAATTTTTGCTGGAAGTTCGTGAGACCAAGCAAGTTGAGTTAACACCTCTTCATTGGTAGAATACTGCCCTGTAGGGGTTTTCTTTCCTGTATCCAACTGAAGTTTTCCGAAAATAATATCTCCTAATTGTTTGGGAGAATTAATATTAAACTTCTCCCCTGCCTGATTCCAAATTTCTTCTTCTGCAACCTGAATTTGCTGAGCAAGTTCTTTTGAAAACTCTTGCAACCCCAGCTCATCTACCCGTATCCCTTCATACTCCATATCCAACAATACAGGCAACAAGGGCATTTCTATTTCCTTAAAAACATTCTCAACCTGAGTTTCCTGTAAGCCCTTATCGAGTGGAGTCTTTAACTGCAAAGTTATGTCGGCATCCTCGCATGCATAGGGCACAATTTCCTCCAAAGCCACGGAACGCATACTCAACTGAGATTTCCCTTTCTTTCCAATGAGGGCAGTGATTGAAACCGGATCATACGAAAGATACTGACGGGCTAATGCATCCATACCATGCTTCCCATCTGGATTTACGACATAATGAGCTAACATGGTATCGTACAAAGGTCCAACTACTTCAGTCTGATAATTCATCAATACCAATAAATCGTACTTTAGATTTTGCCCAACCTTGAGAATGGAAGACTGAAAGAATGGGGTGAATAAGCCCAAAACTTTCAGGCACTCTTCCCGCTTTTCCGGTAAGGGAACATACCAAGCCTTATGGAGTTCCCAAGAGAAAGACACCCCAACTAACTCTGCCTGCATGGCGTCAGTGGAAGTTGTTTCTGTATCCAGACAAACCATAGATTGCTGCAGAAGTTGACTCAACAATTCCAACATGGCAGCTTCCGTTTCTACGGCAACATATTCGACTGAGGCATTATCTAGGGAAGCAAAATTGGAATGAGTTTCTGAGGTAATTAATTCTGTAGTGGGTAATTCTTGTACAGGAAGAGAAAATAAATCCGGAGCACTGTTTTTTTTCTCTGAGACGGCAGAGCCTGGCCCATTTCCTCCTGGTACAGAATCTAATACTCGAACCGCAAGATTTCGAAATTCCAGCTCTTTGAATAATTCAATCAAAGCCTCTTTATCCGGTTCACACATCTTCAATGCTTCCGAATTAAACTCAATAGGAACATCCGTTTGGATTGTCGCTAATTTCTTAGACAACAGCCCCAAATCTGCATTGGCTTTTACACTCTCCCGAATGGCATTTTTGGTAATTTCATCTGAGCGACGAATGACTTCTTCCACGGAGCCAAAAGTGCGTATTAGTTCTAATGCGGTTTTATCTCCAACTTTTGGAATACCTGGGATATTATCGGAAGCATCTCCCTTTAGCCCCAATAGATCAATAATTTGTTCCGGGGGCACTCCATATTTTTCAATCACCTTGGTCCGATCCAACACTTCAGGGCCAGATCCGAAAGAAGCCGGTTTGTAAATAAAAATATCATCTGTCACCAACTGAGCATAATCCTTGTCGGGCGTCATCATATACACTTCAAATCCTTCCCTTTCAGCTTGCTGAGCCAGGGTACCTATGACATCATCTGCCTCAAATCCATCCATCAGCAATACAGGTATTTTGAGGGAATCGAGTAATTTTTGAATTAAGGGAATGGCAATCAAAATATCTTCAGGTACTTCCTGACGATGCGCTTTGTAGTCAGCAAAAGCATCATGTCGCATAGTTGGAGCTGCCGTATCAAATGCAACTCCGATATGCGAGGGTTTTTCCTTATTAAGCACCTCCAATAAACTATTGGTAAAACCAAAAACAGCGGAGGTATTGAGCCCGGTTGAGGTAATTCTGGGATTTTTAACAAAAGCAAAATGAGCCCGATAAATTAGGGCTAAGGCATCTAACAAAAATAACTTTGGCTTGGACATAAAGGCAAAAATAGAATGATAGTAAAGATACCGGAAATTTGACAGGATAAATCGGACAAAATTTGAGGAAAGTGAAGGGAAATAAGTCCTATTTTTTACTGAATCTTGAATCCGACTATACGCACTCTATGGTTTTCCTGTGAATAAATCGAATTCCGTTGTTGTACTTCTTTCTATTTTCGAGGCATGTGTGGAAGATACACCTTAACAGTGAGTCCGGTAGAATTGGAAACTTGGTTTGGAGCCCAATCGGAAGGAGTCAAAATACTCCCAACCTGGAATGCCTCTCCAGGACAGGATTTGCCCGTTTTATTAAAAACAGATCATGCCTGGTTTGCCCCTATGCGTTGGGGGTTTTCTATTCCTGCTGGCGGAGGGCAGTCCTTTATGATAAACGCGCGTTCGGAAACCGTTACAAGTAAAAGCACTTTTAAACATCTGGCCTCCGGATTTCGCTGCGTGATTCCAGCTACTGGATTTTTTGAATGGAAAAAAAGAGGCTCGGAGAAAATCCCCTACTACATCCATTTCCCCCACCTTCCCTTATATGGAATGGCGGGAATTTATAGGCCACAGACATTGGATCAAGATGCGGCTTTTATTATTCTTACCACTGAACCCAAGGGAATTATTCGAACCTTACATGAAAGGATGCCCCTAATTTTAGACCAGGAGGGCGTGGAGGAATGGCTTCGAAATGGACAAGATCCAGAATTGCGGCTTAACCTAAGTGAACAATCTCGTGCATTTACGGCAGAAGCTTATTCTGTGAGTAGTCGGGTTAATCGAATTGCCAATAATGGGCCTGAATTGCTACGCCCCGAAGAGCATACTGCCCCCCTAACTCTTTTTGACTAGCCCATTGAAAGAAAATGAGTTCTTAGTCTTCCTTAAAGCAGTAACCCCTATTTACAATGCTTTTTAATCCAAATCTTAGCTTCCTCGATGGGAGGATTTGCTTGAGCGGCTTCCTGCCAATCATTGCAGGCATCCTGTTTGCGACCTTGATAAAAAACACTCAAGCCTTTATTAAATAAGGCTAAGGCTCTCTCCTCTGTATTCATATCTAAAGCCCGGATATAATCCATTTCTGCAGGTTCATATTTTTTCTGAGCCAGTAAATAATAACCCCTACTCAGAAATAATCCGGCATCATCCACTTTCTTTAACAAAGCCGAATCTAAGGCTCGAATAGCTCCCAAGGTGTCATTTATTTCAGCTCGAGCTTCTGATAAATTAACCCATAAAATAGGATCGTCCGGATATCGGGAAAGATATTGTGCATAGTCGTGAGCAGCACCAGGCATTTCCCCCATATCAAAACGCAAATTGGCTCTTTTGATTAGACACAGGGAATCTTTACCAGACAATTCTAAGCACTTATCATAATCATGCAAAGCACTCTTACCGTCTAACTGAGCTTCCCGAAGTTGAGCTCTTATTTTCCAGCCAGCAGCCAAATCCGGGTTATTGGTGACCATATCATCTGCGGTTAAAAGGGCAGATCTTTCTGAATTCTCCCGGATGAGCACCGCTATTTTAAATTCATACCCACTTATATCTCTCGGGTTTTGTAAAATATATCGGCTAACCTCTCGTAAAGCCATCTCTCTTTGACCGATACCTTCATATACTTCGGCACGCAACAAATAAACCGGGCTAAAATCAGGCTCTTTCAATAGGGCTGTATCTAAATCTGACATGGCAGATTTAAGATCTCCTTTTAGTTGTTTCAGAATGGCGCGCTTGTAATAGCCTTTAGCCTTTTGAGGCTCAAGTTGCACTGCCCGATTGAGATAAAGCAATGCCGATTGATAATCTCCTTCTTCCATACGCCTAAATCCGGCATTGATATAAACGTCCTGATTCTGAGCATACAGTATCCCACTCAGGGTAAACAGACAGAAGATTATTTTAAACATGGCATTCATTTCTTGGAGGGTAAAGATACTTGGATTCGGGGAAATATCTGTTGGATTTAAGAATCGTGTTCATTCTACTTACTTAGCGTTAAGGGAACGAAAATAGGTTTCTGTAAATCGATTATCCAACGAAAAATAGAACTGTACCGAAAGGAGTACCTTTTTCCTTAAAACAGGATATTCATCTACCCAATGCCAAAACTCCTTGCTTCCAGAAAATAAGCGAGCAGAGAGGGCATTAAAATCATTTTCCAAAGAAGAAGCTGCCCAAGCATTGAGAAAACCTAAGGCTAACCATTCAGGTTCTATGGCCAATTGAGCAGAATCAAATGAAAAATAGTCTGCTTGCTGCCATTCCATCCCTTCAGGCAGTAAGTTCTCCCACTCAGTATTATTAAAATAACGGGGATAATTATTCAGTAGAATACTAGATAATTCCCGATGGAAAACACTTTCTAGAAACTCAGGGGACCAATTCTTGGAAGAATCCGCAAATGCGAGCCAGATCCGATTATGTGTATAGGTACCCGGATAATAGTGCTCAAAAAAGATCAGATGCCGCACCAATAAGATTTCACTTAGGCTTTCTTTCAAAATATGCTCCGGGTACTTTCGAAGGCTGGATTCCAGTCGTCTAATCAAAGGATTTAGCTCATTTGCGAATATTGGCTCCACCTTCCCTTTGACTGGCTCTTTTCTCCATTGAACAGGAATTTTTGTTGCCGCTAGGCCATGGGTTATACCTATACCTGCCACTCGTTGATATTGAGCAGAAAGTATGATTGGAAACAGGAGGCATAATCCTACAATCAAAGCTTTCATTCTTCTAAAATAATCAAAATTTCAGCAAAATCGTAATTAAGAGCGCCAAAGTTCCGGAAACCGTATCTACCACAAGCAGGAAGTTTCTAATTTTACAGCATGAACAAACTCTCTCTAATCTTGAATATCGTATTACTCATTGCAGTAGCAGTCTTGTACTATCTTCACTTTAGTGCCAGCCCCATAGGAGTAAATTATTCCCTGCCTGCTAACTTGACGGGACAACCCGTTTTATATTTAAATACAGATAGTTTATTAACGAATTATCAATTGTTTCAGGAATCCAAAGCCCAATTAGAGCAAGAGCAGGCGCGCCTCGAAGGAAGCATGCAATCACAAGCTGCTAATTTAGAACGAGAAGTTATGGAATTTCAACAACAATATGGAGGCATGACGCAAAGCCAAGTGGATAAAAGAAAAGAAGAGCTTGGCAGAAAAGAAGAAAAACTGATGATGCTGAGGGAGCAATTAGCAGGTCAACTCATGGAACAGGAAAGTAAATTGAACAAGCAAATCTATGATTCCATCTATAACTTTTTACAACGCTATACAGCAGGAAAAAATGTCCAATATATTTTGGGGTATTCCCCCGGAGGATCTGTGCTGTATGCCAATGACAGCCTAGATATTACTACTCAGGTGGTGGAAGGTTTGAACCTAGAATTGAAAAAATAAGGTTGATTATCCTTAAAGCATTCGATTTCTCTTTGGCGGGATTTTATCAGCGCAACTGCTTTCTCTTTTTACCAATTCAGTAATTCTTCGATTTTAGCTTTTACCTTATCAGCATTGGGGAGCATGGTTTTCTCGAGTGTAGCATTTAATGGTACTGCCGGACTATTAGCTGATCCCATAGTCATGATGGGAGCATCCAAAATTTGAAAACATTCCTGAGCAGCGCGTCCTGCCAATGATTCTGCATAGGAATTTTCTAACGCTTCCTCGGTAAGAAACAAAGCTTTTCCATGGCGACGAATACTCGAAATTATCGCTTCCCAATCGACGGGTTGCAAAGTGCGCAAATCCAAAATCTCTACCTGGTCTTTCATTTCTTTTGAGGCATTTCTTGCCCAATGAACTCCCATTCCATAAGTAATGACCACGCAGGATTCACCGTTTTCAATTGCTTGTTGGGAAGCCTCCTGATATTGACGGGCTTTCCCAAGAGGAATAATATAATCCTCATCAGGCTCAATGGTGCGTGCTTCCTGGCTGCCGGGCACTTTAGACCAGTACAACCCTTTGTGCTCAAAAAACACGACCGGATTAGGGTCATAGAAAGCGGCTTTAAAGAGACCTTTCATATCCGCAGCATTGGAAGGATAGACGACTTTTATTCCCTTAATTGTTAGTACCGTAGACTCCACACTCGAGGAATGATAGGGCCCTCCACTTCCATAAGCTCCAATGGGCACACGAATTAATGTCTGAACAGGCCATTTCCCATTGGTCAAATAGCAGGATCGGCTGACTTCGGTAAAAAGCTGATTTAATCCAGGCCAAATATAATCAGCAAACTGTACTTCGACAATGGGCTTGCATCCGACTGCTGACATTCCAACCGTACTCCCGATAATATAAGCTTCCTGAATGGGGGTATTAAAAACTCTTTTATCTCCATATTTTTTTGCCAGCAGCGCAGCTTCTCTGAATACACCTCCCAATCCCCCCCCTACATCCTGACCATAAAGCAGGCTTTCGGGATGTTTGCGCATGATTTCATCCACCGCATGTAAAGCTGCATCTACCATCACCACTTCTTTTCCATTTTCAGGTTTGCGCATACCCTTTTCTTCGGTAATGGGAGTAGGGGCAAAAATATGCGTCATTAAATCTTCAGGGGAAGGATCTTCTGCTTCTTTTGCACGCTCAAAATCTTCCCGAGCAAGTTGCCTGGCTGTCTGAGCTATTTCATCCAACTTTTCGGAATCAACGCCAATTCGAATCAATTCATTTCGAAGAAAAGGAATTGGATCCTGGGACATAGCGAGTTCCAAATCCTCCTTCGGGCGATACCATTCTCTTCTCACCCCAGAGGTATGATGCCCAATTAATGGGACATCTGCCTGAACCAGAAAAGGCCGGCGTTCGGTTCGAATGGTTTCAATTACTTTAGACAAAGTCACATAGGACTCAATAAAATCAGCCCCATTTATTCGGACAGTTTCTAAGCCTTTAAACCCCTTAGCAAATTCAATAGCGTTCATATTACGCATTTCGGCTCCGGTTGCCGAGATACCCCAATTATTATCTTGCACTAAATACAAGATAGGATACTGGTGCAATACAGCCATTTGAAAGGCTTCTGAAACTTCCCCTTCCGTAATGGCACCATCTCCCAGAGAACAAACCGCTATAGGGGCGTGTTCAAGAGTGGAGTCTGATAATCCTTGAGTTTCCAGATATTTTATACCTTGAGCAATACCCGTTGTGGGAATAACCTGCATTCCAGTGGCAGAGGATTGATGGGGAATCTTGGGCATATCAGGCCTTCTCAAACTGGGATGTCCGTAATAAGTTCGCCCTCCAGAAAATGGGTCATCCTTTTTTGCCAATTGCTGCAGCATAAGATCATAGGGCTTCAAGCCGATTCCTAATAGAATGGACTCATCCCGATAGTATGGGGCAACAAAATCCTGAGGTAACAATTGAAAAGCCAAAGCCAACTGAATAGCCTCATGACCTCGGGAAGTAGAATGGACATACTTGCAGAGTTCACGATTTTCTTCATAAATGAGGGCCATTTCCTCGGCCGTACTCATGAGTTCGTATGCTTTTATCAGGAGATCCAGTTCAATTTTTACTCGGGTGGTCATATTTAAGTTCATTTCTCGTGCAGCGTGCGTAAGGAAGAATGTCAAAATTAGAAAGTATGGCTTACAAAGAGCGCAGAAAACTAAAAATTGCCGAATCTTATGGCGTGCAGCACGCAATAAAAATATCCAGCCAAGTGGCAATCCGTTCCATTCAGGACTTATTTTCTACCATTTTTCCGAGATATTTGTTTTTTCTCGGTCGGGATTGTACTTTTAAGGTTACAAATCCATTGGGCCTACATAGGTCTGTGAGATACTTTTCTGATTAAATAAACATTCAATAATAGGCTTCGATATGAAATTTTTAACAGCTTATTCGCTTTTTCTCGTTTCTCTACTTGCCTCAATGGGGTGGGTAAATGCTCAAAATAATGCCCAGATGGCATCTTATTCTGAAATTTCCAGAGGAAGAATTGCTCTATCACAGGAAGCGAGAGTGCGGAATATCCCCAAAAACACCGGAAATAGTCTATCTGCAAGGACAGGCATTAGTTCCACAAATCCTAAAGGATGGTGGAATGCGCCACTACCGGTACAAGCTTTGACTAATTGTACTGCAGATACAGTAGAGTATTTGAGTCTAAAAGCTTGGGTTGCTGAGAATACCCCAACCAATACATATGATAGTGCCTATGCCTTAACTGTTGGTACAGGTTCAGCCGTTTCTATTGGACAATGGTATCCTGCTCCTCAAGCCATGACAGTTAGCGGCTTCCGTTTCATAGCTTATTTACCACAGTCAGCGGGCAATTTCGTACACTCGGTAACATGCAATATATACAATGCGGGAACGGATTCAATGCCAACGGGAGCACCGCTTCAGACTATCTTGGTGAATGTAGATACTTCTGTGGTCTGGAGATACGCCAGTTTTATTACCAATGTGAACATTACTCCGGGGAATGGATATGTCATCACCGTAGAAAACAACTCGCAGCCAACCTCAATTTATTGTGGAGACAATCGCGCTACACCCCTCACAACAGGGTTAAATGAGTGGTTGTCCTGTGCTCAGTTTACCGTTTCCACCAATCCTTGGCAGCACGGCTGGCAGTTTAATGTCGGGGGGCAACCTTTTAATGCGGATGCCTTTTTGCAGCCAATAGTTACTTATTCCGTTACTGCAAACTTCACATCCTCCGTTACCTGTTTTGGGTCAACCACAGTAAATTTCACTAATACCTCTTCCCCGATTTATTTCAGTCGTTTTTATAACTTTCACGCTTTCCTAGTTTGGCTAAACCCTTTATTCCCAGCTCCTCCCCCATTCTCTGATAGCACCTTTGTTTGGAGTTATGGAGATGCCTCGCCGAATGATACCTTAGTAAGTCCAACTCATATCTATCCTGGAGCAAATCCATATTCAGGCACAATGACGGGAAGATTATCTCGTTGGAGAGGTACGCAATTCTGCTCTGATACCAAACCAATTGAGATGGGGCCTCAGCCTTCTGCGACCATAACAGCAAACGGTCCTGTAGCCTTCTGTATAGGCAACTCAGTTACGCTTACTACAGGTTCCGCCAATACTTATCAGTGGTATCGAAATGGCTCGCCTATACCTGGAGCTACTTCTAGTTCTCACAATGCGATATTAGGGGGGGCTTACACTGTCAAACTCTCGAATAGCAGTGCCTGTACCGACTCTACTTTAGCCGGGGTAACAGTTACCTTACTTCCCGGTGCAACAGCCTCCATTACCTCTGGGGGACCTTTGGCATTTTGTAATGGAGGAAGCGTTACCCTAACTGCCTCTGGAGGAACCACTCAACAATGGTATCTGAATGGCAATTTAATTTCCGGTGCAACCAATTCGAACTACAATGCAACTTCCCAAGGAAGTTATACAGTTAAGGTGTTCAATAGTTCTGGTTGCCCAGATTCTACTATTGTGCCTACTATAGTAAATGTTCAGTCAGCAGGTTTATTAAACCCTGGCCCCTCAGCAGTGTGTACCGGTCCAGTAGTATTAAATGGCCTTAATGGTGTTCGTTATCAATGGTTCCAAGATAACAACTTGTTGCCTGGGGAAACCAATCAACAATATACTGCGATTGTGAATGGTTCATACGGTGTTGAAATAGAATTTGCCTCGGGATGTATCGATACTATGAATCCCCCATTTGTTTTGGCAATTGGAGCAATGAATGCAACTGTTAATGCCAGCGGTCCCTTAACATTCTGCGGGGGAGGCAGTGTGGTACTTTCTCCAGTTACTCAAGGTGCAGGTACTTACCAATGGTATGATAATAATGTGTTGATTCCGAATGGGACAACAGGCTCCTACACAGCAACATCCTCCGGACTATTCACTGTAGTAGTGTCTAGTCCAGGGCCTGGATGTACTGATTCCACAGCTGTTGGCATTACCGTAACGGTGAATCCCACCCCTGTTGCTTCAGCCACCACAAGTGGTACAACTACTATTTGCCCAGGAGGCAATGTCACCTTTACTGCTAGTGGAGGATTATCCTATCAATGGGTCAAAGACCAGGCGCCCATCCCGGGTGCAATCGGAACCACCCTTACCGTAAATGGTACAGACCCGGGTCAATACAATGTGATTGTCTCCAATGGCCCTTGTTCAGATACTTTGAGCACTCCCTTTTTAGTAATAGCTCAACCTTTGGTAGCTTCAACTATTCAGAGCGGCTCATACACAATTTGTTCAAACAACCCATTGCTGATTGAGGCCTTACCTTCTGGTGCTCAGAATTATAGATGGTATCGTAATGGAACGCAAGTATCTTCCGGGCCCTCTAATGTTTACTCTGCCAATGTGTCTGGTAACTACACAGTTAAAATTTCTAATCCTGGATGTTCAGATTCCACTACTACATCCATTTTGCTCAATGTAAATCCAGCTCCGAATGCTCCTGTTGTAGCCTCTGGCCCGCTAACACTCTGTTCTGGTGATTCTATCGATTTATCCATAACCGGAGGTATTTCTTACCAGTGGTATCGCAATGGAATACAAATCCCTGGAGAAACGACCACCAATCTAACTGTAGCTATCAGTGGACTTTATTCTGTTAGAGTAATTAATGGAATTGGATGTGCCGATTCCGCTGCTTCCGCAAATGTGGTCGTATCCCCCTCTCCCAATGCCTCCCTATCCGTAACTGGAAATCTCAATTTCTGTGTTGGCGATAATGTATTACTCACTGCTCCCGGAACCATACAATCTGGCTATACTTATGTTTGGTTGAGAAATGGTAATATCATCAATGGGGCGACAGCTCCCTTCTATTCTGCCAGCAATGCAGGCACCTATAATGTTGTGGTAACCTTGGGTATCTGCACTGATACTTTAATGAACGGAGCAGTTGTTGCAGTAGATAGCCTTCCTCCATTAGCAGGATTCACCCCAACCTTATTAGGATCAACTGTCAATTACAACAATACCAGTATTCGGGCAAATGCCTATCTATGGAAAATGGGAGACGGCACGGAGTACACTTCTACCAATGTCACTCATTCCTATACCCAAGGGGGCATCTATACTGTTGTTCTCTATGCTTATAATGCCTGTGGATGGGATAGCTTCCTGATTCAGGTTATGACTCAAGTTGATCCTCTTGCTGATGATTTGCAATCCTTAGAGGTATATCCTAATCCAGGAAATGGGGTGTTCCACATTCGGGTAAATTCTACTAATAACAGCCCAATGGAGTATAGTCTAACTGATCTGAGCGGTAAGGCGATATTCATTGGTAAAGAAGAAATGAATATTGGTACTATGGATAAAACAGTAGATTTATCTCGTTTCGCCTCCGGAGTGTATTTGTTAAACATCCGAAAAGGAGAAGCGGTGGTAAACCGAAAACTGATTATCCGATAATGTAGACTTACCTAAACAAAAAAGCCTCAGTTTCCTGAGGCTTTTTTGTTTTATCCTGACATCCGTTTTGCCAAACCAATTACCCAAATCCCATTAAGCCCGGAATAATTACCATACAATTGAGTTTATTTTTGAATAGCAGATTTTTGCAATAGCTTTGAGGGACATTTATACCATTATGAAACAATTATTGATACTACTGGCTTTTCTTACTCTGCCTGTTTGTTTAATCTCCCAGACATTCAGTTTGCATGCACCTGATAGTGCCAAAAACATTTCCCGACCTGGTTCCACTGGATCCTTTACCATTTCCAACCCTTTGAATCATAATGGGACACAATTTGGCAATACACCCATAACAATGTCTTGCATCATGAATTGCCGGGCAGATGATTTATATTTCTATGACTTTGGAATGAACATCCCAACGGGGGTAAGCATCACAGGAGTTGAGCTGATTCATTCGCGTGGCGCCTGTAATTCTGGGTCATTTATGGTAGATACTCTATTCCTAGCTCATAACAATACTAATATTGGGACCTTCAAGCGTGACACAGCGAGCATGTCTGAGATTGACACATTAGGGTCTTCTACTGATTTATGGGGTACTGTACTTACACCCGCACTACTGAATGATCCAAGTTTTGGAGTAATTATTCGAAGTACAGGAACAGGCATCTGCACTTATGCTCACTGGAATGTTCAGTTAAGAGTTTACTACAACTGTATTGCAGGGCAGGACACAGGCAGGATTCCGGACAGTGTCAGTATTGTCGCCCGCCCAGGTTCAACCGGATCTTATTCCATAACCAATCCTTTGATTCATAATGGTTCCCAGTTTACCAATGGTCCTATTACAGTTTCTTGCGCCATCAACTGTATTGCCAATCACCTATACTTTCAGGATATGAATTTCGCGATTCCGGCAACAGCTCAGATTACCGGGGTAAGGGTTCGCAAGACCAGCGGAGCCTGCAATAGTGGTTCATATATGACCGACACACTTCAGTTAGCTTATAATGGATCTGTTATCGGTCAGGTAAAATGGGACTCTTCAGGAGTATTCTATACGGACACTTTCGGAAATTCGAGTGATGCCTGGGGGGCTGTACTTACCCCTGCTATTGTGAATGACCCGAGTTTTGGGGTATTTGTAACCAGTACCTCTACTGGAATCTGCACCTATATGCAATCTGACCTTCGGATGGATGTGTATCATTGCACGCCAACAGGTCCTTCGTCTATAGAATCCCGGGAACTGGAATCTTCCTTACATCTATGGCCCAATCCAGCACAAGATAAGATCATCTTTGAATGGAATCAAAATTCCACTCAGGCTTATGTCGTAAGTGACTTAACAGGTCGTGTTTTGAGAAATGGCTTACTACAAGCGGGAGAAAACAGTTTAAATATTAGCGCCCTTCCCACAGGCATTTACCTCTTGCAAATGCCAAATTCCGGAACACCTGCTATTCGATTTAGAAAAGAGTAATATTTAAGAAACGAAATGCCCTATGCTTGGGGAATCATTGGGTTCATATTGAATCCGGTTCTCTACGCAGGGGCATTTTCTTTTTTGGCGATGAGAGACTTTCTTCCGGTGATATTTATACCGCTTTTTTCTTCCATGATACTTCTTAGTACTACAGTGCATCTGAGGAATAGCAAAACTCAAAATCAAAACCATCCAAAGTAGGTGCTTAATATATGGTTTGATTCCTGAGTTTTTGAGGGTATCCATACAGCGAATTTACGCAATTGAGGTCAAAGTAAGGGCAGGGTAATGAAAAGCCTGTTAGTTTTGTAAGGCATTTATATGAGTCTGGAAGAATTTTTCACCAAAAAGAAAATCCATTGGGAGCAATTTCGTCAGGAACTTCCGGAGGAATGGAGCCGCATGCAATACAATTATGAAGAATGCGGCCCAAAATCATTTGACCATTTCATGAAGTTCTATTTCAACGAATGGCGGTTGAGGTTTCCAATACCCAAGAGTAGTTCCATTTCGGAAAACAAGAAGTAGAATAAGTCAGTAAGGCTGAATTTTGTGTGAATTCAACTTAGCCAGAATTGGGATTGACAAAGTTTACCCAAAACCTATCCTATCGAGGTTTAAATTGTAATTTTACATTTTAGCGGAATCGTTACGCGGATGAAAAAAATAGAATATTCAGTCAATGTGTTAGCCAATGGATTGCGCGTCATCGTGCATGAGGCAAACCACATCCCCCGGGTCAATGTCAATGTACTATACCGGGTTGGAGCCAAAGATGAAGACCCAAACCGCACAGGTTTTGCCCATCTCTTTGAGCACCTCATGTTTGGGGGATCCCGTAACATCCCATCTTATGATACGCCCCTTCAAAAAGCGGGTGGAGAGAACAATGCCTTCACCACAAACGACATCACCAACTACTATGTCAACCTACCGGCACATCAGTTGGAAACAGCTTTCTGGCTGGAATCCGATCGTATGCTAGAACTGGATTTTTCTCAAAAAAGTCTGGATGTGCAAAAGAGTGTGGTTATTGAAGAATTCAAACAACGCTATTTGAACCAGCCTTATGGTGATGCCCATTTATTATTGAGGCCCTTACACTACCAGGTGCATCCCTATCGCTGGCCAACAATCGGCAAAGAAATTAGCCATATTGAAGAAGCCAGCTTGGAAGAAGTAGTTAACTTTTTCTATGGTTTTTATGCTCCGAATAATGCCACACTGGTCGTAACGGGAGATGTCAAAACCTCTGAAGTAATTCGATTAGCAGAAAAATGGTTTGGGGAAATTCCTACCCGAAGTCTGAAGAAAAAATTATTACCTCAAGAGCCTGCTCAGACTGAAGCGAGAAACCTAACGGTTCATCGAGAAGTACCATTGGCAGCCATTTATAAAGCCTGGCATATTCCAGAACGCATACATCCGGATTACTACGCACTTGATTTAATCACAGATTTACTCAGTGGTGGAAGGAGTGGAAAGTTGTTTCAGTACCTAGTAAAAGAAACGGAAATTGCCCAAAGTGCTGCGGCTTTTTCTTGGAATGCTTACGACCCTGGCATGATTTCACTGGACGGAAAAGTTGCTCCGGGCAAATCTATTGAAGCCTATGAAGAGGGGGTTCGTCGGGTATTGGATAACCTGATGGAGGTAAGCGAAAAAGATTTGCAAAGAATTAAAAACAAGGCAGAGGCTACCGCAGAAACTGAATTTACCACCCTGATGAATATCGGACTTTCACTGGCGATTTATGACAGCTTGGGCAATCCAGAAATGATTAATCAGGCATTAGATCATTACCTAAATGTTTCTCGGGAAGACATACACCGGGTTGTAGCCCAGTATCTCATTCCTGAAAACTGTTCCACCCTATATTATCTACCGAAAGATGGCCATTGACAGAACACAAGCACCCCCGGCAGGAAAGGTACAATTGAGCTCTTTTCCTCGCCTATTCAAGGAGACTCTGAGTAATGGAATTCCAGTTATCCATCTGCCATTTGGCAGGGAAGATTTGGTGGAGATACAAATGGTTTATCGTGCCGGTCATTCATTTGAAAACCAATCTGGTCTTACTCAGGTAACTTCTCGTATGATGCAGGAAGGCAACCGAAGCTATGATAGTCTTGCTTTCGCTGAAATACTGGATTTTTATGGTGCGTCAGTCGACATTGAGTCTGGGTTTGAATCTACTTCCTTTTCTCTGACTACCCTCACTCGGCATTTGGATAAAACCGTGGATTTACTCCAGGAAATGCTGCTGCATCCATCTTTTCCGGAAAAAGAGTTTACTCAATACCGTCAAAGAAGTCTGCAACAACTTTCAGTAGAAGAAAAGAAGACTGGTTATGTAGCAAGAAGAAATTTCTCCCGTTTATTATTTGGCTCTCAACATCCGTATGGCAGAATGACCGGACGAGAAGAACTGACAGCTATACAGCATGATCAGTTACGGGCTTGTTATCATACCTTCTTCAGGCCAGGACCTGCAGTGATTCTCTGTTCCGGGAAATATGAAACGGATACCTTGCTGGATGTATTAAATGGAGCATTCGGAAAAATGACCTATTTGCCCACACAGCAGGCATCACTTGCTGCCGGGACCCTGTTTCCAACAGAAACGGGCATTCACCATTTTCCGGTAGCCGATTCATTACAATCTACCATTAGAGCCGGCGTCCCTTCTATTTCCAGAAACCATGCTGATTATTATCCTCTTTTGATGACGAGTATTATTTTGGGAGGATATTTTGGATCCCGATTAATGAAAAACATTCGGGAGGAAAAAGGCTACACCTATGGAATTGGTTGCTCCCTTAATGCGTTGAGACATTCAGGTTCTTTTTCCATTGGTACGGATGTGGGGCATGATTTTGTTGAACCCTGTATTCGGGAGATTCATTTGGAGATAGAGCGTATGCGGGAGGAACCGGTAAGTTTTGAGGAGTTGGAAACAGCTCGAAATTATTTCCTTGGCTTGGTACTTTCGAGAAGAGAAACGCTTTTTCAATTGGGAGAAACGCTGAAAAATGCTTGGGTGAATGACTTGGACTTAGCTGATTTTGACCGAGCATTTCGGGAAATGAAAGATTTAACTCCGGCAGACATCCAGAATTATTCAAGAAAGTACTTAAATCCATCGGAGTTTGTGTGGGTTATTGCAGGTAAGAATGCATAATAAATAAATTTATTTACTGTATAGCGGAATATGATACAATCAATGACAGGATATGGTGCCGGAAGAGCGGCTGGGAGCAGGGGAGCGGTACTAGTAGAATTGCGTTCCCTGAACAGCAAATTTTTGGAAATATTTTTAAAAATGCCTTTTCAGGATGCGGTATTAGAAAATGAAATCCGCGGCATGCTTTCAAGAGAACTGATCAGAGGCAAGGTTTCTGTTCAGATTACTTTAGAGGGTATCACAGCAGATCTGAGTCAGCAACTAGATGCTCAGGCATTCAAGGGGTATTATGAGCAACTTCAAGATATCCGCAAGGACTTAGGCATTAAAACTAGGGTAAGAGTATCTGATATTCTGCCCCTACCCGGAGTAGTCATAAATCAGGCATCTGCCACTGATGAATCCATTCGTGAACCTTTACTACAGGCCATTCATCAGGCTTGTCAGGTGATGATTGAGAACCGTAAAGAAGAAGGGCATGTATTGGAGCTAGACATGCAATTGAGGTGCAATCTTATTGAGCAATATTTAAAGGCCGTCCTTCCCTATGAACAAGAAAGGACCGAACACATACGCACGCGGATGCAGCAACACTTGCGTGAATATTTAGGAAGGGAAGACATTAACCGGGACAGATTTGAGCAGGAGTTGATTTTCTATATAGAGAAATTAGACATTACGGAGGAGAAAATTCGTCTACAGGCTCATCTAGACTATTTCCGAAAAACGATAGAAACAGAAGAAATGCCGGGTAAAAAACTGGGATTTATTTCTCAGGAAATGGGTAGGGAAATAAACACTTTGGGATCCAAAGCCAATGATGCCTCCATTCAGAAACTGGTAGTAGGCATGAAAGATGAATTAGAAAAGATAAAAGAACAAACAGCCAATATTGTATGACCACTCCTCCACTCCGCAAAGGCAGAATCGTCATTTTCTCAGCCCCCAGTGGAGCGGGAAAAACAACGATAGTGCATGAAGTACTTCGCAGACTGAGTTGCCTGGAATTTTCGGTATCCGCTACAACTCGTCCCAAGCGCGAGCATGAAATTAATGGTAGAGATTATTATTTTTTGTCGGAAGAAAAATTCAGACACTATGTACAGAAAGGTTCCTTTCTGGAATGGGAGGAAGTGTATCCTGGTAGGTTTTATGGGACCTTTTTCACAGAAGTAGATAGGATTATTTCCCACGGAAATTCTGCTGTATTTGATGTGGATGTAAAGGGAGGTCTGAACATCAAGCGGCATTATCAAGGGGAAGCCCTAGCAATTTTTATTATGCCTCCTTCCCCGGAAGCTCTCAGGGAGCGACTAGAAAAAAGAGGTACGGAAGATCCGGCAGAGATTGACAAGAGGATGGCCCGTGTAATGGAAGAGTTAGAACGGGCACCTGAATTTGACCGGATGGTTTACAATGAAGATTTGGAAACAGCCATCCAAGAAACCACTCAACTTATACGAGATTTTTTGAATCTACCAGAATGAACATCGGGCTTTTCTTTGGATCCTTCAACCCGATTCATCACGGGCATTTAATTTTGGCCCGTACTCTACTGAATCTGACAGATCTCAATGAAATTTGGTTTATTGTTTCCCCTCATAATCCACTCAAAGAAAAAAGCTCCCTTTTGAATCAGTATGAGCGGATGCACATGGTAGAACTTGCCTTGCAAAAACATGAGGGTATGCGTGCCAGCTCCATTGAATTTGGCTTACCCCAACCGTCTTATACCATTCATACGCTAACCCATTTGGAGGAAAAATATCCCAATCGAACATTCTCCCTAATCCTAGGGGCTGACAATCTAGAAGGGTTCACCAAATGGAAACACTATGAACTGATTTTAGAACGCTATGCTCTGCTGGTATATCCCAGAGTGGGGCATCAGCAAAACCCTTTTCCGGAGCACCCCGGTATTCAACTGATAGAGGCTCCAGTAATAGAACTCTCCTCTACTTTAGTGCGAAAATTTATCAAAAACAATAAACCGATTGACTATTTAGTGCCGGATGCTGTCAAGGATTTTTTATTGAAAGAAGGATATTACAAGTAATTTACAGCGGAGCAATTCCAACACAGAAACCGAAATTCGTTAGTATTCCTCACTGCAAATTAAAAACTCAAAACTCTTATCCCTTGCTTAGTTTTGCCCTTTGTTCAGCAATTTGAGGATTTTCCAGATACTCATCATAAGTCATTTGCCGATCAATACATCCTGTTGGGAAAATCTCAACAATTCTATTGGCGACTGTTTGTACAAAGGTGTGGTCATGAGAGGTAAAGAGGACTGTTCCTTTGAAATCAATCAAGGCATTATTGAAAGCGGTAATGGATTCGAGGTCTAAGTGATTGGTTGGCTCATCGAGAATCAGCAAATTCGGAGCCATCAGCATCATTCGGGAAAGCATGCATCGTACCTTTTCTCCTCCGGATAGTACCTGAGTTTTCTTCAGCGTTTCCTCACCGGAGAACAACATTTTACCTAGGAATCCCCGAATAAAAGTTTCGTCTTTTTCTTCTGAATATTGTCTCAGCCAATCAATCAAATTCAAATCACTGGTAAAGTAGGCTGCATTTTCATTGGGTAAGTAGGCATACTTGATGGTCACGCCCCATTTAAACTCACCAGAATTGGCTTTTTCTTCACCGGCTAGAATTCTAAAAATGGAACTGACCGCTAACTGGTCATTGGCGATAAAGGCAATCTTATCCCCTTTATTGACGGAGAAGCTTACAGTAGAGAACAAGGTATTTCCTTCGAGAGAAAAGGCCAAGTTTTCGGCAGATAGAATTTGATCCCCAGCTTCTCTTTCTGGCTTCACGATGATGGCAGGATACTTGCGGCTAGAGGGTTTAATCTCTTCAATATTCAATTTTTCCAGTGCTTTCTTTCTACTGGTGGCTTGCTTAGATTTAGAAGCATTGGCAGAAAAGCGGGCGATAAACTCCAGCAATTCTTTTTTCTTGTCTTCCATCTTTTTATTTTGGTCCTGCTTTTGACGCAAGGCGAGCTGGCTGGATTCATACCAGAAGGAATAATTTCCAGTAAAGATTTGGATCTTACTAAAGTCTATGTCTGCCACATGAGTACACACGGCATCGAGGAAGTGTCGATCATGAGAAACCACAATCACGGTATTTTTAAAATCAGCCAGAAAGTTCTCCAACCAAGCGATGGTATGGACATCCAGATCATTGGTTGGCTCATCGAGTAAGAGGATATCAGGGTCACCGAATAAAGCCTGAGCCAGGAGTACTTTTACTTTTTCTGGCCCAGAGAGTTCTCCCAGATATCGATAGTGGTCAGATTCAGAAATTCCCAAACCAGACAAAAGGGAAGCAGCATCACTTTCAGCATTCCACCCATTCATTTCTGCAAAATCAGATTCAAGTTGTGCAACTCTTTCCCCATCGGCATCAGAGAAATCTACTTTTGCATATAGAGATTCTTTCTCCTGCATGATGTTCCATAAATGCTGATGTCCACGAAGAACGGTTTCTAGCACGGGCACTTCATCAAACTCAAAGTGATTTTGCTTAAGGACAGCCATTCTGGCACCTTTATCAATAGAAATTTGGCCTGTAGTAGGCTCTATTTCTCCGGAGAGAATTTTCAAAAAAGTAGATTTACCGGCTCCATTGGCTCCAATAACGCCATAACAATTACCGGGGATAAACTTGAGATTTACTTCCTCGAAAAGAACTCGTTTGCCGTAGCGAAGGGATAAATTGGAAACCGTAACCATGCTTGAATTTTACAATAAAACGCAAAATTACTCAAATCCACGGTGCAAGTAATCATCTTCATACCAGGTTTTCATAAATAGGCGTAATTTCGCCTCTTCAAATACACAGAAACATGAACACAAAAATTGTACTCACATTAGGCATTCTCAGTACGGTACTGCTTTTTGCCTGCCAAACAAAGGTTCCTACGGTTGTCGCCGAAGATCTAAAAACAGAAACGGATTCTATCTCTTATGCTTTAGGAGCGAATATCGGCAATAGCTTTCGTAGTCAAAGTTTAGAAGTGAATCCTATGATGGTTGCTGCAGGTCTTCAGGCAGCTATGGATTCAGCTTCCTTCCTAACGGCTGATCAATCTCGTGATATCTTGATGGCATTGAACCAACGCCTGAATCAGCGCGATATGGAAAAAAGACAACAGGAAAACTCTGTAAAGGCTGAGCAAAACAAATTGAACGGTGATAATTTCCGAGCAGAATATGCTAAAAAAGCTGGTGTAAAAACCTTACCAGGTGGAATTCTCTACACAGTAATCAAATCTGGCTCAGGAAAAACTCCTAAGGAAACAGATGTTGTTACTGTACATTACTTAGGTCATTTGGTTGATGGGCAGGAGTTTGACAGTTCCTTCAAACGCGGCGAGCCTGTTAAATTTCCAGTAAATGGAGTTATCAAAGGCTGGCAGACAGCACTTCAGAATATGAAAGAAGGAGACAAGTGGGAAGTGGTTATTCCTCCAGATTTAGGCTATGGCCCTCAGGGAACCGGAGAAATCATTGGTCCAGATGCCACATTGGTATTTGAGGTTGAACTGATTAAAATCGAGAATACTAAATAATTTCACTTTACCCATCAGAATCCCCGAATCCATCTAAATAGGATGCATTCGGGGATTTTGAACAAAATCACTTCCATGAAAAGGGCAATTCTCTGGTTAAAAAGAATCATCTTGGGTTTTCTAGCAGCCACCTTTTTAGGCGTACTAGTATTTAAATGGATACCAGTTCCTTTTACTTGGCTTATGTTGATTCGAAAAACGGAAGCAATTATAGATAATTCGAAGAGCTCTGAAATTCAGTATAAATGGAAGTCTTATGAAGATATTTCGCCTAACCTACCCATATCCATGATTGCCTCTGAGGATCAACTATTCCTCGAGCATTTTGGATTTGACTTCAAAGCTTTGGAGAAAGCTGTTGAGCACAATAAAAAGAGTAAAAAGAAGCGGGGAGCCAGTACCCTGACGCAACAGGTGGCAAAGAATTTATTCCTATGGCCTGGAAGAAGCTATTTACGCAAAGGGTTGGAGGCTTGGTTTACCTTTTGGATTGAAGTATTTTGGAGTAAAAAGCGCATTTTGGAAGTGTACATGAATATCGCTGAAACTGGAAAACTCTGCTTTGGAGCAGAAGCGGCTGCTCAAAAACACTTTAAAACCAGCGCCAAAAAACTCAATGCAGAACAAGCAGCACTTATCACGGCTGTATTGCCCAACCCAATCAAAATGACTGCTGGCAAACCCTCTGGGTATGTTCAATCTCGAAAGCAGCACATACTCAGGCAAGTGGGTCTCTTTGGAGGACCTGGATATTTAAAAAATCTCGATAAATAATTGCACTTGGCTGCAGCAGCCTATAAACCCCTTCCGTAACTTGCAAAATGGTACGCTTGTTGGGTCTTGGATTTTTTTGGCTTTTGGGGTGCACAATTCTCTCGGCAAATGTTATTGGAAAGATTTCTCCCGAATTCATCCATCCGATTAGCACCAAAAATCTGGTTTATGAGGATTCCGTCCCCGATAGTACCCAACTAAAATCAGCTATTCTTCGACACCAATTTCAATATATAGTCTGGACGGGAGACTTACCTCTGAGATTTCAGCAGAAAGCCAATCGCAAATTACTTCACCTTTCAGATACAACTTCCATAAATCCTATCCTGCAAAAAGTTGAAGGCTATTTTAAGGAACAAGGGTATGCAGGTGCCAGTATTGACAGCGTCGGGCTAAAGGGAGACTCCTTGCAGATTCATTTTTTTCAAGGCTGGAAATTCCGAATGAATAGTATGAATATCACAGGAGTTAGTCCGGAGGCCTGGCAAGAATCCCATTTAACTGGAGCTATGAAAAAGCGACAGGTATATTCAAAAGTCAGAACAGAAAGTCATTTTTCCTCTCTCCTATCTTACTATCAAAATCGGGGTTACCCTTTTGCTTCCTTAAAAGAAGAGCGAACAGAAATCATTCCGGATTCTACCCTAAAGACGACATTAGTTCGGTTTCAGTACGCCTTGGATCCAGGCTCCATTTACTATGTTGACAGTATTATTTTGGAGGGAAAAATTCGTGAAAATCCAAAGTTTGTCCAAAATTTGATGCGTATTCATCCGGGTCAACTATATCGCTATTCTGAAATAAAAGAAATACCCGGAATACTTAATAATTCTATTTACTATCAAAGAGTTAAAAAGCCAGAAGAAATATTTAGTCTGGATGGCAAAGTAAAATTGCGGATTCCCATAGAGGCAAGAAAAGCCAGCCGATTTGATGGCTTAATTGGGCTGCTTCCCCCAGTAGACAATACCGCAAAAATTCAAGTTACCGGGCTATTGGATTTTGTTCTAGTTAGCCCTTTTTCGTCTGGGGAGATTCTGTCCTTAAAGTTTGAACAATTACCCACCCTATCCCAAAGATTAGCGTTAAAATATCAGCAGCCTTGGTTATTCAATTTACCGCTGAAAATAGAAACTGAGTTGAGCTTGCTCAAGCAGGACACAACTTTCCTTAATCGATTTTTTAAGGTCACTCCCTCTTGGATGCTAAGCCAGCGGGTACAAATTAAAGGCTGGTATCGAAATAAAACATCTGTTTTGCTCTCTACTATTCCTTGGCGTAATTCCCGGTCAACCCCACCTATATTGGATAGCTATGAAACTACACTGGGATTTGGTTTTGAATATGAAAAACTAGATTACCGAATTAACCCCTCTAAGGGTCTTGTATTTAGGTTGGATGCCGGCGCAGGGAATCGTACCATTCGTCGTAATCCGGGATTAGATTCATTTGATTATGCCTCCATTCAACTAAAATATCCTGCTCGAGAAGTACAACTTGAAGTACAATGGTTTTTCTCTCCTATCAACAGAAATGTATTTCTATTATCCAATCGGTCTTTTCGTCTGGACCAAGTACAATATTTCCGAAATGAATTGGCACAAATTGGAGGAGCCAGAAGCCTCAGAGGCTTCAATGAAAATCAGTTTTTTGCTCGATATTATACTATTTTCACCTTCGAATATCGGTTTCTTCTGGATGAAAACTCCAACTTATTTGTGTTTTGTGACCAGGGGCGATTGGAATGGCGGGAGCCTGGTTTGAAAGAGATTTCTTCACCCACAGGAATAGGTGCTGGCATTAATTTCGATACCAAAGCAGGCATTTTAAATTTAACTTTTGCCACTGGAAAAGTAGGGGACATTCCATTTTCTCCATCGAGGCCAAGGGTTCATTTTGGAATCGTGAGTCTTTTTTGAGAGTTGAATTCAGAAAGAGATCCTGCTTGATAGAGAAAAGATTTAAGGATAGAGTTGTAGAGGTCTGGCAAGCGTCCCTTGTCAAAAAGTCGATCCAACTTTAACCACTTTGGCAAGCGTCCCTTGTCAAAAAGTCGGTCTAACTTTGACCACACTCTGGCAAGCGTCCCTTGTCTTGGCAAGCGTCCCTTGTCAAAAAATCGATCCAACAATAACCCCTCTGGCAAGCGTCCCTTGTCTTGGCAAGCGTCCCTTGTCTTGGCAAGCGTCCCTTGACTTGGCAAGCGTCCCTTGTCAAAAAGTCTCTCCAACAATAACC
>JBEIHC010000005.1:0-46848 GCA_040381555.1 Bacteroidia bacterium
CATAAGTCATTACATGAAGTTAGTCTATTCATTCAAACACAAACCCAAGGCTTGAAAAATGAAGAAACCCAGCTTACTTGTGCGTTTGATTACATATTCGCTAATTGTTTTTGGACTAAATAATATTTCACTTTGGTATAATTCATCCGAGGAAACCAATTGGGTTTAATTAAATTTACCCCTGTAAGGTGAGTATTTTTAAGGTTTAGCCAAACTGTTCACTGAAATCAATTATCCTTTTAGGAATAGGCATTATAAAATTTCAAAATGGATAAACCAATTAAGAATTTCTATATTCTAGCAGAAAAAATAAAATCAAAACATAGGCGACACCAGCATCGTCTTGCCAATAAAAAATTCATTTTTGAAGTACCCATTTACAGGGATCTTATCCAGGAAATAAAAAAGCCATCTAATGATGGCTTTTTTATTTATGTAATTAATAAATAGTATTACCTATCTAATTTACCAGCGATCAAATCAGCAACTTGCTCAGAAGGAACGATATCCTCTTTGAAGGAATAAGCGCCGGATTTATCATTTTTTACCGCACGGATGACTTTTGTCAAGGCTGCCTGCTTAGATTTATCTTTCAGGGTTGCAACTACTTTCTTTGCCATGGTTTCCTATTATTTAATCTCTTTGTGAACGGTTACTTTTCTCAGAATTGGATTGTACTTTTTCTTTTCAATCCTTTCCGGAGTGTTTTTTCTGTTTTTTGTGGTGATATACCGGGAAGTTCCGGGCTGACCCGAATCTTTATGCTCGGTACATTCCAGAATCACCTGGATACGGTTGCCTTTGCTCTTTGCCATTACTGAAATTCTTTAAATCAGGAAGGCAAAAGTAATGCTTTTTGCAAAAACCACCAAGAAAAATATTCGGAATCTACTTAAGAAATCTTCTTTTGTGCAATCTGTCTCAAATCCAAATCGCCAAAATTCCCTGAAGACATCATTAAAAACACATTTTTCAACCCCTTCAAGACCCCAAGTACCCGCAACAATTCTTCCTGAGAGGTAACAAAATGAATATCCTTATCCTCAAAAGCTTGAATAATTTCCTCCCTAGTAATAGGAATCATATTTTTCATCTTGAGCGTGTGCTCATTCACAAAAACAACTTTTTTCTTAATAAGCTTCAATGTTTTACGATACTGACGCAAGAATTCTTTATTTAAACTGCTGAAAGTATGCAGTTCCAAACAGGCAATAACAGCTTTTTTATCATAAAAATCTGCTACCGCAGCCACCGAAGCCTTCACCTTACTAGGAGAATGCGCAAAGTCTTTTATCACAACATTATTCTCATCCTCATACACTTTCTGCAAGCGGAAAGCAGCACCTCGGAAGGAAGCCATGTGATGTAAAAACGATTGAGCATCCATGGCCAACAATTTCATCACCTGCCAGGCAGCAGCCAAATTAGAAAAGTTATGCTTTCCAATCAACGGACTTTGTCCCTTATTCCCCTCAATTTTCACCTCATAAGCCAAGCCATTTTTCCGAAGAGTGGGCGTTGTATAGGGATATAAATAATGAAGCTCAGGATTGGTATTTCGTCTCACCAGATTTCTGACAGCAGGATCTTCCTCGTTATATATCACCATTCCGGCTTTATCTAGATTTCGGAGTAGTAAGGCGAATTGCTCCACATAATGTGCTTCCGTCGGGAAAACATTGATATGATCCCAGGCTATTCCGCTCAGAATAACCACATGAGGCTGATACACCAAAAATTTAGGAATTTTCTGATTAGGTGCCGCTAGGTATTCATCCCCTTCCACAATAAGGGTCGGAGCATCCTCGGAAAGGCGCACCATAGTATCAAATCCTTCCACCTGAGCACCCACCAAATAATCAAACTTCCTGCCAGATGCACGCATGGCATGCATAATCATGGAGGTAATGGTGGTTTTTCCATGACTTCCACAAATTACAATCCGATGCTTGTTGATTGAATGCTCGTACACAAATTGAGGATAGGACACAACCTTGATTCTCAATTCATTGGCTTTAAGCAACTCGGGATTATCCTCCCGGGCATGCATGCCCACGATGATAACTTCTATGTCAGAGGTAATTTTTTCCGGAAACCAGCCGGACAGCGCAGGCAGGATACCTGCTTTTTCCAAACGGCTTTTAGAAGGCTCAAAGATCTCATCATCCGAACCTGTAACGGTATGTCCCATTTGATGGAGGGCAAGAGCCAAATTATGCATGGCACTTCCGCCTATGGCAATCAGATGAATTCGCATTCCTGAGTTTATACTGCAAACATAGGTTTATTTTCGCAGATTTTTTTTCAAATTTCAAACTTCCTTAATCCTATCCAACCGGAATCCCTTATAGGCCAGAAAATTGAGTGTGTAAAATCATTTACAGGATAAGTTTATCGGTAATACATCCAGAGTTGTATTTTTGAAGAAATGAAAGCACCTGCAAAGCGTCAAACTCTTTCAATAACTCCCCCATCTGAGCGGAAGTTATTTATTTATCAGCCTGTGATTCAAGTTATTTTGCTGATTGCAGTGATCTGGTTTGTGTGGAAGTTCTCGATTCAAAATGGATTGACCAATTGGGATGATGAAGGCTATATCACCAAAAATGAGCTCATGAATTTGCCCTTTCCCTCTGCTCAGGCACATTTCTCAACTTATATTATGGGAAATTATCACCCCCTCACTACCCTTTCTTTACATTGGGATACTTATTTCTGGGAAAATCCCGTGGCAGGATACCATTGGACGAATTTAATTTTACATGCCCTGAATACTTTACTGGTATTCATGATTCTGAGACAAATGCCGGGCGCAGGAAATCTGGCCTTCCCAATTGCGCTCATTTTTGCCATTCATCCTTTGCATGTGGAAAGTGTTGCCTGGGTGAGCGAAAGAAAGGATGTACTCTATTCCCTATTTTTTCTCTTGGCCCTGCTGGTACAAACCCTTTGGCTGAATCAAAAGTTGGAAGCTAAGGTGGCGGGTATGGCAGTGCTCCTATTTTTTATTCTCTCTGCCTTATCCAAAGCGGTTGCGGTTACGCTTGGGCCAATACTCCTACTCAATCTTTGGTACTGGGGTAAATTTCAATATAAAAAGGAATGGTGGATTCCCGGATTAGTCATTCTGCTCTCTCTAGGGATAGGAATATTGGCAATTCTGGCGCAACAGTCTTCAGACTCCATTAAGTCGGTAACAGAAAATTCTATTTGGATGCGTCCGGCTTTTGCCCTTTTTGCCCTATCAGCGTATATAGGGAAAATCATGCTTCCCATCCGGCTTTCCTGCTTCTATCCCTATCCGGCAATAGGAGATTGGTTAGTCTGGTTAGGGGTAATCAGTATGCTTGCATTAGGGGGGGTGGTTTGGCTTAGGAGAAAAAAAATCTCTCCCCTTACCTATTATGGAATGGGATTTTTTCTACTAAATCTCCTGCCCATTTTGCAGCTGCTGCCCGTGGGAGAAGCTCTATATGCAGATCGGTATGTTTATTTGGCTATCCTAGGTTTTCTACTTGCGATTGGAGGATTCCTTCCGGAGAAAAGGATTCAAAGCATACCTGGATGGATTCTGATACTGGCAATTGGAATCCCTCTGAGTTATCTGACTATTGGCAGGATTCCAGTTTGGAAGGACAGTTTGGCCTTATGGACCAATATGATCCAAACCTACCCGAATGCCTATTTCGTGGCGTACAATAATCGGGCAATCGCCTTGCATGAAAAACAGCTCTATGCTGAGGCGCTACGAGATTTCGACCATGCCATTTCTCTATATCCGGCTTATAAAGATGCCTTATACAATAGGGGAACTTCTCGCGCCGCAGTTGGGGATAAGGAGGGTGCGATACTAGATTTTACAGCAGCGATTCAACTTCAGGAGGATTTTTATTTGGCCTGGTACAATCGGGGCAATTCCTTTGCAATGATGGGGAAGATGGAGGAGGCTGAGAAAGATTATCTAAAAACCGTACAGATTAATCCAAGTTATCCTGAAGCCTGGACGAACTTGGGGAATGTATATGGGATGCGAAAAGAATCTGCAAAAGCAGAAGCATCCTATACAAAATCCATAGAACTCCAGCCTGAGAATGCCCAGGCTTTTAATAATCGCGCTTTGTCTAGGGTGGCTTTGGGGGATACCACAGGGGCCATTTCGGATTTTGAAACGGCTATATCAATTTACGAGAAAGCAAATAACAAGGCCGCGGCAGACGAAACCAGGCGCAACCGTCAGCTGATGAATTTATAGGGTGCAGCAGCCGATAGTTATTGGCTGCTGCACGCCATAGATTTTGTACTTTTGACTCATGAAACTTCACAGCATAGAAACCGGAAGATTCCGCTTGGACGGAGGAGCCATGTTTGGTGTGGTTCCTAAATTACTTTGGAACCGCAGCAATCCTGCCGATGAGAATAACCGCATCCATATGGCTGCCAGATGCCTCCTGATTGAAGACAGTAACAAACTCATTCTGATTGATAATGGTATCGGGCAAAAATACGACCCGAAATTTGCCTCAAACTATGCCATAGATCAGGATACTACCCTGGAATTATCCTTGAAAAAGGCCGGATTCTCGGTGGATGACATTACCGATATGATTCTAACCCACCTGCATTTTGACCATTGTGGGGGATCTACTCAATGGGCAGAACCAGGAGTCAAAGCGGTGCCTGTTTTTAGAAATGCAGTGTACCATGTTCAACGATCCCATCTTGAGTGGGCGCAAAATCCCAACCCCAGAGAAAAAGCATCTTTTCTGAAAGACAATATTGAACCCCTAGTTGCCTCAGGGCAATTACAGCTACTGGACGGAGAATCTGAAATCTTTCCAGGAATCTCCCTGAAAGTGGTAAATGGTCATACGGAGGCTCAGCAATTACCCCTGATTTCGTATAAGGGCCATAAGATATTATTTGCAGCAGATTTATTCCCTACGACAGGCCATTTGCCCCTACCCTATGTAATGGGCTATGATGTGCGACCTTTGATTTCTTTAGATGAAAGAGGGCAGTATCTTCAGCAGGCCGTTTCTGAAAAATGGTTGTTATTTTACGAGCATGACCCTCTGAATGAGTTGTCCTTTGTCACCCTAAATGAAAAAGGAGCTTATACTGCCGGGGAGCTTATGACCCTCTCCGACCTCGCTTAAATATCGGGTGCCGCACGCAATAGGTAGCAGGACACTTGGGTGCTGCACCCAATAACTATTTCCCAATACCGAAATCTGTCAGTTCTAATTGCTCTCTGAATACTTCACGCTTCCCTCGCCCCTCCCAGGTAATCGTTACTGATTTAACCTTTCCGATTGTCGGATCATAAAAATCCCAAGTGGCAGAGCGATGTTTCTTGCCTTCGAAATATTGATTTAATACCTCCGTTTTGAGTACAAAACACCGATGACTTCCAAAGGGAGTAGCAATAAGGGTATCCGTTTTGACTACCTGATAAAAATATTTCTGTCCAGAATGTTTCGACTTCCAACGCTGACCTTCGATTAATCTAGGAGGAATTAATAGGTATTTCCATTCTGGACCTGCATGCCACCAATAAGCACCGAATTTATCGCGAGACAAATAATAATATCCCTTTTGAGGAACCGACCCTACTTCAGAATAGGTTTTCCATTGAAACCACTGGGTACCTTCTTTATTAACTATTGGCTCTGAAACTTCTTGATAGAAGTGAATAGAGAGAGGAATAAAGACACTATCAGATGGGCGCATTCTCAAACCGGAAAATGTTTGATGATACCCATTATTATAGGGAAAATTAACTGTTGTCAAAGTGTCGCGTTGAGCCAGTAGAGGAGAATAAAGTCCCATAATAACTAAAACAAAATAAATCCATCTAATTATAATTTTTGGCATCACTAGGGAAAAATCAATCCAAATCTACAGAAAAATCAAATCTTTGGACGATAAAGGACCCCTTTGGCAGAAGCAAGACTGAAGTCGCCCTATAAATCCTCCGAAAAAAGTAAATGAATAAGCTTCGCTTGGTGCAAGCTTCGCTTAGGGTCAGCATCGCTTGGTGCAAGCTAAAAAATTGAATAACTTGTACCATTAATAAAAAACTCGCTTATCTCTTCAATGCACTATCTCCTATTCGTATGTTTTTTTTTTCGTATTATGATTCTTGGAATTGGCTCAAACCTCTATGCCCAAAACCCACTATTCCAATTATCCAAATCCAAAATCCCACCACCCGATTCTACCAAAGGAAACAATTTACCTGCTTTTGATAACTTGAGAGTGCTCTATGTTTTTGTGCGATTTAAAGACGGAGAGGAACCAGAAAATGGCATTCCAGAATGGAATAAAATTAGAAAAATGGCACCGGATTATGCGAAAGAATGGTTGGCTTCTAATCCTGCACAAATGCCCAAAAACAGCCTCTCCAATTATTTTAAAGAAGCCTCGTTGGGAAGATTTATTTTTTGGGGAGACATTTTTCCGGAGGTAATTGTATTGGACTCTTCTATCGCATGGTACCACGCACAAGGAGGATACTCAGCTACCTCGAGAGAAATCATTCGCAAACTAGATGCTTCAGGAAAAGTGAACTGGAAACTGTATGACAATTGGGGTAAGGTATCCGGGAAATGGGTTAAGAAAGGAGATAAAATGGTGGATCATATTGGAATTATATTCCGGACCACCCCTCCAGCAATAGATCCTAAATATAGTTGGCTGGGATCCGGTGGGGGAATTGCTGGATTACAATGTGGGGTGGAATGGGTTAGAGATTCATTGTATGTGCATGGCAGCGGATTAATGTCTGGCTTAATTGTTAATGGAGGAGGTACCGGGTCGCCTACTGAGACCATGAAAACCCTGAAACATGAAACTGCCCATTTCTTAACGCTCTTTCATTACTCAGCCACCAATGACAGAACCGGAGGACCAGACTTAGGTACACATGGAGGCTGGGGACTTGCATCCGCCAGCGGGAGTAGCTCTATAGCCGTGAATAGTTGGGATAGAAATTGGTTGGGTTGGGCCAATCCATGTTTGGAAATAAATCCAGACAGCCTGCAAATTGCTACTATTACATTAAGCGATTTTATCACAAAAGGTACTTCTGTCCGCATAAAAATCCCCTATGTAGAAGATGAATGGTATTGGCTCGAATATCATGCGAATAAAGGAACATTTGACCAAGTAGATCAACAACAAAATGCCTTATACATTATGCATCAAACAGCCACAAATGGACCGCATCATCTGGACATTGAAGAAGCCGATGGTAAATTTGATTATGAAATTATTGAACAAACAGATACTCGTTGCTGTGGCAAACATTGGCGGCTGCATAAAAAATTCTCAAATCCTCTGATGGGCTATGGAGATCGGGATGTATTGCATTTGGATAAAGATGGAAATAGAAGGTTAGACAGAACAGATTTATCGGGAGTGCCAGTATTTATGGTAGATGCAGATGGAGAAAATGAAATAATTCATTACCTCGGAGACGGGGGAGATGGATACACAACCCAAACAGGAAGAAATCAATTTGCAATTGGTACAAATCCTTCTTCAGCCAGTAGTGGCAGTAAATTAAGGAATCCTATTAGTAAATTAAATGGAATTCAAATCAAGGTTGTATCACAGACAGATAGCACCCTTACCTTTTCCTATCGGTCAGATTTTTTTACTATTCAACAAAATGTGAGATGGAGTGGAATGATTGAGGCGCGTGATAGTATTATTTTAGATAAAAATAAGCAACTCAGTTTATTTCAATCCGGCACCTTTCTAAAAATGCAAGACACCTTTCCAACGGCAAATTTAAAATTACTTTCAGGCGCCAGCTTAACAATGAAATCTGGAAGTAGAATTTTAATAGAGCCTGGTTCTTCATTAGAAATAATGCCTGGCGCAAAACTAATTTTAGAGAATGATGCAAGGATAATCGTACAGAAAAACGGGCAGTTAAAATACAATCCAGAACAATTAATCATTTTAGGAAAAAAGACTAAAATTTTGGATTTGAATAAATAATTAAAAAAAATCACTTTATTGTAACGAAATAATATTGAACTTACCCCAAGCAAAGACTTACCCCAAGCAAAGACTTACCCCAAACAAAGACTTACCCCAAGCAAAGACTTACCCTAAGCAAGAACTTACCCCGTATCGAGATAAGACGGGCACCGAAAATTTTCCATAATTCATCATTCATAACTCATAATTCACCCACTCTAATAATTGCATTAATCACGCCCGTCTTATCTCGATACGGCACAATAATTTTCCTGAACTTTTAAATTGTTTGCGGTGCCTACTCGATATGACTACCAAAATTTTGATGCCCACTAACCACTAACCACTAATCACTAACCACTATACCCTATACCCTATACCCTATCCCCTCACCCCTCTCAAGGACACCCCTTAATCACGATCTGCTGAATCATAGATATATAATAAGTAGCATTGGGTGCTTTTTTAGGTTCATTCATTACATCTAAGCTTAAGGCCTTTCGGAATAGGGTCAATGCTTCACAGAACTTTTCCATTCTATATAAAGTAATTCCCAAAGTCTCGGCAACCTCTGCATTATCTTTATCTAATTCATGGGCTTTTTGCAAATCCTGCATGGCTTTTACCATATTTAATTTTTTCAGCCATACTTTTCCTCTGACAAAATAAGCCGTTTGATATGCAGCTTCGGAACCTTCTTTAAATGAAAGCGCTCTATTTAAATAAATTAATGCATCCTCATACTGATCTAATAAATAATAATATTCGCCCATGGAGACCAGAGGCATCATTTCATTCGGGCACAATTCAATAGCTTTTTGAATATCTATTAAAGCTTTATCCAATGTGCGTATATTTAAATAGGTAAATCCCCGATTATTATAGAGAAGACAATTCGTAGAATCTCGAGAAATTCCTTTTGAAAAAATAGTTAAAGCTTCTTTGTATTTACCTAATTTATCATAACAATATCCATAGTTCAACCAACCTTCTTTGAGAGTAGGATTTAATCGCATGGTTTGTTCGTAGGCGGTAATAGCATCACGATAATTTCGTTGAATTGTTTGTAATTCTCCAATACATAAATGAGTACGATAATCTGAGGGTCGAATTCCGATAGCCCGAGTATAATCTGTTAGGGCTTCCCGAAATCGTTTGGTATCTATTCTAACCATTCCGCGATACAGATAATTTTCGTGAATAACGACCTGATTACGCACAGCATAGGATAAATCCTGGGATATCTGAAATTCATAATATTGAATAGCCCGTGAATAATATCGATCTGCCTGCTCAAATTCATTAAAAACAAACATGAGATCTGCCAATGCAGAATTTTGAACAGGATCCTGAATTGTTAAACTTTTTAATTTAGGAACGAGTGCAAGTGCTTGAGCATCCATCTCTAATTGATACAAACACCAAGCCTTTCTAGCGAGACATTCTGATCTTTCTGGCTCTAATTTTAACAATAAATTTAAATCATCCAGACAGGCCTTATAATCTTCTTTTGCTAAAGAAATTCCTGAACGCTCCCATAAATTATCTGCATTGGAAGGATCATATCTTATCGCCTGCTGTAAGTCTTCATAAGCTAAATCTGTATTACCTAAAGCGAGGTTAGCCCTAGCCCTAATTCTCCAGGCAAGAGCAAGACTATCGTAAGCTTCAATAGATTGGCCGGCGAGCCGAATAGATAATTTATATTCTGCTATTAAATAAGCCTTCTGTGCAAGCATGGCATATGGCCAAGCCAAATTAAGGGTTCGTTTGGGGAAATTAATAGCGGCACGAAAATCAGTTTCCGCTTGCATAAAAAAACCCTTAGACAAATAGGCAATTCCTCGGTAATAATGTGCCCAATCATCTTCCACACTATCTATTTGCCGAGTATAATATTGTATGCGTATTTCTGGATCTTTAATCGTTGATTCCCACTTTCGATACAAGGGATTTCTACTAGTATCGGGTAAAATGCCCTGAGCAACTAAAGTAGCGCCGAAATAGGATAAAGCAACTATAAAAAAATAAAAAAATAATCTTCCCAAAAACTGCTGCACGAATGAATAGATAGTAATTAAATTAAGTGAGCTGCAATTTTAGAATGAATACATTTCAAGTAATCGAAATTTTACATCTTGTTGTCTTGAAATAAAATAATTGGCTGTAACTTCCTGAAAACTGCCTAAAAACCTCCATCGAGAAAAGATTAAATCAGATACTGATGAAACAAGCAATAAACTCAATTGGCTTTTACCTAAGGAACAATTTTAAATTTGACTACTTTCAGGCCAGTATTATTCATTAAATCCCTTGCTATCAAACGGAAGGTATAATTTCCAGTATCCGGAAAAAACAATGTCTGTTCGTAGTAGTAACGATTGGTAGAACCCTGAGCCATCAGATTAACTTCAGTAGGCAACAAGGGTAATTTAGCTTCAGTACGATTATTATATCCGTCTGAACGAATCACTGTCAGGCGGTCATTATCTTCGATGGTATCCAGAATAGTATAGGCATTATTGGATAGAGCACTAATACTTAATGTTTGATTCGCATCCACTCCGGTATTATCATCCGTGAATGTGGGAGGAAGCATGTCATTCGTATTATAAATATTCAAATCAACTGTTACCGAGTCAGCCTCATTGCTTTTGGCATCGGTGCAAAATATCGTCATCCGATAAGGTCCTGCCAACGCATTTTGGGATACCGGAATAATTTGCATTACTTCTGCACTGCGCCCTTCGGTTTTATAGCTCTGTATAAAATACCAAGGGGTAGCATGAACTTGCGATTCATTGCGTTTCTGATCAAACTCAATTTTAACTCGATAGGTCGAAACATTTCGATTGTCAGTTAGGGTTGCTTTAAATTGAATTTGTTGCCCATTCGAATAGGTAGCATTCGAACTAACCGGAGATACGGCATTAATGGAAGGCTTGTCTTTATCTTCCTTGAGATTCAACCCTGGATTTTCCTTTTTACAAGAAAGAATCCATAAGGAACAAAAACTCAGGATCAAAAGCGTGGACTTGAAAACTCGATTCATTGGAGAAATTGCTCAAATACAGATATAAAGTTAATAAATTCCCTTGATTTAGCCAAATGTATTCAGCGAATGGGTAATTCTTGGGGTTCAACAGAGACTGAACCCTAACTATTTACCGGCAAATGGTAGAACAGGAAGTCGAATGGATTCAGCCTCTTTCAAATACCTTTCTATGGCGGCCATTTTGGGAGTATCCAAAGTATAACTTAAGGAAATCGTAAAATATTCCAGAACTTGCTTCTGGGTCAAGCCAAAATCTGGAGCTGACGCCGAAGCAACTTGCTCCAAATGCTGCATCCCATACTGAAATGCCTTAAGCACTCTCATTTCCTGGGTAAGATCCATTTCCCGGTACACCCAAACCGCAAAAACAAAGGGCAATCCGGTATAGAGTTTCCACATCTCAGCTAGATCATAGACATAACGAAAGTTTTCTCGGGCCGCTACTGCTTTATCCCCAATGATGACATAAGCAGTATCCTCTTCTGGTTGTAGCCAGGCACCTTCCCTAGGCAATTGAATTTCAACGGGCTGACGCCAATAATTTTCCAATAAAATAGCTGAAAGCAAATTGGATGTTCGAGAATGTTGATCCTGAATGAGATGGCGAATAGATTGAATTTCCTGATTCGCACAGATAAATACAGAATCGACTTTACCCTCTGCACCAATACACCAATTATTCAAAATAAGCGGATGATTTAATTCAGCAAGAGTCCCCACTGGCACTAGGGCTAAGTCGGCTTTCCCCTCTGCAAATACCTGGGCACATTCTGAAGGAACCCGAGTTTCTATTTGAATCTCCTCTGGAGAAAACTCTTGATGCAATCCAAATAAAAAGGGTCGAGTATTTAAATACGATACCGCACAAATTCTCATTGAGCTTCTGTTAAGTGCCTTAAACAGTTAATTCTTTCAAAATGCCAGGAAGGTCCTGGGCTCCTTAATACATTCAAGCCTGTATTATCATGTGGGAACCAACTCATCCTTTCTAACCCATAACCTGAAAGTCCACTCAATAAAATCCTGAGCGTCCTGCCATGGGTGCAAATTAAAATATTTCCGGAAGAATGTTTGTCCTGTATGTATTGTAGGGCTTTCCTGGACCTTTCCCATACTTCCAAAGGAGTTTCTCCTCCTGGAAATGCATGATGAAGCTCCCCAGCGGCCCAGAGGTCATTCATTTCTGTAAAAGCGGCATGACTCACTGCATCAAATGGTTTGCCTTCTAATGCTCCCCACCCCATTTCATTCAAATCCTGCAATGGGATAATTTCTCTTCCCGCATCCTCAAAAGATTTCAAGGTTTGACGGGTGCGTTTCAATCCGCTACAATAGATTCCATCGAAAGGTATGTCACGGTATCGCAAAAAGAACTTATGTCCCTGAGCATATCCTGTTTCATTTAGGTCAGAGTCTATTCCCCCTCCCTGCACAATTTTTTGAAGATTATAATCGGTCTCTCCATGCCGAAGCAAATACAAACGAATCATCCGATTAGCTCAATACCGGGATATCAACCGATTCTGAAAAATCCTTATCGCCATAATCATTCAAGATGCTATACAAGGTATCCCGCTCGATAGGGCGGAATCCAGCATCCCGAACGAGGTGAATCAACTCAGGCGTGCTCATGGCTGGATTTTTCTCTTCCGAACCAGCCATTGAATAAATCTTGGTCGTATCGTCAATAGTACCGTCAATGTCATCCACCCCAAATGAAAGACTAATTTGGGTGGTATCCCGGCCAATCATAGGCCAATAAGCCTTGATATGTGCGATATTATCGAGGTATATTCTGGATACAGCGTAATTTTTCAAATCCTCAATCATATTCACCTCTTTGATATGAGAAAGATCTGAATTTTCATTTCGGAATTTCAGCGGAATATAAGTATTGAAGCCCCCAGTTCTGTCCTGCAAATTGCGCAGCTGCTCCATGTGGTGCACCCGATGCTCGTACTTTTCAATATGTCCATACAGAATGGTACAATTGGAGGGAATTCCCAATTTATGGGCAGCTTCATGAATTTGTAGCCAATTATCCGTAGAGGCTTTCGTATCGCAAATTTGCTCCCGAATATCTGGATGAAAAATCTCTGCGCCCCCACCCGGCAATGAATCTAATCCATATTCCCTCAAGGCAATTAAACCTTCTTCAATGCTCATTCTGCTTCGTGCAAACATCACTTTCAACTCCACGGCAGTGAATCCTTTTACATGAATATCCGGGCGAATGGCTTTTATTCGTTGAATCATTTCTCCGTAATATTCTACCCCACGCTTCGGATGCACGCCCCCAACGATGTGAACCTCTGTTACGGGCTTTCCATCGTAGCGATGTACAATTTCTTCGATTTGATCTAAAGAAAACTCCCAACCTCCCTCTTCATCCGGCCTTCTGGCAAAAGCACAAAAAGAACAGGTGTAGATGCAGATATTGGTTGGCTCAATATGGAAATTGCGATTAAAATAGGTATTTAAACCATGCTTACGAATTCGGATTGAATGAGCCAACTCGCCTAAAAATCCCAAATTATTTGTTTCGAATAAGATCAAAGCATCTTCATTCGTGATGCGTTCTTGATTATATACTTTGTCAGCAATTCGAATCAGTTCAGGGCTGAGTGAATTTCTGGAAAGAGCTGAAAGTCCGATAGTTTCTATCATGGTACAAATTTAAACAATAACTTTCACTGAAAATTGAAAGTTCATTTTGTTGGAGAATATTTATTTTCGCTTGCACCAAGCGAAGCTTACCCTAAGCGAAGCTTGCACCAAGCTAAAAATCAAATTGGTTGAAAATCATTCAAAACTTCAACTATAATTTTTTGATTGTCAATACTCAAGCCCGGATAAAGGGGTATACTCAGCGTTTGAGCATGAATCTTCTCACTCAATGGATAGGATCTCCCTTGAAATTCATTCCGATAAGCCGGCTGATGATGAGGCGGAACCGGATAATGAATTAAATACCCTATACCCGCCGCTTTTAGATAATTTTCTAACTGAGGACGATATTCCGTCAAAATTTGAAAGATATGCCAAACATTCTGGCCAGCTCCACCTGGATTCGGTAGGATTAAAAATGGATTCTGTATTTCTCTTAAATAGCGCTGTGCAATTTCATTTCTTTCCTGGTTCCAAGCATCCAAACTTTTCAATTTAACTCTGAGCAGTGCAGCTTGAAGTTCGTCCAAGCGAGAGTTAAACCCAGGATAAAGATTATGATACTTCTTTTCAGAGCCATAATTCCCCAATACCCGAATCAACTGAATGAGCTCTGCATCCTGAGAACAGACGGCTCCTGCATCTCCTAAGGCTCCGAGATTTTTTCCGGGATAAAAACTAAAAGCTTCTGCATCCCCCCAACTCCCTGCTTTTTTTCCCTTGAGAATGGCTCCATGAGCCTGAGCTGCATCACCCAACACGAGTAAGCCGGCATCTTTAGCCAATTTCCCTAACTGTTCCATATCCGCCATGCGCCCATATAGGTGCACGGGTAATAACACTTTGGTTCGGTGGGTAAGGGCAGATTCAACATCAGCCGCACTCATACTAAACGATTCCAAGTCAGGCTCAACAGGTACAGGAACCAAACCTGCTTGAGAAACCGCCAACCAGGTTGCGATATAGGTATTGGAAGGAACCAACACTTCATCGCCAAGAGCAATTTTACCTTGGATTTTCCAGGCTTCTAGTACTAACCTTAATGCATCCAAACCATTGGCGCATCCAACCGCAGCTTCACATCCGCAATACTCAGCCCATTCTTTTTCAAAAGCGGTTAACTCCTTTCCCTGTATAAACCAAGAGGTATCTACTACCGAATTCCAAGCATCATCGAGTTCGGAACGAATCGGAGCATGAAGAGCATTCAAATCTAAATAGGGAATCATGCGTCAGGCTGAGCTTTATCTGAGGTATGATTCATCTTTTTTTCAGAGACAATAAAATTTGGCCGACTGCGAGAAGCATCTAAAGTACGCCAAATGTATTCGCCCAAAATACCGATTCCAATCATTTGAAATGAAGACACCAATAACAGGATCACCATCATACTCGTCCAACCATCTATTGGAATCAAACCAAGGGATTTCCCAATTAATACAACAATGGCATAGAGCAAAGCGATGATTCCGAGGGAAAGTCCTAGGATAGAAATCAGGCGAACCGGAAAAAAAGAAAAAGCCACAAAAGAATCCACCAGGGATTTTATTTTTTTCCCAAGCGTGTAGGAGCTTCTTCCTATTTCCCGTTTTTTACGAACATAGGGAATGCTCACAAAATCATAACCCAACCAAATCAATAGGTAAGGCAGAAAGGAATTTTTATCTTGAATTTGTACAATATGATCGCGAACTTTTCGGTCAAATAAAACAAAATCAAAGCCTCCTTGGGGCAATTTATTCAAGGCGAACTTCCGAATGAGATAATGCGATAAACCGGAAATCCATCTTTGAAGCAAAGGTTCTTCCCGTTGACTTCTGTTTGCCACCACCAAAGGAATTCCCTTTTGCCAGTACTCAAACATTTTGGGAAATAACTCTATTGGGTCTTGCAAATCAGCAGAAATAATAATGGTACAATCTCCTTCCGCTATTTCCATTCCGGCATAGGTGGCATTGGTAGAACCAAAGTTTCGGGTAAACCGAATGGCCTTCACTTGTGCGGGATAGAGTTCTTGAAATGCTAGGATAGAATTCCAAGTTTGATCTGGAGAACCATCATCTATCAGAATGTATTCAAACCTGGCGAGACCTTCGAGTAAGGCCTCATTTTCTATCAGCTTTTTCCCGGTAATTGGGATATTAGCTTCATTCTTAAAGCAAGGAATAATAACTGAAATCAGCGGAAGTGGATTCATGTAGTCAAGGTAGCGAGTACGCCAATATTAGCAAGCCATTGCGGAGGTAATTCAGAGGAAATTACATTCAATGCTTGAATCAATTCGGGTGAGTATTCCTTCATCATGGAATTGGGCAATGTTTTCAGAAAAAAACCGGTTCTATCCATGACCTGAAATCCGGCCTGAGTTAAATCCTCTTCTAGAGTTTGCAAACTGTACACCCTTTGATGCCCGACCAATAAATCCCGTTTCCCCAGGGTATCCAATTGAGGTTGAAGTCCCATGATCACTGCCAATCGGCGATGAATGGATTCCTGATTGGGCACGATGATTAAGATTCTTCCATTGGGCTGAATCCAGGATTTCATTCTTTGCAACAAGGCTACTGGATCATCCACATGCTCCAGTACATGAGTAGCCAGAATCAAATCGAATTTTTCTGAGGGCGCAAATTCCTCAAATAACTCGTGATACACAGAAATTTGAGGATATAAACTCTTTGCAGATTGCACTAGGGAGGCCGCCCCCTCGAGTAAGGAAAAATTGATCTTTCGATCCTGAAGAGCCTTGCTAAACAACCCATCCCCATAGCCCATTTCAAGTACTTTGTCGGAAGAATCTATGTGCCCAAATACCCAATCAAAGGAATACTCCTGACAAGCACCTTCAATGTGTTTATCTTCCAATATATCCTGCTGATGGTATTCTTGTGCAGTTTTATCTAATTCCTCTTTGCTGAGACTCATAACTTATAGGGTATTTGTAAACCTTGAATTATTTGATCATTTAGAGAGACAGAGGTAAGTTCTGCCGCGCTGCCAATCAATAAAATTTCCGGAAGTAATTCCTGAACTTTCTGCTGCAAATTCCGGAAAATCCGGAGGTTTTCAAATACCGGCAATACAAAGGCTGAAACGGGAGCCATTATTTCAACGATTTTGAAGTCTGAACCTGCTTGAATCCAGTTTGAAACTTCCAATATTTCTCGAATTTCGAATTCGTTGGGTGCTGCTCCTGAAAATTCCCCCAATAGTTTGTGGGTTGGTTGTGAAATTCCCGAACAGGCAGTTTGATCCGTCATTCTAAAAAGACACTTCTCAGCATCAGGTATGTTCAATACGGTATAAGCTTGGGATAAGGATGCTTCGGGCACTTCAATTCCAATGAAGCCCATTTTCCCACGCGTGAAACGAGGGGCTGCTTCCCCTACCAATTGGAGCAGAGTTTGAATTTCGCCTGCGAAAACGATTTCCTTTGCCTCCAGAATTCCCTGAGAGGTTCTGACTTGCCAATTCCCTTTTTTGCCCTGAATTTGAAGGGGTAACTCTGGTTGAATAAAATGTTGTAATTCCGCTTCTGCTCTACCCATCCAGGCTCCAAAATTTTCTCCAATCGAATAGGAGAATGCTGTGGGGGGTAGTTGATAGTTTTCGTCCCGTAAAAATTGTAACAAGGTTTCTGGATAAAATAAAGGAACCCAAGCTTGCCGATGATACAATGCCGGAATGTCCTCTCCCCTAGTACCGGCCATTTTCTCCAGCCAAGGTTGAATAATAGATTCCTGCAAAAATGAGCCGTGGTTGATTCTGGCAACTTCAGCATAGGAGAATTTCAAAAATTTCTCTGGAGAAGTATGTTTATGGGCAGCATGTTGGGGATGCGTTTTATCTATACCGGAAATTTCTTCTATGATTTTTTGCTTTGATTCTTCTGGCAGATATCGCAAATAGTCGGGGCAATTGGCGATGAGTAAATCCGGATAAGCCTTTTGTCCTACCAATAGGTGAGGCTCTTTTACTGTTTGGATTTTCACCCGAGAATTAAGCCAGGCTTCAATCTGAGGAAGGAACCGGGTTGCATCATACCTAACTGCTGGATTGTAGGTGGAAATATCCGATTCAAGACCTGGCTTTAAGCTGGTGAATTCAAATAGATTCATCCCCGCATCCCAGGTTTGACCTCCTAAAGAAATTCCTCTGAAAATACCTCCTGCCGGTGCATTGCCTTTTAACCAGGTGAAATCGATCCCTTGATTTTTCAATTCCAATGCACTGACCAAAGCCGCTGGTTGAGCACCGATGAGTAGGACTTCTTTAGTTTGCCTCATGGACAGAGTATCATAAATATTTCGGCTCCTTGATCTGGCATCTGATTACTCACTCGATAAAGTCCCTCCAGTAAAGGCTCCGTCAACAATTTCTGATTTATCATTGCCTGCATCTGACTATGAGTAAAGGGTTTGATAAAGGCTGTTTCAAGGTGTTGCACGGTATAACCACATGATTCTGCCAATTCTCGTAAGCTTTGCAAAGTAAATACTCGGGATTGTTGAAATGCACGATTGAAATCAGAAAGATCTTGGGGGGCCTGCTGAATTCCCATAGCCACAGCGAGTAATCGGTGAAAAGAGTGCGCATTCGGAACATTAATGACAATTCGAGTTCCTGCGTGGCAATAAGATTTAAGACTTTTCAATACAGTTGCCGGATCGGGCAATTCATGCAGCAAGCTATTGATTAAAATCACATCATAGGGTGCTGCACCCAATTCCGGATGACTCTCAATTGTAGCCATGAGTAGTTGGACATTGGCATAATCCATGACTTTTAGGCAGGCTATTTCATAAAAATCGGGAGATGGCTCCAGAATGCTCAGATATTTATAAGCTGGAATCCATTCGCAAGCAGGAGAAATGCCACAACCAATTTCGAGGATTGTTGAATTTTGGGTATCTCCCAGCAATTCCAATGTTTTTTTTCTTCGAAATTGAATCATCACAGGCTCAAAGGGTTGCTCCTGATATTTTTTTGAATACTCTTCTAAATTACGGTTCATATTGCTTGGGGAGGTCGGATAAAATGCATTTTTAGAGAGGGTTCTGCTCCTAAATTTCTTTTGAACCGTATGAGACCTTCATTGGGTTTGCCTTCCAGACTGGCCGTTCCCAGATCCAGAAATTTAATTCCCTCATTCTGAGCCTCTTCATATAGCGCAGCTGCCAGATAAGTCACGGGGCTCCATTCTTCCGTACCAGGAAGATGCCCCCAATACACCACCTGCCAGACAGCGTCTAAAGTTTGCAGTACAAAAGCAGCCGCAATCGTACGACTATCCTGTTGAACAGAATACCATTGGCAACGATTGGAAAAGGTATTCATCATGAATTGAATTTCTTCTTTTGAGAGAGAAAGCGTTGCTCCCTTTTGTTTGCGATTTTCTTGAAGCAGGTCATATAAAGAATGCCACTGGGAAGTACGGAAAAAATCAAATCCGAGTCTTTGAGCTTTCTGAAATCGTTTCCGATTTCCTCGGTCAAAAAATGCAACAGCTGGTTGGCTATTGACTTTGATTAAATAGGAAGGTTCCGATTCCATAAATTGAAAACCAGCATAATGTAGATAATCGAGATAAGCTGTTGCCTGATCTTGTAACAAGGTTAAAGGCGGAGTGGTTGTTTCAATAGGGAATGGGGGGAGTTTTGAGAATTCATTATGGCAATCTGAGAGTATGCCGAAGCTACCTCTGCCTGGGTTAATAAAGCGCTGATTAATCAATAAAAAGCCACACCCCCAATTTTCTTGCACAGGGGAATGAAGATAAACCGAGCCTGGGAAATTATTTGCATGATGTGCAAAAAAATCGGGTGTTTCGAATAGGCAATTCGGGTTTTGTTGAAATGGATATGGACTTTGCCCAGACATAAATCTAATGGTAGGGTAAAATTGGGTATTTTATCAATAAGCTTGGTGCAAGCTTTGCTTAGGGTAAGCTTAGCTTGGTGCAAGCTAACAATACGCGCAAAAAAAAGACCGGTAATCCGGCCTTTTCTATTTTTTTGATTAATCCTGAAGGATCGAATGTTCTTTAATTATCTGCTCCTGAATAGTTTGCAGGGCATGAAGCACCGTTTCTGGTCTGGGAGGACATCCCGGAATGTACACATCTACGGGAAGGAAAGTATCAATTCCTTGAACTACTCCATAAACCCGGTGCATACCTCCAGAGGAAGCACAAGCTCCCATGGCGATACACCATTTTGGGTCAGGCATTTGATCCCAGACTCTTTTTACAGAATGCGCCATTTTATAGGAGCACCATCCTGCGACAATCATCAAATCAGCTTGACGGGGAGAGAATCGAAATACCTCACTACCAAAACGGGAGGCATCAAACTTTGGACCGGCAAAGGCCATCATTTCAATGGCACAACAAGCCAAACCCATTGGCATCGGCCATAAAGCATTGGCGCGCGCCCAGTTAGTAACGGCATCCACAGTTGTGGTTAAAAATCCATTCTGAGCTAAAGCTTTTTCAATTCCCATAATTCTCTCTTAAATAAATACTTGAACTACCTTATTCCCATTTAAGACCACCTTTTTTCAGCAGATAAATAAATCCGACGAACAAGATGACTACAAATACCAACATTTCTACGAACCCAAACATTCCCAACTCTTTATAATTGGTAGCCCACGGATACATAAAAACCAACTCTATGTCGAACAAAATGAAAAACATCGCAACGAGATAAAATTTAACCGAAAAACGATCTCGGGCGGTTCCAACAGGATCCATACCACTCTCATAAGGACCGGATTTAATTCTATTTGGTCTAAGTGGTCCTGCGAGTGCAGACAAATTAGTTAACAGCAAACCCAAAAACAGGGCTAAGCCTACAAGGATAATTAAAGGAATATATTCTACCATGAGATTGAACGATTCTTAAAGATTGAGTACAAATTTATCAGGGAAGTGGGATATGTACAAGGAATTTAGTTTCAAAAAATGGCTCTGTGAACAAGTCTTTTAATGGATAGAGGAAAAATGGCCGTCCAGTTTCTTTCAATTCTTCCCCTAATTCTACATCCGGATTCCCCCCTTTTAGGTACAAAATACCTCTTAAAGGGCTTATTTCAGGGATATTTTTACCTTTTGACTTTTTAACTAAATGAGCTGTTTGCAGGATAAAAGGAGACATTTGAGTAACCGCTCTGGAAATAACAAAATCTGCATGATCCACAAAATTTTCAGATCTTTCTGTAAAAGCCTTCACATTTTCTAACTCACAGGATTCAATGACCTCCTTCACCACTTTTATTTTTTTTCCGATGGAGTCCAGCAAAACAAACTCACATTCGGGCATTAGAATGGCTAGTGGAATTCCCGGAAAACCTCCTCCAGTTCCAACATCAATGAACCGGATTCCTGGGGAAAATGAAAATAATTTGGCAATTGCGAGAGAATGCAGAATATGTCGTTCTTCCAAGAATTCCATGTCCTTTCTAGAAATCACATTTACCCCACTGTTTAAGGCCTGCCAAGTATCCCTTGCTTTTGTCAATTTGTCAAAAATTGGCTGCTGCACGCCAGGGAAATATTTGCGAATGAGCGGAAATTCTAAGTCCATTTGTGAACAAAGGTATTGGAAAGACCATTCAACTGCTCAATTTTTCCATTTAATGTACCTCAAACTTGGTAAGGGATGGAATATTCTTTATTTTTACCTGTTGAAGTTTGTGTCATTTTAAGGCAGACTTCAAGAAATAAATTTATTCAATTCTCATGAGAAGGATTTTTAATCAATTATCACTTGCATTGCTCTTGTTCGTTCTGGCTACATTTCCTTTCAATCAAATGAAAGCGCAATGCCAGGGAGGTTCGGCTTATAACACATTGCCTCTAACCATAACAACCACCTGGACAGTTTATAACGACATCTGGGGGGGAGAATATCTTAGGTTCAATGCTACCGCAGGGAATGTTTATGAGTTTTCTTTTTGCTCCACAGATGGAGGAGCCAATACTTTTGATACGGAAATCTCAATGAATGATGATTTAGGTGTCTATATTGGTACTTATAATAACAATGCCGTTGGGTGTGGAACGGCCTCGAAATTCAGTTGGGCATGTCCCTCTACGGGAGTTTATAGAGTATTAGTATCCGTTCCCTCCTGCGCAGGCAACGCTATCAACGGTTCAAATATTGCGGTGAGACAAGTACCCTGCAGTATACCTGCAGTTGGAGGAACCGCAACCATTTCGCGTACTTCCATAACCTCAAATGATTCTATTGTATTTCGTCTGACTGGCCATACTGGCACTATCGATTGGGAATACTACTTCAATACCCTTCCTTGGATTTCAAGCGGATCATCCGCAACATCAGTTAATTTCTTCGTTACCTCCCAAAATAATACCACCATGTTCGCAAGAGCCAGATTAGTTAGTGGGGGGTGTACAGCCTATTCCAATACGATTCAAACTACTGTAGGATGTGCGGTTCCGTTTACGGAAACCTGCGATCTAACCTTAGATTACATTTCAAATGTCACTCTTAATACGCTGAACAATAATTCTACTTTCAATAACAATACAGCCTATTCGTATTTCCCGAATGCCACCACTACCCTTTGTAAAGGAAACAACTACAATATTTCCATCAGTTCCGCTGGTTTAGCTCAAGGTAGAGCCGCTTGGATTGACTACAATAACAACGGCAGTTTTGACGATGCAGGAGAAAACATCCTTGTACCAACAGCACCTTCCTTGTTAGCTGCTACAGGTTCGTTCACTGTGCCCTTGGGTGCAGTAAATGGCCCGGTAAGACTGCGAGTTCTATCTGTTGCAGGTATCACACCCAACACCATTACTTGTGCGGCTACAACTTATCCTTCTAGCACCAATTTAATTGATGGGGGAGAATGGGAAGAATATACCATTACATTGGGGGCAGCCCCAACCTCAGTTGCGGGAAGCAATCAGACCATTTGTACTAGCTCTGCAACAATGGCAGCAACTTCTCCGACAACTGGAACAGGTGCTTGGAGCGTTGTTACAGGCTCTGGTACATTTGGAAGTACCAGTCAAAATAATTCCGCAGTTACCAATATTCCTCAAGGAATTAATGTCTATCGCTGGACGGTGAGCACTACCGCTTGTGGCACGGCTACTTCAGATGTAACTGTAATTAACAATAGTCCTTCACAGGCACTTGCAGGGTCAAATTCTACAACTTGCGTTCCTTCGATTCCAAATATGAGTGCCACTGCACCCGTAATCGGAACAGGAGCTTGGTCTGTAGTTTCTGGAACAGGCACCTTTACTTTTCCGACAATTGCCACAACGGCAGTAACAGGAATTGGCGCTGGAACTAATGTCTATTTATGGACGACCACCAATGGTACTTGTACGAGTACTTCTTCGGTGACCATTACTTATGGGCCACCAAGTGCTGCTGTTGCTGGACCTGCACAAACAATTTGCAACCCTAATGCAATAATGGCTGGTAATTCGCCAGCAATTGGGACAGGTTCCTGGACGGTAGTTACCGGCAGTGGCAATTTCACTGATGCGACCAACCCAACGACTTCGGTTACGACCATTGGGTCTGGAAACAATACTTTCCGTTGGTCGGTAACTAATTCCTGTGGCACCAATACCTCAGATGTCGTCATTCAAAATAATGGACCAACGCCTTCTGTCGCGGGAGCAAATCAAACCATTTGTTACAATGATAGCACCCAACTATTCGCAAACACTATATCTGTTGGAACTGGCACTTGGACACTTATTTCGGGTAATGGAACTATTGTAAATCCTTCTAGTCCGAATACAGATATTCTAAACATGACGGTAGGTCCCAATATTTTTCGTTGGACTACTACCAATTTAAGTTGTACTTCCACAAGTGAAATCACCCTAATGGTAGATTCATCCTCCATAAATGCGAATGCAGGAATTGACCGATTTACCTGCAATACCACAACCTCCCTGAATGCAACCAATCCTGCTCCCGCCTCGGGTTTATGGAGTGTGGCGAGTGGAAATGGCACTTTTACAAGTCCCAATTCGCCTACTTCACAGGTCACTGGCTTAACTGCTGGCTTAAATAGATTTGTCTGGACGGTAAACAATGGAGGTTGCACAGATACCGATACGGTCAATGTAAGTATTGAAACCATTCCAAGCGGAGTCTCTGCCGGGGTCGATCAAAATATTTGTCCGCAGTCCGTTATTCTTGCGGCGAGTAGCCCAGGAACTGGGACAGGGACTTGGTCTGTTGTCTCCGGTTCAGGTTCATTTGTAAATCCATCGGATGAGAATACGACAATTAATGGCTTGGCCCTCGGAGCCAATTCATTGCGCTGGACTGTCTCGAATTCTTGTGGGTCTGCTAGCGATGATGTGACGATATCTGTAGGTCAATATGCTACGCCGTACTATGCAGGTCCGGATCAATCTCTATGTATTGACACTGCCAATTTAAATGCAGTTGTTCCTCCCGGAGGAACAAGCTTATGGTCGGTTAGCTCAGGTGCCGCAACATTTGCAAGCCAAACCAATGCGGTTACTCAAGCTACTGCATTGGCACCTGGAGAAAACAAATTAGTCTGGACAGTTTTTTATGGCGTATGTATTGTGAGTGATACTGTCATCATTAATTATCTTCAACCTGCTACTTTGGCAGATGCTGGAATCGATTTCCAAGTATGTACTCCTACTGCCACTCTAGGAGGGAATGTCCCCACTGTAGGAAATGGCAGTTGGCTATTGCTTTCCGGAACCGGAAATATTGTCAACCCAACTTCACCAAACGCTACAGTTCAAAACATTGGTTCAGGTGTGAATGTATTCAGATGGTACATAACCAATGGCACTTGTTATTCTTCTTTTGATGAGGTTACAGTAATCAGAACCCTACCCCCTTCTACTGCAATTGCAGGATTAGATTACACTACCTGTAATACCATAGAAATTATGAATGGAAACACACCAGCTATTGGAGTAGGTCACTGGAATATTGTCTATGGCTCTGTTACGCTTGTCAATCCACAACAGCCAGCAGCTCAAGTTACTGGAATCTCATTAGGAGATAGCCTGGCCCTTGCCTGGACCATTACCAATGGTGGATGTACTTCGGCAGATACGATTTATATTAATACAACATTGCCTGCAACGGCTAATTTCACAAAAAACATTTCAGGCGTAAATGCTCAATTTACCAACCTGTCCTCTGAAGCTTTTGCATACAACTGGTCCTTTGGCGATGGCAACTTTAGCACACAAAAAGATCCAAACCATACCTATCTTTCTTATGGCACTTTTATGGTTAGAATGATTGCCTTCAATACTTGTAAAAATGATACAAGCTATCAAACCATTACGATTGGATCTGTAAGTTCTGGAGAGGAATTGAATGAAGCCAAGTTGGAGCTATTCCCTAATCCAGTGCAAAACATATTGAACTTTAGATTACCAGAAGGTTTAAGTGATATTCAGTCCTTGGAAATAAGTGACATTCAAGGGAGAATTTTACCAATAGAATTTACCCTTGAGAGCAATGGTCGTTTCCAGATTGATACTCAAGATTTACCTGTTGGGTATTATCTGCTGAAAGTTCAAACTGAAAAAAACTTATTGCAGGGAAAATTCATTAAGAACTAAACTATCCCCCAGAATACAAATAAAAAAGGCCGCAATCGCGGCCTTTTTTATTTAGGTATAATAGAGCTTTCTCAGAAAGTATTAAACATTTGCAATACAGTCATTTTAATAGGGGTTCCTCAGAAGGTATTGACAAAAAATGGGTTTACCCTAAACCGAGGTTTACCCTAAACCGAAGTTTACCCTAAACCCCAATCAGATATTCTAAATATTTTTAAAAATTGGCATTCAAATTATTGCGTGCATTTTATTGGTTTATGCAATAATTCTTTGCATTTGAACAACACCGATATGTCTGTAATTAAGCAATAGTAAGAATTTATACTTTCTCAGGAAGCCCTAAACAGATACATCCAATACAGAATGAAAAGAAACGCATTCAATATGTCGAAAATCCGTGCACATGCATTCCATAAATCCATAAAAAAATAAGGCCTGATATGTTGGTGACAACACCGCTTGGTGATAACAAAATAAATTGCCCAGTTACTTTCTGAGTAAGCCCTATAATAGCTTGGTGCAAGCCTTATTTTCGGGGCTGCATTCGAGTCGGGTAGGAGGCATTAGATAATCCCTTCACGATCCGATTTAACTTACCCTTTAACAATTGCTTTTTCAAGCCAGTCACATAATCGACAAATAACACTCCTTCAATGTGGTCATATTCATGCTGAATAATTCGCGCTTTTATGCCAGAATAAGTCTCTTTCTTAGCTACCCAATTTTCATCAAAGTATTGAATGGTCAATGTTTCTTGGCGCCACACTTCTTCCCGAATGGATGGAATACTAAGACAACCTTCGTCAAAAGCCCACTCTTCCCCTGATTCCTCTAAAATCAGTGGATTAATAAATACCTGTTTAAAATCGCGGGTATCTTCTCCTCCCTCTTCCGATTCATCCATTGGACTGCCATCAACTATAAACAATCGAATTGCTTTTCCAATTTGAGGGGCTGCCAAGCCTACTCCGGATGCATTATACATCGTCTCAAACATATCGGCTAGAAGTTTATCCAAATTAGGATACTCTTTGGAAATGTCCATAGCCTTCTCCCTTAATACAGGGGAGCCATATAGATAAACGGGCAAAATCATGATTTAAATTGCAAATAATCTTGTAAAATCAACACCGCGCTGACTGAATTAATCAATTGTTTTTCTTTTTTCTTTTTGTCAGAAATTCCAGCTTCGGCCAGAGTACGCGCAGCAATTCGGGAAGTAAAGCGTTCATCATACAACTCGACCTTTAGCTCAGGGTAGCGTTTTTTCAAAGACTCGGTCAACCGAAGAGAGGCTTGGGTGTTGTGGGTATCGGTCAAATCCGTTTTCCGCGGATGACCAATCACAATACATTCTACTGGACCTTCCACCACTTTTTCATCAAGAATTTTCAACAATTCTCCTGTTGCAAAGGACCCTATGGCAGTTGCAATAATTTGATGTGGATCTGTCCATGCCAATCCTGTTCTTTTAGCCCCTAAATCAATGGATAACTCTCTGGCCATGCCACAAAATTAGGCATTTTTAGGTAGGATGATTCGGAATGTCGTGCCTTTACCGGGCTCTGAACGAAGAACCAGTATCCTACCTTTAAAAAATCCTTCTATAATTCTTTTGGAAAGACTCAAGCCCAAACCCCAACCTCGCTTTTTAGTGGTAAATCCAGTATCAAACACCCTGACAATATTTTTGGGAGAGATGCCCTTCCCATTATCTTCCACTTCAATTATGACATCCCCTTTTTTCCCAATAAATGTTCGAATTTGTATTTTTCCTTGTTCATCGGGCAAAGCGTCAAGGGCATTTTTTACTAAATTCTCAATTACCCAGGCAAAAAGATTTGCGTCTAGAGGAACTGTAACAGATTCAGGTAAATCACAGGTATATAAGACTTCAGCTTTTCGTGGAAGTCGCTTTCGTACATATTCCACTGCATCAGCCAAAAGGAATGCCGGCGATTCCGGCTGCAGGTCAGGGGTAGAACCTATACGGGAGAATCGCTCTGCAATATTTTGTAGGCGAATTATATCAGATTCCAATTCCCCTAAATACTGGGTGCGATCAACGGCACTGAGTTCTTCCATTCGAAGCAATTCCACCCAAGCAATCATTCCTGAAATAGGCGTACCTAACTGATGTGCTGTTTCCCGAGCCATCCCTACCCAAATTTTATTTTGCTCACTTCGCTTCGCTAGAGCATATCCAATAAAAACAAAGAGTATAAAAACCCCGATAACCAAAAGTTGAAAATACGGAAACCAGCGCAGTTGCTTCAACAGCCAAGATTCAGAATAATACACATACAGTACCAGTGCCGTGGGATCGGATTTTGGCCCCAGCAGAATCGGCACAGGTGGAATTCCAGAAGACTTCATCTCTGCCAGTGTTTGAGTCAATTGTTCCTGTTTCTTTTCACCCGATGCTAGACTATCTACTATATTCCTGTGCTCTAGTATATTGCCCGCAGAATCAGCGAAAATAACTGGCACTGATTCATTTCCCTTTAAAATATTTTCCAGAATAAAATTCAACTCACAACTTTCATCCTCCAAGGTCCCAATAAATTCTTGGGCTTTTGCCAACAACTCTACTCTCCTTTCCTCTTCAATGGCCAGCCGAGAAACTAAAAAATTGGAATACAACAGACTGAGCATCACCAATAATAAGGCCGTGAGAACCACAATCCACATCCATCCGGAACGCCAACTATCACGAATTCCCATATTTCGAAATTATTAAGTTTTTACACTCGTTCAACGATTATAAAACGGAAGAATGATATTTATCATCAAATATCTAGACAAACTACTCTAATTTGGTCACTTCTTTGATATTCTCTGGCACTACTGCTACCTTTGTACTTCGTTTATTCAATGGACATTTCTCTAAAAGCGGTTAGTTTATCTCATCATAGGGCCACGGTTGACACTAGGGAGTTGATTTATATTAACCCTTCGGCCATCCGCGACTTGATGCTATCTATGAAGGATTCACTGAATCCTTCAGAATTGATGGTACTCTCTACCTGCAATAGAACGGAAGTTTATTATGTCGCGGAGCAAGATTTATCTACGCAAATTATCACCCAGCTACTGTTGAAAAAAGGGCTTTTTCCTGTAGAAAAATACAAGCCCTACTTCGATGTCCTAGAGGGAGAATCCGCAGTAAACCATCTATTTGAAGTTTCGATGGGCCTTAAGTCTGGGATTATTGGAGATATTCAAATTACGCATCAAGTAAAAGAATCCTACTCCATCAGCCATGATCTCAGTCTCGCAGGTCCCCTACTCCATAGGCTGATGCACACAATTTTCCATGCAGGAAAAAGAGTACAAAGCGAAACTTCTTACCGAGATGGTGCTGCATCCGTGAGTTATGCTTCTGTGGAAACAGCTGAACTGACAGTTGCAGATCCTGATTCGGCCTCTGTTCTAGTGATTGGCCTAGGAGAAATGGGCAGTGATGTTGCGCGAAATCTTAAGTACTCCCCATTCAAAAAAGTTAGCCTGATGAACCGAAGTTTAGATAAGGCTATTCAACTTTCTGAAGAAACAGGATTTCCGGTTATTCCTTTTGAAAACTTAGAATCGGTGCTGCAAAACTTCGATGTAGTTTTCTCTGCGGCTAATCCGAATTCACCTCTGATTACCCAAGAGGTCCTTAATCAATATCCTCGCCACAATCATCAGTATTTCTTTGATCTCTCTGTGCCTAGATCTATCAGTCCGGATGCAGAAGAATTACCTGGCGTAATTGTTTTTAATATTGACGAAATTCAGTCCAAAGCATCGGTTGTATTAGAAAAAAGACTGCAATCTGTTCCTGCTGTTCAGCAAATTATTCAGGAAGAAATAGCAGGGTATAAAGATTGGTCTAAAGAATTAAGTATTTCCCCTACCATTCATTTGTTGAAAGAGGCATTAGAGAATTTGCGGAAAGAAGAACTCAACCGGCATCTCAAAACCCTCACAGCAAAAGAAGCTAAAGCTGTTGAGGATATTACCCGTAGCCTCATTTTAAAATTTATGAAACTTCCTATAATTCAACTTAAAGAAGCTTGTAAACGAGGAGATGCTGAAAATTTAGTGGAGGTAATTCATACCCTTTTTGATTTAGATAAAAAGAGATTCGAAAAATAAATCCCGTTTTACACTTGCTTTAAACTAGGATCTTTACTTTTACTTTTCCCAGTCTAAATATTTTTCCATTGCCCTAGAAATCCAGTCTTGAGTTGGATGCTCACAAAAGGGAATGTGACCTAAAACGCGTTGTCCTGAATAGGATGCAACTACTTCAGCACTGGATTTATTCTCCTGCCCATTAAAAATTATCCCTTTAACCGGAATACTACGATTAGCCAAAGTTTCCAAAGTCAGCAAACTATGGTTGATGGATCCTAAATAGTGCTGTACAACCACCACTACAGGAATTTTCCATTGAATCAATAAATCCGCATATACCTGTTGATTATTGATTGGCACTAAAACTCCCCCTGCCCCTTCAATGACTAAAGGATGCTTTAACTCTTGGGGCAAAATCAATTCCGAAATCTGAATTTCGAAACCCTCCGCAGCAGCAGCTGCGTGTGGAGACATTGGGGCTTGTAAGATTTTATATTCTGGAAGAAAAAAATCACTAGATAAGTCTGTATGCTGTTTAACCCACTGAGTGTCGGTTTGAGGGTCTGTTCCGGCTTGAATAGGCTTCCAATAGATTGCCTTTAGGCCGGCACATAAAACAGCAGAGACCATAGTTTTTCCCACTCCGGTTCCGATCCCTGTTACAAAAACTGTAGACTGACTCATTGTAATTCCCTGACTTAGAAAAAAACACTTTTCCTACTCAATTCGAATCAATTGAAAATCTTTAGCCCCGGAACTGGTTTGGTAGTAAAACAAAGCATAAGCAGACTTAGGCTTTAATGTAATGCCAGATTTAGACAGCAAGGTTGTAGTAGAATCTCTTCCCATTACAAATAAATCGTAAGTACGATTTCCTTTCAATTCATAAAAAGGAGTTTCCTGAGTGAAAGTGCAATTATTTTGAAAAATTGAATCTACACCGAACACACAGGTATCTCCCGTGCTGCGTGGGGAACGAAATTTTAACATCAAATCTCTTTCCATGTCATAAGCGTTCGCATGATAAAAGCGAATGGCAGCCGTAGTATCGGTAAAAGTATAGCTGTCAAAAGTCTGCCGGGCAATGAGGGTCTGCGCGCTATCAATTATCCAAGCGGTATGTTTTCTCTCCCCCTCAAGTCGAATCACTTGTTGCTTCATCAATTCAACCCAAGTTTGGTTTAAATTGGCAGAAAGAAACAACTGCCCGATACCATTAGAGTCAACATTAACGCCTGCTTCAATTAGGTTGGCATATCCTTGGCTGGGCCACCCTCCGGGAAATTGCAAATTCCGAGCAACTACTGCCGAGGAACTATAAGTTTCATATTTAAAATCCAAGGAAGGATTGTGATTTCCAGACCCTGGAGGATGGGGATAGGAAGCAGCGGTATTGATTATCTTTAAATACGCACGCGTTTGTTCTTCTGGTGGTACAATAGGATAGGTACGACGCCCTTCCCGACAGGCGAAAAATATTCCTGAAAAAATGAGCAAAAACAATAAGATTCCGAAGCTGACTTTGTTGAACATATCGTGCAGATAGATACGGATTAAAGGGTGAATTTAGGCTTTTTTTTCGATATCCCAAAATTTTAAAGGAACCAAAAGCACCGAACTTGTATTTTTAACACATGATTACAGCTGCTTTATTGCCCATCGGAGAAGAATTACTCTCGGGTTCAGTGACGGATACCAATTCTTCTTGGATTGCCGCCCAACTTAGATCGATTGGAATTCCGGTGCGATTCAAACATACTGTTGGGGACCTTGCCTCAGATATAATCGGTAGCATAGAAAGACTAACGAATCAGGTGGATATTGTTATTCTTACTGGAGGATTGGGCCCTACACGAGACGATGTTACCAAAAAATGTTTGCTCCAATGGAGTGATTCAGAATGGATTCAAGACCAAGCAACTTTTGAAAGAATCCGAGCTTACATGGCAGCCAGAGGCCGAACTGTAAACGAACTCAATTCTGCTCAGGCATTAGTTCCCTCCAAAGCCCAAGTATTGCCCAACTACCAGGGCACAGCACCCGGCTTATGGATTGAGCAGAATAATAAAATCCTGATTTCCCTTCCAGGAGTCCCTTACGAAATGAAGGCATTGATGGAACAGCAGGTAATTCCTTTATTAAAATCTCGATTTGATACCCAATTAGTTTGGGAAGAAATAGTGCATGTTGGAGGCATTCCTGAATCTGAACTGGCCATGCAACTTCAATCTTTTGAACAAAATCTCCCTAAAGAAATAAGTATAGCTTATCTTCCTGAGCCGGGTTTGGTAAAAGTAAAATTAAGTTTGAGTGCAGCCAAGAGCGAAGAAACATCCGCAAGAGCCATGTTGCATGAACAAGTGAACAAATTGGAAAACATTTTAAGTATTTCCATTTATGCCCATAATGCAGAGAGTATTGAATCTGTAGTATTCGATCTATTGCAACAATCTGGCAAGACCCTCGCTATTGCTGAGAGTTGTACCGGAGGGAGTATCAGTAGCAAATTGGTCCAACTTCCCGGAATTTCTTCAATTCTGAAAGGATCAGTAGTATCGTATTCGAACGAGATAAAAATGGAATTACTGAGGGTTCAAAAGAGCTCTATTGAGCTTGAAGGCTCTGTTTCACAACAGGTTGCACTAGAAATGGCTGAAGGCGTTCGGAAACTTTGTGGAGCAGATTATGGTCTTTCTGTCACTGGAATAGCTGGACCAGATGGGGGAAGCCCTGAAAAACCTGTCGGTACGGTATGGATTGGCGTGAGTTCTGAGCAAGGCACAGAAGCTTTTTCCTTTCTTTTTGAGGCAAACCGTGCAAGAAATATTCAAAGATCGGTACTGATGGCTTTAATTCTCTTACGCAAAAAACACCTCGGTATCTTGGGGGATGCCGCTAATTAATGTAATTTTGAATTCCTTTTTTAGGAAGGTAAATTAACAGAGACGCTATTAACAAGATCACATGGCAATTGTTGAAATGGTAATGCCCAAAATGGGTGAAAGCATCATGGAGGGCACCATCCTCAAATGGAACAAAAAAGCGGGCGATTCAATAGATCAGGATGAATCCGTTCTGGAAATTGCTACCGACAAAGTAGATTCCGAAGTCCCTGCTCCAGCTGGAGGAAAGATTACACAGCTTCTGGCCGAGGAAGGTCAAACGGTAGCTGTTGGAACAGTCATTGCCCTAATTGAAACGGCAGATACAGGCAGTAGTAATACACCTTCGCCAACTATTAGTGCACCTGCTTCATCTTCTAATGGAACATCGGTTACGGTTCAGGCTGCTGCGCAAGTTATTCAAGAACAAGTTCAACAGGCCGTAGCCGTTTTAGATAAACCGGCTTCGGGCAGATTCTATTCTCCTTTGGTTCTGAATATTGCCCGAGAAGAAAAAATCAGCATGGATGAGTTGGATCGGGTTGCAGGGTCAGGGTCTGAAGGTCGAGTTACCAAAAAGGATATTCTCGCCTATATCCAAAACAGAGGGAGTGCATTGCCGTCTGCCCCTTCTACTTCCAATCCAGCAGCAGCTGCAGCTGCCCCAGTCGCTAAAACAAACGCGGCAACCCCTTCTGGAAATAACCTAATTGAAATCAAACCGAAAACTTATAGTTTTTCCGGTGAAATGGAAGTGGTGGAAATGGATCGGATGAGGAAGATTATAGCGGAAAACATGGTCTATTCCAAGCATGTCTCCCCCCATGTTACCTCCTTTGTAGAGGCCGATGTAAGCAATTTGGTGTTATGGAGAGAGCGTAATAAAAAGGAATTCGAGAAAAAGTACGGAGAGAAACTCACCTTTACCCCCATGTTTATGGAGGCATTGGTGAGAGCAATTCGCGAGTATCCCGGAATTAATATTTCAGTGGAAGGAACGAATATTCTGTACAAAAAGAATATCAATATCGGGATGGCTGTAGCTCTCCCCTCCGGAAATCTCATTGTACCCGTTATTAAAAATGCCGATCGACTCAATCTTGTTGGTTTGGCAGCAGCAGTGAATGACTTGGCTAACCGGGCAAGAATCAATAAACTTACCCCTGATGACTTGTCTGATGGCACATATACTCTTACGAATGTGGGTACTTTCGGGAATGTAATGGGCACTCCGGTAATCCTTCAGCCTCAGGTAGCAATTCTAGCTGCCGGTGCCATTCGCAAAAAACCCGCAGTTATTGAAACCCCTGCAGGTGACACTCTAGGAATTCGTCAGTTTATGTTCCTCTCCCATTCTTACGACCATCGGGTTGTGGATGGTATGCTGGGTGGTACTTTTGTACGCAAAGTGGCAGATTACCTAGAAAATTGGGATTTGAACCGGGAAGTGTGATTTTCGCGTAATCTAAACCCATTATTGATATTTCTATAACCTGATTCTATCCTTAAATTGCGATAGAATCAGGTTATTTTCTTAACTTTGAGTTCACATAAATCATTCAAACAACAATCATTATCATGAAAAAAGTTTTATCCTTTCTCACTCTTGCACTATTGCTTGGAGTTCGGGTAATTGCTCAAACCAGTGGTGGTCCGGATACTTACGGATATACCTGGAGAAATAGCAATGATCCGAATGGTCCTGCCTACAACTGGGTTGAAATCAAAGGCATGCCCGGTACGGTCTCTGCTACTGGTCTTGCTGATGACAATGTAGTAGGTCCCTTCAACATTGGCTTCAACTTCCGCTACTATTGGTTAGATGTCACTCAAATCTATGTTGGTTCTAACGGATATATCTCTTTTTCACCAGTAGCAAATATCGCTTCTACCTCTATTGGTTTCCCATCAATCCCAACTGCTTTCCCTACTAATCAAAATCACTTGGTCGCTCCTATGATGTGCGACTTGAACTTTGCTGATTCTGTAGGTCAGGTAGGTGCTGGAAACTCTGGAAGTGTATATTATTACACCAATGCAGCTATGGACAGTATGGTCATCACTTATGATAGTGTTCCATTCTATGCCAATAGCTCTTACCGTGGATATAATACCTTCCAAATCATCCTTTCTAAAAATGATTCTTCTATCACTTTCCAATATAAGCAACAAGAAGATTTTTGGGATGATGATTATTCCGCTACGACCAATCCTTTGGTTGTAGGTATTGAAAATGTTACGGGTCAGATTGGGCTTCAAGTTTCCAATAGTGTGTATCCTACTCCTAGCACAGCTGTTAAATTTTATTACCCTGGAACTGTAACCTATCAAGTAACGGATGTTCAAGCAGAAGCAAACTTCAATGGAGATAATGGGGGTGTTTTTGTTCCTTTAAATGTTCCAAATACTCCGATGACTATCGTGAAGAATGTAGGAAATCAGCCAATCTCTGCTGCAGTTCAGTGCACTACCACTGTTTTTCCTGCAGGTAGTTTAACTCCAGTTGCGGGTTCTGTTCTAAATACTTCTTACTCTACTGGACTTGCTCCGGGACAAGAAGTACAAGTATCTCAAACAGCTTCTTATACTCCAACTGCTACAGGTTCTTTCTTCCTGAGAGGTCAATTGTCCCTTACAGGAGATGCAGCAACAGGTAATAACCGTGCAGAAACTGAAATGAATGTAGTGGATTGCCAACAAGCCTCCGTTAAACTTGCTTACGATCGTTTTGAAGCTCCATTTGATCAAACGCTTCATGGTTTGAGTGGTTTCGGTTCCGGAAATGGTGTGGGTGTTTACTTTGAACCTCCCGCTTACCCAGCTCAGATTGACTCTATCGAATTGTATGTAGTTACTACTACCGTTCCGAGTGACTTTACCATTAATATGTTTGCAAACGACGGTCCTGCAGGTCAGGGTACTAGTCTTGGAACAGCTACTATCACAGCAGCTCAACTTCCTGCTTCTTCTTTGGTTGTTGTGCCATTGCCTATCAGCCCAGCTATTTCTTTGACTTCAGGTCAGGGAATCTATATTTCTTTTGTTCAGGGTGGTGATTCTACCTTCTTGGTTACAGATTTACAACCTCCATTCTCTTACCGTTCTTATGAAGTATTGTTCGGTAACTGGGCAACACATCGTAGTCGTTCTACTGAGGATTTAGTTATCCGTGTAGTTACTTCTGCTTATGGTAATGTTTCCAATCAGGAAAATGCAACAGGAAATGTAAATAGCTTGGGTCAAAACTTCCCTAACCCAGGTACTGACAGAACCCGTATTGAATTTGAATTGGTAAATGGTGGTTCTGCTGAATTTACTGTAACCAATATTCATGGGCAGGTTATTGAAAATAGAGTTATGGAAAGCTTGAATGCTGGTACAAACTCTATCGATCTTGATGTTGCTTCTTACTCTTCCGGAATTTATTTCTACTCTTTGAAATCCGGAGAACACAAGCTTACTCGTAAAATGACCGTTACACACTAATCTGTGTTGTGCAAAAAAAAGCCACCTCAATTGGGGTGGCTTTTTTTTTGCACAAAATTTAGCTTGCACCAAGCATAGCTTACCCCAAGCATAGCTTGCACCAAGCTTAGCTGAGAAAATAATTTATAAAAACGAAAAGTGGTTAGATGCAATTATTATGGGTATTCCTAAAGAATTTGTCGTTTTCGGAGTGTTGTATTTTTTATAATTTAGTATATAAATTTAATTAATACATATTCCCTCTATGAGCCTAGGAGCCTTTTCAATCAGTCTGAATGTTCAGAATATTCAGGCCTCCAAAAAATTTTATGAAGATTTAGGTTTTGCTGTATTGGGAGGAGATATTCAACAGAATTGGCTTATTATGAAAAATGGGCACTGTGTAATTGGCCTATTTCATGGAATGTTTGAGAACAATATTCTGACTTTTAATCCTGGTTGGGATCAAGAGGCAAAAAATCTTGAATCCTTTACGGATGTTCGAGAAATACAGAAAAGGCTAAAATCTAAGGGGATTTCATTTTCTTCTGAAGTGGACGAATCTACCCAAGGACCAGGGAGCTTTGTTATTAAGGATCCAGATGGAAATGTGATATTATTTGACCAACACCGATAAACCTAAAGATCGGAAATATTACCCCAATCAAAAAAATTGGCTCTTCGCAATTTGTTGTGGGTAATTTCTTTTTCTGTATTCTTAGAACTATCCGCCCGGGCCTACTTCGACCAGGCTCAGTTCATGCTTCGACACGACCCCTCTTTCTATATTAATGAACGACACAATTTTATTGAGGGCTATACTTCGTCGGGGCTCAGTACAGGCTCTGCGACCGGGCTATTAAACCGGATATATTCTGGTTTAACAGATTTTCTAAATTTGGATAGCGCGATAGTATCAAATAAGTCATTTAATCTCCGATGATAAATTTTCCCATTGTATAAATCGCCCGTAAACCACTCACAAATGCGAAGAACCCAAAAGTTGAATGGCTATTGGGAACATCCCTAACCACTAACCCCTAACCCTTTAAATAAAAATCTTTACGATATAAAAAGTAATGGCTGCCAAAACTGCAGACACCGGGATTGTGAGTACCCATGCCCAGAACAATTGAGTAGTAATACCCCAACGAACTGCAGATAATCTTTTTGTAGCTCCTACCCCAATAATCGAACCCGTAATTGTATGCGTGGTACTCACCGGAATTTTTAAATTTTCAGAAAGGAATAAAGTAATTGCCCCTGCCGTTTCTGCAGCCACCCCTTCAAATGGAGTTACTTTGGTAATTTTTGTACCCATAGTTTTGACAATTTTCCATCCTCCGCTCATGGTGCCAATTGCGATTGCTCCGTAGCAGGCCAAGGGAACCCAAACGGGCATCTGGTCAAAACTGGTAATATCACCAGCTGCTATCAAGGCTACTGTAATAATACCCATCACCTTTTGTGCATCATTTCCCCCATGTCCTAAACTAAAAGCAGCAGAAGAAACCAACTGTAATCTTTTAAACCAATCCGTTGCATTCGTATGGTTCATTCGGTTTAAAAATAGGGTAAAAATACCCATGGTGTAAAAGATGAAAGTCAACAGAATCCATTTAAAATTCTTATCGTAAAAAATTACCTTCAAAAAATAATTATCAAAATGTGAGTCAATCTGATTAGGGTCTGTTACGATGGATGACATTAAGACAATGGTTACGATAATCATCAAGCTTGTTGAAAGCAGAGCCGGCCAAGCTGATTTGCGAAAGGAAAAAATAAACCAAACAGAAATTAGGTAAGCGACAATCATCCCGATTAAGGGGGCCAACAAAATAAAACTTACGGTACGAATGACGGGCTCTGCATTGATGGCATCAAAATTAAACCCTGCATGCGTTATTGCAGCTCCGGCAAACCCACCAATTAAAGTGTGAGAGGAAGAAGAAGGAATTCCATACCACCAAGTTAATAAGTTCCAAATAATAGCTGCCACCAACCCCGAGAAGATAACCGGAAGTGTGATGAAACTTTCTTGCACAGTTTTGGCAATTGTATTCGCCACTCCATGATCTTGAAAAATAAAAAAGGCCATAAAGTTGAAGAACGCGGCCCATACCACAGCCTGAGTGGGCGTCAATACCTTTGTGGATACAATAGTAGCGATGGAATTGGCAGCATCATGAAACCCATTGATATAATCAAATATCAGGGCCAAGGCTATAATGACTATCAGTAGCGTCATGGTAAAAAAAAACAGATTAGGCGTACTTAATCAAAATAGACCGGATGATATTGGCAGCATCATCAATTTTATCCGTTGCAGTTTCCAAAGATTCCAAAATATCTTTCTTTTTCATCAACTCAATCGGATCCTTCTCGTTTTCAAACAACTCGGTGGTGGCACGATCATAAATTGTATCTGCCTCCAACTCAATTTTCTTGATACCCTGACAAATTTGCTTAATCTCAACAGCATTTTTCATACTAATGAGTAAATCGCAGGCTTTCTCTAGTTCTCGAGCACCTAGAGTAATTTGGTCAGCTAGATCACCAAAATAATGATCCATCGCCATTACTTTATAGAGATAAATTCTTTTCCCGGAACCATGCACAAAATCCTGGGCAGAACTGATAGCTGTTGCGAGTTCATGAATATCTTCCCGGTCAAATGGAGTGATGAAATTACGGCCCAATTCTTTAATAAGAGTACGAAACATCTTTTCCCCTTTCGCATCCATCTCTTGGGCTTTCTTTGATATATCTGCCCATTCCTCGGGAGAAGAGGTTATCATTACGCGCAATAACTCTGATAATTCAACCAGATTGTGTGTTGCAGAAACAAATAATGGTACAAATGTCTTGTCTTTGGTATTAAAAAATTGAAGAATTCCCATAATTCGATCAGAATATGTGGGTAAAGTTACCCTTACAAATCCTCGACTCTGTTAAGCCAATGTTATGATAATATTTAGGTTAAACTTCAGCGGGTGAAGAATGAAGTATAAAAAGATAAAACTCCCTAAAATTGAGCTTGGCTTGCTACAAGATAAAGCTTGCTGCAAGCCTATTTCCCCCAAATATTTAACTTTGTCCTCATGAAAAGAATCCTGGAATGTGTGCCCAATTTTTCAGAGGGCCGCGATATGAGCATTATTGAAGCAATATGCCTGCCCATCCGTCAAACTGAAGGCGTACAACTTCTAGATATTGACCCAGGCGCTTCCACCAATCGAACCGTCGTTACCTTTGCCGGAGACCCCGATTCCGTTATAGAAGCCGCATTTCAGGCAATCAAAATCGCCTCCCAATTAATCGACATGAGCAAACATTCCGGCGCTCACCCTCGCATGGGCGCTACAGATGTTTGCCCCTTAATACCCGTTTCCGGAATCTCCGTAGAGGAAGCTGTCCTTTATGCGAAAAAATTAGCGGAAAGAGTGGGTCGGGAATTAAACATCCCGGTTTATCTCTATGAATATGCCGCCCAAAGCCCAGAACGAAAGAATCTTTCCATCATTCGTTCTGGAGAATATGAAGGTTTTGCCAAAAAAATTCTTCTCCCGGAATGGAAACCTGATTATGGACCAGCAATTTTCAATGCCCGCTCCGGTCAATCAGTTATCGGAGTAAGAGAATTCTTGGCAGCTGTTAACTTTAATCTCAACACCTCCTCTGTTCGCTTGGCAAATTCTGTGGCCTTTGATGTTCGGGAAAATGGTAGAATAAAAACGGATAATGGAAAGCCATCTGGCAAACCTGTATTGGATGAAAATGGGGAACCCGTGCGCATTCCCGGAACTTTAAAAGAATGCAAAGCGGTGGGCTGGTATATTGAAGAGTACGGATTTGCTCAGGTATCCATGAATCTCACCAATTTATCCATCACTTCCTTGCATCAAGCTTTTGAAGAAGTGAGCAAATCCGCAGACAGTAGAGGTCTTCGGGTAAGCGGAACTGAGATTGTCGGACTCATTCCTTTAGCTGCATTGACTGAGGCTGGAAAATATTTTCTCCAAAAACAAAATCGTTCAATTGGTGTTTCAGAAAAGGAGCTTATTCAAATGGCTATCCGAAGTATGGGACTCAATGATCTGAAACCTTTTATTCCGGAAGAGAAAATCATTGAATTCAAACTGAGGGATTCAAAACCCGGACTCAAAGATTTGTCTATACAACAGTTTACAGAAGTCTTGGCATCAGAAGCACCTGCTCCAGGAGGAGGCTCCGTTGCTGCCCTTTGTGGAAGCCTAGCCGCAGGATTAGCCGCTATGACAGCCAATCTTGCAGCAGGAAAAAGAGGTTGGGAGGATAAACTCTCCCTCTTTAGTCCACTGGCCTTAAAGGCTCAACAAATTAGAGAAAAACTCCTCTTCCTGATTGATGAAGATACCCATGCTTTCAACCAGGTGATGTTGGCATTCGGAATGCCCAAATCCACCGATGAGGAAAAAACGGCACGCATAAAGGCGATTCAACAAGCAAACTTATACGCGGCAGAGATTCCACTTCAGGTAATGTAAACTACTGCTGAAATTTTCCCCATTCTCCGGGAAATGATTCTAAAAGGCAATCCCAGTTCTATCACCGATGCAGGAGTTGGAGTATTATGCGCCTGCACAGCCATTGAAGGTGCAGGAATGAATGTACTCATCAATTTGCAAGGGATTGAAGATGAAGCAGCCAATTCCAGACTCAGGAATTCTGCAACTGAAATAATACAGAACAGTCTCCAAACTAAAGTGGAATTACTGGCAGAAGTACAAAAGAAGATGTAAGTTTTTGGGTTGCAGGGGGATTGGTTTGGGATTCAAAAATCGGATGACTTACATTCCTTTCTGCAGGATTGATAGGATTTTGTTCAGGTGGTTATATCCCCCTATCTAGGTTGCATCTTCTGGGGAAACAAACCATATTTGGGTCTCTTAGCCTTTCGGGGAATTCTATTTCCTGTACTCATAACGCCGGGACATCCCGAGGGTCCTGGTCCGCAGGCACTCAGTAGAAAAGCCAGCGGTAGTATGAGCAGAAGGAAAAATTTCTTTACCAATGTTTATGAATATAACTCCGATACTCGGGTCCTTTACGCCTGCTGTATCTGTGACCATATCGAAACCGTTTACCGCCACTTTTACTCACAGTGCTTCTGGTCTGATGTTTGACTGCGGAAGGGGGATCACAATCCTGAAGCTTTTGTTTGCATCCATTAAAGGAGGCAAGAGATAATAGGCCAACAAGCCCAATCGAACATCCAAACCTTAAGCTCACATGAAATTCAACTTCTCTGGCTGCTCACTATTCCAAACCTCATGTACTCCATGCCTTCCTGTAAGCACCAATCTTGCCGGTAAGGGCACATACACTAATTTCAGTTCTCCAGTATCGGTATTCTCAATGCCAACTCCATCTTGACGCGTTACGGAATAAATTTTATTCCCATTTGCATCCACCTTCTCGACATACTTGCGGGCTATATAGGCAGTGGGATGTAGTACTTCCTGCCAGGTATTATATTTATCTTGAATCTGCTGAATAATTTCTTCCATCTGGTCTCCATATTCATCTGTAAATTCATCTTCCAGATCATGCAATTGATCTTCCAGCTTATCGTATTTTTTATCGTTAAAATTAAGCTCGGCCAGCTGATTTCTCTTTTCGATGATTTTCAGCAGTTTTTCATTAAAGTTCTTCATAAACAACAGATATACCGTAAATATACCGGGTTTCAGTTATTTTTCAGTGCTTTTTGATAAACTTCTATGGCTCGATTGCGTGCAACTGCATGATCTACAATAGGTTTTGGATATTCGGGGCGCTCAAATTCCGGAACCCATTTGCGAATATACTCCCGCTTTGGATCAAACTTTTCGGTTTGGATATAGGGATTAAATACCCGGAAATAGGGAGCGGCATCACAACCACTGCCTGCTGCCCATTGCCAGCCTCCATTGTTAGCAGATAAGTCAAAATCCAACAAATGCCGGGCAAACCAAGCTTCTCCCCAGCGCCAATCAATTAAAAGATGTTTGGTCAGAAAAGAAGCTACTATCATCCGAACCCGGTTATGCATAAAACCAGTGCTGAGCAACTCCCGCATACCGGCATCTACAATGGGGTATCCGGTTCGTCCCTCACACCAAGCCTGAAATTGATCTTCCTGATTCAGCCACTGAATTTTATCATACTCCGGTTTGAAGGAACCCTGTGCCACATGGGGAAAATGCCAGAGGATCATCATGTAAAATTCCCGCCAGATTAATTCAGATAACCAAACCGCATTATGATTCAAACCAACCTCTACAGCTTTACGAATACTCAAGGTGCCGAATCTGAGATGCACACTCAAACGGGTGGTTCCGGGTAAGGCAGGAAAATCCCGATTTTGGTCATACACAGAAATCGTGGAAACAGGGATTTTTCTTTCAGGGAAAACAGCGTCATCTGATCCGGTAAAGCCTATTTTTTTCAAAGGAAAAATGCTCGGTATTTTTCCGGTGAAAAGCCTGCCTTTCATATTTTCAGAAGGGTACGGTTTTAAGAGATCTTCGGAAAACAAAGAAAGCCATTTGTTTTTGTAAGGGGTAAAAACGGTATAAGGCTTGCCGTCGGATTTTACCACCTCATTCCGTTCAAAAATGACCTGATCTTTGAAAGAATAAAACGATGCTTGTTGTTTCTTTAAGATATCTTCAACAGCTGAATCCCGTTCTTGGGCATAAGGCTCATAATCGGAATTGGTATAAACCGCAGAGACGGCAAAATCTCGGAGTATTTCCTTCCAAACATCTAAGGGTTTGCCGTACCGAACTAAAAGTCCAGAACCAAGTTCACGCAGTTTGGCGTCTATTTCGAGCAATCGGTCATAAATAAACTGCACCCTTCGATCCTGAGGATTTTGGAGGGCATCCAGAATAGAGGAATCGAAAATAAAAACGGGTAAAACCGGATTGCCGGAAATCAACGCTTGGTGCAAGCCATGATTATCATCTAGGCGTAAATCGCGCCGAAACCAAAAACAGGAAATAGACATGTAAAGGAAACAATTGAAATGAGAAAAAAGTTTAGGGAGAGAATTGAGATCAATAGGGCTTTCTTGGATAGTAAGGAAAAAAAATGGGTTTACCCTAAACCGAGGTTTACCCTAAACCGAAGTTTACCCTAAACCGAGGTTTACCCTAAACCGGAGTTGACCCTAAACCGAAGTTTACCCTAAACCGAGGTTTACCCTAAACCGAAGTTTACCCTAAACCGAGGTTTACCCTAAACCGGGGTTGACCCTAAACCGAAGTTTACCCTAAACCGGGGTTGACCCTATGCTTTACATTCTCCCAATGAAAGCTACGGCCTATTTAATTACTACATGGAAATAGAAACCATTCCGCATTTCTTTAAGAATTTTGGAGCGATGGGGAGGTAGGAATGAGGGATTCAAAACCAGGATGTCTGGAATATTCTGAAAATATAAGCAAATGCTTAAGGTAAGCGTTTGCTTAGGGCAAGCGTTTGCTTAGGGTAAGCATTTGCTTGGGGTAAGCGCTTACTTAGGGTAAGCGTTTACTTAGGGTAAGCGTTTGCTTAGGGTATGCGTTTGCTTGGGGTAAGCTTTTGCTTGGGGTAAGCCCAATTACGAAAAGGGCATAGAAACCATTCCGCATTTCATTAAGAATTTTGCGGAGATGGGGAGGTAGGAAATTCTATCGAAGGTGTACTACCCTACTTTTCTGGTACACAACAATAAGCTGTTAATCTATTTTATTGTTGCAAGGTGCTACTTATTTTTATAGTTAAACCTTATTTAACTTAACCTATGTTCCTGTTTTTAGGAGTAGTACACTCTCAGAAAATCGGAACGGCAGTCAAGATAAAGTTTATAAATAATAAATCGAAAATGTAATGCTTAACTGCCTTAAGGTTATTATCCAGTCCATTAGGGGCTTAAATACATTCATTGCCCCTTTCCTTCTTTTATATACCCCCATTTATCGCCGAGCTTAGCTGGGGCCATTCCTTCTGAAAACTCATAAATTGAATCATACTTACATGGAATAACCTCTTTCCCAGATTTATCAATATACCCATATTTATCCTGGCGTTTAACTTTAGCCAATCCATGAGTGAAATTATCAGCATAATCATACTTACAAGGAACAACTTCTTTCCCAGATTTATCTATAATTCCATATTTATCATTAAGCTTAACTCTTGCAATACCTTCAAAAAATCCACTAATATAATCATACTTGCAAGAAACAATTTCATTTCCATTTTTATCTATAATTCCCCATTTACCGTTGAGCTTAACTTCTGCAGTTCCTTCATAAAAAAAATTAACAATAAAATCGTACTTACAGGGAACAATTTCTTTTCCTGATTTATCGATAACTCCATATTTATTGAAAAAATCCACTATGGCCAATCCTTCAGAAAAGCTATTGATATGATCATACTTAAAAGGAATAACTACATTTCCTGATTTATCTATAATTCCCAATCCATTATTTAGTGAAACTATTGCCAATCCATCTTCAAAGGAATGAGCATATTTATAAATAAAAGGAATTACTTCAATATAAAAAGTACTATCATTTTCAGACTTTGAGATTGTCTTTCCATATGATCCGGGAAAATCCGGGGCTATATTTACGCAATCATTAGAATCTTTGATTGCATCGTTCGGTGTTACAAGTATTACCTGACAGGAATCACTGTAGAAACGTTCCCATTTCTTATTGATATTATTTTGAATAGCCTTGGCAAAATCTGGCATGGTCCCTTGATCGTCTAAAATATATCCTGAAGAAATGTAATGTCCAGATGCTTGTGCAATCAGACATTTGGTTTTAAAATTGATTAAACCGATTAGTATAAATTGAAGGATGAAAACAAGATTTTTCATGGTACTACTGATTTTTAAAGTTAAGCATTTCTTACTTAACCTCTGTTACAATTTTTGGGGTGTTATATAGAGTAGTACAAGCTATGGTTTGTTTAATTACTACAAAGGTATAGAGACCATTCCGCATTTCTTTAAGCATTTTGGGGAGATGGGAAGGTAGCTTGGTGGATTTAGGAAATAGGAGCTTAGTATTAATCTGATTACTTATCGGATTTTATTCAAAAAAAACGGCAGTAAAAATCTCGGTTTGCTAATCCTCAACCTATTTGAAATTATACTGTCTGATTAAAAGCTTGCTTCATCGCTTCTATTTGATTTGCGGGAATACCGATATTTTTTGCCACCAGCCTCCATTTTTTAACTGCTTTGATTACTTGCATTAAGATTTTATCGGACTGTTGATTGGTCAATCTGAAATAGGATGCTACAGATTTTGCCACTTCTAAATCAAGTGCATTGTCGGTTTCGGTAATGTTTAAGGCTAATCCCGTTCCATCCGGATTCGGATTCATGTCATAAGCGGGTGATAAAATCCATCCCGATTTCCCAAGCAGAAATCCATGGTTCCGTAAATGATCATCTGTATTGCAGATACAAATATTGAAAACAATTCTGCGCCACAACTCTTCGAGATCCTGGGAAATCCTCGCTCCAAAACGGCTGATGATTTCGGCCAATTCTAGATAGCTTATGCCATTTTCCTGGCTATCCCCATCTTTATACCCCAGGAGGGTCATTGCTGAGGCGAAATGAATCCTTTTACCCGTTTTCGTTCGATCAAAGCGCCTGCTTAAAAAAGTGTGTCTTCTTCCGGAGAGGGGAAGTAAGGAACATTCGGGCGTATCCAGACCGGCTTTTTTCGCCAGTACCTGCGCGACCATTTCCCATGCACCTACATCCAAACCATCATACCGACTGGGAAACTTGGCAATCCACAAATGACCTTGAGCATCCCGTACACCTGCCTTGGGTCTCGCTCCGCCTAATGAGGAACCGGGAGCCATCAACACATTCAACCACTTCAATTGTTCGGCATCCTTGCCCGGCTTTTCATTTTCCAATTGACGACTGGCTTGTTCCAGTGCTCTCAAGGCAGTCCAAGGAGGAGTAGCAAATAGTGGATCGCTATTCAGAAAATCTCCCTCTTCTTGGATTTTGAACCTCAATGCCCCCATTCGATTTTCATCAATAACACCGAGTAAGAAATCAGATTCCATCAGCGTTTTTTCCTTTCGATTTTCTATCCGCGCTACAATAGCTTCTCTTCTTTTCATTAAAACCCGGCCCCAACGATCGGGCGCAGAATCTAAAAAAATGCCGAAGTTCGGTTTAGCATCTGCTCCATACTGACGACCTGAATAAAAATGAAGTTCTGGATCCAGGAAGAATTCCGGTGCCGATTCAAGCCATTCCTTTGCATATTCAAAGGAAAATATCTCCTTACCTCTGAGCCTTTCCGCGTATAAATTTCCCATAAGCGTGGGAGATTCCAGCCCTTGCAGCTCAGCATACACAAGGATATTCTTAGCCTCAGGAACTTTTGCCATGGGAGTTGGATTTTTTGGGAGCACGGGCTTTTACGGATAGATTTAAATCCTGTAATTTTCTTCCCAGTAAATCATCTGCTGCTAATTTTTTCAGGTCAGCTTCCATCCCCAATACAAACAATACCTGGGCATAAGCACCCATAGATACTGCAGGAGAACCTTTCTCAATCTGACCCACGATATAGCGGGTAAGATTCGCTCGTTCCGCCATTTGCTCAGCGCTCATTTTTCTGCGGAGTCGTGCCAGCTTCAGATGGGTGCCTATGTCCTCCAGAATACGCATCATTCTGGGGAGTAGTAAGGGAGAATTTCGACTCATAATGACTAATTAATTAAGCAAATATACCTTTTTTTGACTAAATAATTAAACATTATAAAGAAATTGTTCTGATGAAATCTAACTAGTGTCTGATACAAAAAACTACCTAAGGAAGGATTAGCAAAAATAAGTTTACCCTAAACCGAAGTTTACCCTAAACCGAGGTTTACCCTAAACCGAGGTTTACCCTAAACGGAAGTTTACCCTAAACGGAAGTTTACCCTAAACCGAGGTTTACCCTAAACGGAAGTTTACCCTAAACCGGGGTTTACACTAAACC
>JBEIHC010000006.1:0-46197 GCA_040381555.1 Bacteroidia bacterium
GCCCCCAGATGGACTTGCACTCCAACTATAATTCATCCCCGAATTTCCTGCAATTTCCATTAAGGTGATGGGATTATTCACACAGTAGGGAATAATACTTCCGGGAGAAATTTGTGCACCCGTCAGGGAGTTAGTCCCCATCTGTACATTGTCGATAATAACATCATTTCCTCTGGAACCATTCCAGCCATACTGAATGGCTCTAATCATAATTTTATAGGTTCCCGGTGTTACATTGGCAGAACCGGTTAGTTGATTCCAGTTTCCATTATTTAATTGCAAAGGTCCGGATATTATAATCGGTGGTCCAGGATTGGGGTTGATCTCCTGCAAACATAAATCTACTATCGGTATAGCAGCCGGAAAAAACGGTGGATTTAACTGATAGTGATTATAAGAAATAAAGCCCACATCTGCAGATAAACAGTAATCATCTTGTGAACTAACCTGAATCTCCTGCTCCCAGATGGGAATGAAATTACCTATGTTAGCCGGATTACTTGCCATGTCACAAATAAATACTCCGGACGATACATTCCCATTCAACCACCAGGGAGCCAATTGATTCATTTGAGTGCTATAAACATAATAGGCTCGGTCCCCATTGAGCGAAGGAGGAGTCGTTGGTACAAATCCAGGGGTCTGAAGGGAGTGGAATTTCAAAGGACTCCTGTGGGGTAATTGAACGCCTCCGGCAAAGTTAATCTGAGTACCCCCAAAATACCAGTTGAGTCCGGGAGTTACAGCCGGAACATGAGGCCAGGTGGAGAAATCTCCATCCTGTACCAGATTTGGGGAAATAAAACAATCACAAGTACCCCCTCCCGGAGTGATGATAAAGCCTGGCAGCATATCCGAGAATGAAGGACAATCGTTGTCATCTTTGCCGATTACAAAATAATAAGCTGATAAAGAGTCAGGAGAAATAAGTAGGCTATCGGTAAGGGTTGTGTCGATGGGTGAGCCATTTTCAAACCAAAAATATTGATTGAATCCAGCACTTGCATATAAGGTGTTGGCTGTGCCGGGATGAATAGTCTGAGCAGAACTAATCGCGACAGGGGAAGGATCCGGATATACTTCCCGAATCATTACATCATCTATAAAAACATCCAAAGAACTGGAACCTGTTCTTTGAACAATGATAGAAATAGTAAATGTATCGCTTACGGTTGCTTCATATCGACCAGTTACAGAATCGCCCAGTGTGTAAGGAATAAGATTGCCACTATATAATACTGAATCCAAAGTGAGGCGGGATATTTTTATCTGAACCGTACCTTCCGGAGCCGAATGAATGCCCGCCACTCTTGGGTCTATACAATAGGTTTGGTCTTTGGCGAGGAATAATTTATAGGCATAAATTTCAACGGGGGCAGCAGTATCAATATGGGCCCACATAAATTGAGTTGTACCTATTTTTGAATAATCGCTTGCCAAAATTCCGTTTAAGGTAAGAGTAGAAGGTAAATAAAAATAACCTATTGAAGATGCTGTTGAATCACATTTTGGTAGTGTAGAAGTCCAGTTTAAGGAACCATTGGTACAATCTCGGGTAAATGTGGGGTCATTCCCTGTAATTGGGTCGGCTAAACAACCCCAGCATCCCTGAGCATATCCTGGTGTAGGCTGCAGTATATTAAGTAGGAGAAAAGAAAAGAAGAGAAGAGAAATAGTTGAGTTGCATTGTTTCATAATCTAAAATTTATTAATCCACCCTGAATCTTACAATTAAAGTTATAGATATTTTTTATATCAAACAAAAATATTTTTATTGGAGGAATCGAAAAGGAACCACAAACAAAGGTTTCTGCTCTCACAGGATAACCTTACGCAATAACAGGAAGATTTTATTGGGAAATAATAAATATAGGATTGTTCCCAGCGCGTGGATACTCCTATTGGATTGCTGATTTTTATCGGGCAAATTAATATTTGAGAATATTCGGTATCGAGCCTGGCTCAGAATAATTATTGGATAATTGTTTTAAAGATATACGCCTAATAAAATAAATCAGAGTAAATAACAAAACAGGCTGTTTTGAAAATTTTCAAAACAGCCTGTCGTTACAATTATTACCGGAAGCGATTTACCTTAATAAATCAACTTATGGTTAAGAGGAAATCTACTCCTCAAATAAACTTTAAAAAGAATACAACACCACCTTCTTCATATCCACATTCTCAGGGGGCAGATTATTCAATTTCATCCGAACCTGCTCAATGGGGAAGCAGAAGCAACATTTATTCTGATCCATGGGCTGCCCGGTAGACACGCGATTAACTTCCAGAATAGTGATGGTGTCCTTCAAGGCAAATGCCGGATTTCGGATAATATATCGGGTCATTGGATTAGGCAACAACATGGCTTTACAGGAATCAGCCAGCTTGTAGGAATACAACCATTTTCCAGTATCGGTGAGGCTGGTGATTGAGTAGCCAGAGATGGTAGTGCCAACATGAAACGCAGAATCACAATATTTTTTGGCTGTATCTACATATTCGATCACTAAGTGATTTTTAGGACAATCGGGGCAAACAATATCCTTACAATTGTCTTTGGTACATCCGGGAAGACCAAAAAGCAGAGATAATAATACCAACAAGATTAGAGGTTGAGCCGATTGAGCCGAAAGAAGTGGAAGGTAATTTTTCATGTAGTATAGTTTGGATATCAGGACCGAACTTCTTTAAGTTTTGAAACAGGAAGGGAAAGCAACTCAAAATCTGGATATTCGTCCATCAGGATTTTAAATTTTTCCAGATAAGCACCAGTAGAATTCTTATTCTTACTTACAAAGGAAGTAATTTTCTGGAAATATTCTTTTATGACAGGATGAGCTCTATCAATGATCAACCCTTGAATCTTGTCCATTTCAAATTCTTTTTCATTGGCAAAATAAGTAATCAACAGGGGCTTCATTTTTCTCCTTTCCTCTTCTTCGAAAGCTGAGGAGCAAAATGCCTGAATTACTTCAAAGAGGATGGTTCTATGATTGACATTATGAAAATACTCTCCCAGCTCAAGCCAGAATATATAAGGAATATAAACTCCTCCGCCCACTTGGAGTACCTGATTCCGGAACATCCGGTATTCATCAGCTCCTTTGGCCTTCAAATCGAGGCATAATTGCTTTAGGTCATCCAGAATCTGATCCCGGTTTTCCTCAACATCCATACCGGTCTTTTCTTCAATCCGGGTAATTAACTGGTTAATTTCTGCGACAGTCATGTATCTCTAAAATCTATTGGTAGAATTTCAACAGGCAAATTTAATATAAATTCAGAACTCCTTGTGGTATAAAACTACCGGAAAAGATTGATTTTAATACAGATTATTAAGTATTTTTAAGCCCTGAAAGATAAAATAGTGAGTAGAAATAAGGATTATGAGCGAAAACCTATCCAAAATAAGCATTGACGGGAAAGAATTCGAGTTTATTTCTTCCGGTCCGGACAAGGAAAAAAGAAAATTGTTGCAGTTTGCACTGGACAATGGAGTAGATATTCCTTATTTCTGTTACCATGAAGGAATGTCAGTTCCAACCAATTGCAGAATGTGCCTGATTGAATTAGGCAATCCGGTAATTGACCGAGCAACAGGGCAGGCCCTACTAGAAGAGTCTGGTGAACCTAAAATCGCTTGGATGCACAAGCCAATGACCTCCTGCAATCTGGATTTGAATGCAGGAATGGTGGTCAAAACCCAAAAAACTTCACCCAAAATCAAAAAAGCACAAGAGGGAGTATTGGAGTTTATGCTCATCAATCATCCCCTCGATTGCCCTATTTGCGATCAGGCTGGAGAATGCCCCTTGCAAATTAACACCTATAAATATGGTCCGGAAGGCTCTAGATTTGAATTAACTAAGGTTCATAAATCCAAAAGAATTGAACTGGGAGCGAATGTAGTGCTAGATGCCGAGCGTTGCATCAACTGTACTCGTTGTACCCGCTTCACTGAAGAAATTTCCAAAACCGATCAACTGACCATCATTTCCCGTGGAGATAAGAATCATCCAGCAGTAGCTCCTGGAAGAACTTTTGATGATCCCTACTCCATGAATGTAATAGACCTGTGTCCGGTTGGAGCTCTTACCAGCACTCAATTCCGTTTTAAGGCCAGAGTATGGGAAATGAGTTATACCCCAAGCCTGTGCACCGGTTGTGCTAAAGGATGCAGCGTAAATGTTTGGGTTAAAGACAATCAGGTCTTAAGACAAACCCCAAGGGAAAACCGTAAAATTAATGACTGGTGGATGTGTGATGAAGGTCGCCTGGATATCGACCGATTAAACAATAACCGAGCTTCTGGAATAAAATTAAAAGGTGATTTGCCCTTAACTTTTGAAGATGGCATTCAAAAAGCTGTGGATTTATTAAAAGGAGTAGCCAATAAAAGTAAGGTCCTGTTTGTAGGGTCTCCCTTTGCTTCTTTGGAATCTAATTTTGCCTTGAAAAAATTCGCTCAAGAATTTAATCAATCAGAAGTATTCTTTACCGGCAACACTCAACAGGGTTGGGGAGATGGTCTTTTGAAAAGAGATGATCGGACGCCCAACCGAAAGGCCTGTGAATTATCCGGATTTACAGAAATCAGTATTCAAGAATTAAATCAGAAAATCGGCCAAGCAGAATTGGTGTACTTGTTGGAAAATGAAGTTCAGTTAAATGCATTGGAAATTCCAGCAACGGCACAAATAATTGCCCATGCGACCCTGAATAGTCAGAATACGGAGAAATGTGCCTTGGTACTGCCTGCCGCGAGCCATATCGAAGCTGCCGGCGTTTACATTAATGAAAATAGTGTAGCGCAACTAACCCGTCAGGCGAAAGAAATTCGTCAAATGTCTGCTGAAATGTGGATGGGAATGTCCAAAAGTCGCACAGATAAAGGAGCAGTATTAAAAGACAACTGGAAACATGCTGAGCATATTCTTGATTGCCTGCCCTCCTATATATTATTGAGTAAAATTGCAGGAAAGCTTGGAATGAATGGCCTGCCCGAAAGTCATAAAGAAATATTCGGCCAACTGAAGCATGCCCATCCAGAACTACTTTCTGAATTGAAGTTGACGCATTTTGTACCCAAAGAGGCATTTAAAATGAATCAGTTTGATTTTGCGATTGGGTAAAATCTATTAGGTTTAGGGTAAACCTCGGTTTACCCTAAACCTAAATAAAAAAACCGCCGGAATCAGGGATGAATCCGGCGGTTTATTTTTGTGTGTATTGAATTTAATTGGATTCTAGCGCATTAGCTCCCCCGACAATTTCCAACAACTCTTTCGTAATAGCTGCCTGACGAGCGGTATTGTAGTACAACTTAAGCTTGTTCAATAATTCATTGGCATTCTCAGTGGCCTTATCCATTGCAGTCATTCTGGCACCATGCTCAGCAGCGTTGGATTCCAAAATAGCCTTAAAGAATTGAATTTTGATACTTTTAGGCAATAACTCTGATAGAATTGCCTCTCTGCCTGGTTCGAAAAGGTAATCTGCATTGGTTCCTGTTGAAACGCTGGTATTTTCACTGACCTGAATCGGCAACAATACCTCGTTCACTTTTCGCTGGGTAGCTACATTTTTGAACTCATTATAAATGATTTCAACACGATCCCATTGCCCATGAACAAACCCATCTATAACCCGTTCGGCTACTGCGTTTACAGAATCAAAACTCAGTTGAGAGAACAAATCCGTATTTTTATTATCCAACACAGTGTACTTACGCTTGCTGAAAAACTCAAATCCGTACTTGCCAATACACAATAAAGTCACATTTCCTGCCTTTTGTTGCTCTGGGTATTTCTCCCCTATCATTTGCCAGGTAGAACGATTGACATTGGCGTTAAACGCACCGCATAAACCCTTATTGGAAGTAACAACAACCAATAAAACTTTTTCAGGGGCACGCACCTGTGTCAAGGGCGAAAATCCTTCAGCTTCGGCACCACTGTTCTGCAGGTTATCTATCAGTTCTCTGAGTTTTCCTGCATAAGGCCGCAGGGTAATAATATTATCCTGAGCCCTACGAAGCTTGGCCGCAGAGACCATTTTCATCGCCTTTGTAATCTGCTGAGTACTTTTAACGCTTTTTATTCTACTGCGTATTTCTTTCAGGTTTGCCATTTCGTTTGGATAGCTTTCTATCAGGCTTTATACTGCGAAGAAATTTCGCCTGCCACCTGCTTTAATGTTTTTTCTACTTCGTCCGTTAACTTCCCGTCTTTTATATCTTGCAAAACTTGAGGATATTTATTTTTCAGGAGGTCAATATAATTCACTTCAAATTCTTTAACCTTCTCAACCGGCACATCATCAATAAGACCTTTAGTAGAAGCATAAATTACTGCTACTTGATTCTCCACTACCATTGGTACATATTGAGCTTGTTTCAGAATTTCCACATTCCGCTTTCCTCTTTCCAACTGACGCTTAGTAGTGGCATCCAAATCAGAACCAAACTTTGAGAAAGCCTCCAATTCACGATACTGAGCCAAATCCAACTTAAGTGTACCCGCCACTTTTTTCATGGATTTAATCTGCGCAGAACCCCCTACCCTAGATACAGAAATACCCACATTGATAGCAGGGCGTACACCCGAATTAAAGAGAGCAGACTCCAAGAATATCTGACCATCTGTAATAGAAATTACATTGGTCGGAATATAAGCAGACACATCACCTGCCTGAGTCTCAATAATTGGTAATGCAGTAAGGGAACCGCCCCCTTTAATGATTGGTCGGAATGATTCCGGAAGGTCATTCATACTGGCAGCAATGCTGTCGTTATTAATAATCTTAGCAGCTCTCTCTAGCAAACGGGAGTGAAGATAAAAAACATCACCTGGATAAGCTTCGCGTCCTGGAGGGCGGCGCAATAGCAGGGAAACTTCACGATAAGCAACCGCCTGCTTGGATAAATCATCAAATACAATCAAAGCATGGCGACCTGTATCCCGGAAAAATTCTCCAATAGCAGCCCCAGCAAAAGGCGCATAAAACTGATTCGGTGCAGGATCGGAGGCAGGAGCAGAAACAACTATGGTGTATTCCATAGCACCGTTCTGTTCAAGTGTCTTCACAATCTGAGCAACAGTTGATGCTTTTTGCCCACAAGCTACATAAATACAATAAACCGGTTTTCCGCTTTTGAATCCTTCTCTTTGATTGATGATGGTATCAATAGCAACCGCAGTTTTACCTGTTTGACGATCACCGATAATCAACTCACGCTGACCGCGACCAATTGGAATCATGGCATCTACTGCTTTCAATCCGGTTTGCAATGGTTCATTTACCGGCTGACGGTAAATAACTCCAGGAGCCTTTCTTTCTATCGGAGCTTCAAATAATTCGCCCTGAATAGGTCCTTTTCCATCAATAGCTTCTCCAAGTGGATTGATTACCCGACCCAACATACCTTCTCCCACTTTAATTGATGCAATTTGACGGGTACGACGAACTGATTCCCCTTCTTTAATTCCTTCAGAAACTCCAAGAATTACTGCACCAACATTATCTTCTTCAAGGTTCAATACGATACCCTTCAGTCCGTTTCTGAATTCAATCAACTCACCTGACTGAACACCCGTCATTCCATAAATACGGGCGATACCATCACCGACCTGTAGTACAGTACCTACTTCTTCAAGGTCTGCACCTGAGCGAAACCCTGAGAGCTGCTCTTTTAATATTGCGGAAACTTCATCTGGTCTGACCTGTGCCATGTCTTTAATTTTTAATATAAGGATTAGATTTGAATTGCTGACTTAATCTTCTCAAAGATTCTAAGAAGCTCTCATCGTAAAGTAAGTCTCCTGCTTTGAGGACGAAGCCCCCAATTAAAGTAGGATCTACTTTTTCTACCATCTGAACAGATGGATTTTGTTGATTTAATCGTTTTGCCTCAATGTTCAATAATTCTTGAACTTTTGCCAGTAAGGCTGCACGCGTCTCGTTACTCACAGCAGTTGCGGTAACAAGTTGCACTTCGATAATATTATTTAATCGGCGATACAATCGAATGTATTCATCTCCAATAGTACTCAGAACCGAAGACCTGTTTTTGCGGGTGATAAGGGAAAAAGCCTCTAAGACTAAATCTTCCATTTTCCCTTTGAATAAGGCATGAAGAATTTGATTTTTCTTATCGGTTTGAATCAAAGGACTGCGCAGCATGAGAACGAACTCCCGATTCTGATGACAAACAGAACGAAATAATTCCATGTCATCGAGTACTTTTTTTCCGATTCCTTTTTCAATTGCCAGATCCATAATGGCCTTGGCATATCGTTGCCCTATTCTTTCTGCGACCATTTTAGTTAAACTGAATTTCGCTGACTAATTTATTAATGGTAGCTTCCTGCTCCGCAGAATTGCTCATCTTTTGACGCATGATCTTCTCGGCTATTTCAATAGACATTCTGCCTACTTCATTTTTCAATTCGGTAATGGCTGCCATTTTTTCGGATTCAATTTGTTTGCGAGCGGACTCAATTGAGCGGGCAGTTTCTGCACTTGCAGCTTCGCGTGCCTCAGCCAGAATTTTTTCTTTCAATTCCCGAGCTTCCTTCATGATAAGGTCTCTTTCTTTCCGGGCTTCCGTTAACAATTTCTGATTATCAGCTTGTAGACGAGACATCTCATCGCGTGCTTTTTCGGCTGCCTGAAGAGAGGATTCAATCGAAGCCTCTCTTTCTTTAATAGCAGAGAGTATAGCTGTCCAGGCAAATTTCCTCAAGATCATAAATAGAATGAGGAACAGCACCAGTGCCCAGAAGAATAGTCCAAAATTGGGTAATACAAACTCCATAATAATTATTATTTTTTTTCGGGTATTGACACCTTACATTTTTTGAATTCTTATTTCTTCAGGCTTCAAACCAACCGTTTGAAGCCTGAAGAAATGGAAAGAAATTACTTACCGCCCAGAACTGCGAGCAGACAAACTACCTCACCGAAAAGGGCAACCCCCTCGATGAAAGCAGCGGTCAAAATCATAGCACCCCGGATATCTCCGGAAGCTTCTGGCTGACGAGCCATAGATTCAACTGCTTTTCCTGCCAACTGACCGATACCTAAACCGGCACCGATAGCCACGAGACCGGCACCGATACCGGCACCCATTACCCCAAAAGCTGCTTCTAACAACATATTTATAAATTTAAAAGGTTACAAAATTAATGATGTGCATGTGCCCCTTCCGCATGATCATGTGAATGATCTTCCATGGCCTGTCCAATAAAAACAGCCGTTAATAAAGTAAATACATAAGCCTGAACCGCTGCCACCAACACCTCTAGGCAGAAAATAAACAAGCCGAAAGCGATTGTCAATGGAGCGATGCCTAATCCGCCTGCGACATTCGTTCCTCCCTCGCCTAGGATGAAAATCAACCCAATCAAAGCCAGTACCATCAAGTGACCAGCAGCAATATTGGCAAACAAACGAACAGTTAAAGCGAATGGCTTGGTAAACATTCCCACAATTTCTACCGGAAGCATTAAAAACTTCACAGGCAAAGGCACTCCCGGAAACCAAAATATATGACCCCAATAGGATTTAGATGCATTGAGTGTGGTAATCAAAAATGTTAAGATGGCCAAAGCAACCGAAACACTAACATTACCAGCAATATTGGAGTTCAGAGGTGTCAAACCTAAGATATTACTGAACCAAATAAAGAAAAATAAGGTCAGTAAATAAGGTAAGAACTTATCATGTTTACCTTGCAAATTAGGCTTAGCAATATCATCCCGGACAAATAAAATTACTGGCTCAAGTAATGACTGCAATCCTTTAGGTGCCTGACCTGTACGAGTACGGTAAGATTTGGCCACTGAGGTAAATACCAAAATAAGCATTAGCCCCACAATCATAATCTGAAGAACGGTTTTGGTAATCGAAAAATCGAGTACGGTTGTGGTTCCATCCTTTTCAAATACACCTGCATCTGAATGACCGTGACCGCCATCTGCATGTACCAAAGATTCTGCAGGGAAAGAGGCTTGAAGTGAATCTGGGATTGCTATACCCTTTACGGGTATTACATGCTCATGGCTGACAACATATTTTCCTGTAGAAAGCAAATCTTCTGTATTACCATAATACTCCAATCCTGTTTGAGTATTATATAAAATCCAAGGAAGGTGAATCGCGACCGAAGTATAGTGTCCATCACCTCCGGGAATATCTAAAAAATGCCAGTCATGCGTATCAGTTACGTGGTGAATCATCAGAGCCGCAACATCGACTTTTTTTGATTCGCCCTGATTTCCTTCAGAAGAAGCCTGTAGAGAAGAAAAGTTAAACAAGCTGGAAATCAGAAATATAATCAGCGAAATCCCTACCGGCTTTAGAAATTTAATTCGAGATTCAATATATTCTGTCAACATGAAATATTAGCTATTTTGAAATATCGCGCAAGTTACGAAGCAATTGGAATATTTCAAACGCAAGACCAGCGGAATAATAAAAAAAGAACAGAAGGACCAGAGTTAAAACAGCATCCGGGTAGAGAAAAAGGAGGAGTAAAACCAAGGCAATTCCCAAAAGTAATCGAAGCATAGTTATTCCTAAAACCCGGTTCATAAATGCTGCACCGGGAGCTTTTAAAGAGGGGTAAACCCAAGTATAGGAGGCTGCTGTGAGAATAAACACCCAGAATAACATCCCAATAGAGGGTATAATGAGCATTTCCCGGGATAATATCTGCAAAATATAACTACTCAAGCCTGCGATTAAGAGAGTACCTATTCCAGAGAAAAAAGCAAATTGAATGGGTTTCATCGTAAAAAAGACCTGATTAAATAATAGATACTCAGAACACATCCGATCAAGGAAAGAGCTAAAGTCCAACCAGGACTTTTATTTTGATATTTTGGATCTATCCACCAGCCCAAGGCAGCAAGTCCCCCAATGGTCGCCACCATCTGTACGCCTGCACCTGCCCATTTCAGATAATCATTTCTGCCATTCTCAGTATCTGGATTAGGCTTCTTTACCATCTGAGGCTTGGGTTTGTATTTGATTTTCTACCGCTGGATTACTTGAATGAGGCGATTTTTTGACTTCATTTAACTGATTTCCAGTATCTGTCCGGGTTTCAACTTTCCCCATTCGGCAATTTCCGGTAAAATACGCTCCGAGTTGGACAATTAATTTTTCCGTAACAATATCCCCTAAGACTTTTCCGGTTTCCATAATTTGAAGAAGTTGCCTAGATATGACAGTACCTTTGACTTCTCCGGCGATAGTTGCTTGCTGAGCATCAATATTTCCCTCAATAACGCCATCCGGACTCAGCACCAATTTCGCTTTACAAATTACAGTACCAGTTATACGGCCTTCTACCCGCATATCACCTGCGGCAGTTATATTTCCTGTTATCACAGTGCCTCTGCCAATAATATTTAGGGCGTTTTCAGAACCAGCATCAGACCTTCTATCTCTTTCTTTCATAGGTAATTAGTTTAGGGCAAAATAATCTAATGGATTCACCGGACTACCGGCATACCATAATTCAAAATGTAAGTGGGTTCCAGAAGAATTTCTTCCTGTATTTCCAATAGCGGCAATCGCCTCTCCAGAATAAACCTGACTTCCAGCTGTTTTAAAAACGACTCGATTATGTTTATATATGGATACCAATCCTCCAGGATGTAGAAGGGCAATTACAAAACCACTTTGGTCTGACCATTCAGAATAAATCACCAATCCTTCTGCAACCGAACGAATCATCGCATTAGAAGGAGCGGCCAAATCTAATCCAAAATGTTTTTCTTTTAGATTAAATGCAGAAGTAACAACGCCCTCTACCGGGGGAATAAGGCGCAAGGTTCCAGGTAAAGAAGGAACTTTTCGGGATTCAATAACTACTTGCTTTAAGGGTGCTTCTCTACTTCCTGTGTAGGTAGGAGCTCCTACAGTCTCATGATCAGAATGACTTTCCTGAGCAAAATCATTGGATTCGTGGGTATGATCATGATCGTGAATGGCACTTTCCTCGGCAGCTGCTTCAGAACGAGTAATTTCTACCGGTTTGCGAGTAGAAGCTCCTGAAGGATCGCCCGACATTCTTTGTAAACTCGCTAGAAATGAATCTCTCTGTATTAAGGCATCTTCTAAAATTGCCACTTTACTCAGTAACTCCTGCTGTTTTTGATATTCATCCTCGCGAGAATAGCCCGGAATCATTTCCCGAATCCAAGGAGTATAGAAAACCAATAAAATGGTCAGGCTCACCGTTGTCAAGAAAATTACCACAGAGCCCAATAGGATTTTGCCCTGAGTATATCGATAAGTGGCTGTTTCAAACAGGTTTTCCTCCTCCATGATAACTGCACGGTACCGCTTGCTTAGCTTACTTCTCCAATTCGATATCCGGGATGCCATCCTTTATTACTGCTGAAATGCCTAATTTTGAAAATATGTTCGCCCCTTTAGGCGTTTTTAAGTTCCTTTTGAGATTCAAAATTAAACATATTTCCTTTTGGCTGTTGCTCGTTCTGATAACCTGCACAGGTTGCGGCAAGCATCGCAAATCCTTTATTGCCCGAAATTGGCACAGTTTCCTCTCTCTTTTCAATGGATATTACAATTCCAATATCAAACATAAAGAAGGAGTTAGGGAAACAGAAAAAGCCTATAAAGTCAATCAGGATGGTCTAATACCCGTTTTTGCTTGGGATACAGAAGGAAATGCCGGGGCAAGTAACTTCGATGAGTCCATAAAAAAATCTGACATTGTTATTTTTAAACATCCCTACGGAAAATGGATTGACGATTGCCGTTACTTGAATGGTCGTTCGAATTTTTTCAAGCACAACAGTGCAACTGCCACCTTGAATTTTGAGTACATCCTAGCCGCCTTCCCCAAAAGTGACCTCGTTCCGGAAGTAAAAGTCTGGCTGGCAAAATCCTATTACCTACAAGGCTATCCGGACAAATCATTGGCTTATTTGGATAAAAATCTCAAAAAATCCACCCTAAATAAAAAACACAGAGGAGAGGCGGCAGTCTTAGAAGCTACCATTCTGGCAAAAAAAGAAAAGTATGACAAAGCCATAGAAGTTCTTTCTTCCAACTTGGAATTTGTAAAAGGCAGAAAACAAAAAGCCCGAGCAAAATATCTACTCGCTCAATTGTATGCCAAAGCAGGCAAATTCCCTAAAGCCTATGAAAGCTATCTGGCTTGCGTCCGAATGGCAACTGATTATGAGTTAGATTTTAACGCCCGCTTACAAATGGTCAGACTGATTGCAGAACAACCCTCCTTATCCGATCGAAATGCGGAAACGGCTCAAATTCTAAAACAATTACTTCGAGAAGAAAAAAATAAAGACTTCCTTGATCAGATTTACTATGAATTTGCCATGCTGGAATTTCGTAAAAACAGTTTTGACAAATCCCTTTCATACCTCCGAAAATCTCTAGATCACAGCACTAAAAACGAAAGACAAAAAGCACTATCGTACTATCGATCTGGGTATATTTTCTTTCATAATAAAGAAGATTATCCTCAGGCACAGCTTTATTTCGATAGTGCTGCCACTTTCGTTAAACAAGAAAATCCAGAATACAAGGAGGTAAAATCCATGGCAGAAATCCTCAAGGAATATGTCATGCATTACAACAATGTCATCAATCAGGATAGTCTATTAACGCTCTCAGGAATGAGTGAAACTCGGAGAGAACAGACTGTAGACAAAATAATTGCTGAGGAGAAAAAGAAGAAAAAGGATCAGGAAGATCAACTCAAGCTTCAAAAAGAAACGCAGGAAATGAACCAGATGATGAACCAGCAACAGGCCTTGAGTGGCTTGAATAATAGCCTGAGTTCCTCGAGCTTTAGTTTTGATGATCCCGCCAAAGTAAGCACAGGCAAATTGCAATTTCAGAGAACCTGGGGCAGCCGAAAAAATGAAGACCATTGGCGTCGATCTAAACGCCCTAATGCAGGAATAGCCGAAGTAGTAAAAGAAGAGAAAAAAACAGATCCAAAAGAAGAGGCTGATTATTGGAAACTGAAAAAAGAAACCTATCTGGCAGCCATTCCCACTTCGGATGCAGGTCGTAAAGAAGCCAACCGTCTGATTGATGAAGGGTATTTCGGGTTAGCCCAGATTTACCATAAAAAATTGGACATGCCGGAGAAAGCCATTCCTTGGTATGAGAAGCTGATTAAACGGTATCCTGAATCCCCTTATTTTCTTAAATCGTATTATGCCCTCTACACGATTTATCGGGACATGAAAGCACCAAAAGCAAATGCGTACCGAAGTTATATACTCAACAATCACCCCAATAGTATTTATGCTCGCTTAGTTAGAAGTCAGGATATTACTGAAGAACTACGCCGCGCAGAACAAACTTTTGATGGTGCTTATAGTGCACTATATTCTATTTACAGTAATAAAGAATATTATACAGTCATAGATTTCAGTAATTATATCCTGAATACTTTTCCTGAGAAACCGGGATTTCCTGCAGTATATTACCTGAAAGGATTATGTTTTGGGAAAGTGGGCAATGTCGACAGCATGAAATGGATTTATCAGGATCTTATCAAAAGTTATCCTGAATCTGAACAAGCGGCCGTTGCGAAGCGAACTTTAGAATTGTTAGAGGGTGGAAATGCCAAACCTTCCTCTGCAGCACCGGCAACCGGAGAAGACAGATTCAAGGACTTTACAAAAAATATCAGTCCTGGAGATGAGGTAGTTGTATTATTGCCCGTTCTAAATGAAAAGTTAAATATTAATGATTTGAAGGTTAAAATATCGGATTTTAACACTGCGAATTTTTCCCAAGACAAACTGACCGTGGCAGGTTTAATGTATCGACAATTTTATGTGAGTATGATTCAAAAATTTGGGGACTACCGATTTGCCTGGAGATATGTACAGGCAGTTCGAAATGACCCTAAGCTGGGAATTCTGGCCCAAAATCCAACCAAACAAATCGTTTTTATTACCCGAAAAAACCTAAATACTTGCATTCAAAAGAATAGTTTGGAAGATTATCTGGACTTCTTTGAAAAATATCATCCGGAAATGCTCGCAGGCAAGTAATTTTACAACATGGCTTGGATTCAATTTTCTCCTGAATATAAACCATATCGCAAAATCTTCTTTTGGACATTAGGCGGTATGCTCAGTTTGTTCTTACTATTTGTGGGGTATGTCATTCTGACTATGCCCGATTTACAAAGAGACATCGAGAACCCTCAAATAGATTTATCCTCTCAAGTATTTGCTTCCGACATTGATGAGTCTGGCAGAAATAGATTATTGGGTAATTTCTATTTTAATGAATTTCGAGAAAATGTCACCTTAGATTCAATATCCCCCCATGTCGTCAATGCCCTAATTGCGACAGAGGACAAGCGATTTTATGACCATGCCGGTATAGACCTAAAAGGACTATTTGTTGCGGTATTTGATGGATTGACCCGAGCCAATTTCCGAGGTGCCAGTACCATTACCATGCAATTGGCTCGAAACCTCTATGATCAACAAACAGGGTATTACCTCGAACAGCAGGAAGAAGCCGGAGGAGGAAAAAGATGGATTGACTTTAAATTTCTGCGCAAAGTCAAAGAAATGATTGTTGCGGTGGTATTAGAAAGGCTTTACACGAAAGAAGAAATTATCAATTCTTATCTAAACACAGTCTCTTTTGGAGGTAATACTTACGGCATTCAAGCAGGAGCAAAAGTTTATTTTGGTAAGCATTGCGCAGAACTGGAAGTACATGAAGCGGCTCTCCTAGTTGGCATGCTGAAAGGGACATCACGATATAATCCTGTAATGAGTGAAAGAAGCAGGGAGCGTTCTTTAAGCCGAAGAAATACAGTTATTGAACTAATGGCTCTTAATGGTTTTATGGAACCCGAACAAGCAGATAGTTTTAAAGCAAAAGATTTATCCGTAAAGTACTCCCCGATTAATCACAATTCAGGAATGGCCACCTTTTTTAGAGAATACCTACGCAAGGATTTAAAAAAATGGGCCAAAGAAAGAGGTTTCAATTTATATACAGATGGTCTGAAGATCTATACCACCATAGATTCACGCATGCAACAATATGCAGAGCAAGCGGTGGCCGAGCATCTTTCCACTTTGCAAGCGCAATTTGATCATCACATTAAGGGCAAAGAACCCTGGAAAGCGGACCCCTCCATTCTGAAACGCGCCATGAAACAATCGCATCGCTATCTGCATGCCAAGCATGTGATGGGAAAATCGGAAGCTGAAATCCAACAAGAATTCAAACAGCCAGTTGAAATGGAAATCTTCGTTTGGGAAAATGGTAAAAGATCACATAGAGATACCGTTATCAGTCCTTGGGATTCACTAGCTTATTACAACAAATTCCTTGAAACAGGTTTTGTATCTATTGATCCTACAAATGGTCATATTAAAGCTTGGGTAGGAGGATTGGATCATAATTTCTTTCAGTACGACCATGTGAAACAGGGAAAAAGACAGGTTGGTTCTACCTTTAAACCATTCGTGTATACTGCTGCTTTTGACAATGGATTTTCTCCCTGTGATGAAATGCTCAATCAACCAGTTTATTTTTATCGGGAAGATGGTTCTTTACTTTGGTCTCCTAAAAATGCAGATGGAAAATTTGGCGGAAAGCTTACTTTACGCAGAGCACTGGCCACTTCAGTAAACTTAATCACCGCACAAATCATCAAGCAAATTGGTCCGGAAGTAGTGGTTGACTACGCACATAAAATGGGAATTGAATCTCCACTTGAAGCCGTGTACTCCCTATGCTTAGGTACAACAGATCTTTCTGTACTTGAGTTAACGGGTGCATACTCCACTATCGCCAACAAAGGCAGATGGAATGAGCCTATTTACATTACCCGAATAGAGGACAAACACGGAAAAATTATAGAAGAATTTAAAGGAGTATCTAGAGAGGCCATCAGTGAAGAAACAGCCTATCTTATGGTAGATATGTTAAAGGGTGGAGTAAATGAACCAGGGGGTACTGCCGGAAGATTAAGATTTAGATACGGCATTCAATATGATATAGGGGTAAGACAGGAACAACCCAGAATCATTCCGATGGTTGGTTTATGGGTATCTCCCCTAAGTTGGTTTCCGGTGTTTGGGTAGGATGCGCAGACAGGAGTGTGCATTTCCGATCTATCACCTATGGACAAGGCGCCAATATGGCTCTTCCTATTTGGGGCTTATACATGCAGAAAGTGTACGCCGATGAGAGTATAAATCTGCCCCGAGATCCATTTGAGAGACCTAAATCATTTAATGTTGAACTGGATTGTAGAAAATATCGTATTCAACAAGGACAGTATGAATCTGGGGAAGACTCAAGACAAAGTAGTGTAGATTTTGATTAAGGCAACACAATTATAGGCTGTATCAGCCCATGGAATATTCGGAAGATTCTTTACGCGAGCTGCGATTCAGCATCCCGGAAGACCCAGGTATTTACAAATACCTAGATGAGAAAAACAGAATTATCTATGTAGGTAAAGCGAAGAATTTACGAAAAAGAGTAAATTCCTATTTCACAAAACAACATTCCATTGATTATAAAACCCGTATCCTTGTTTCCAGAATTCGGGATATTCAGTACACCATTACCAACACAGAGAGAGAAGCCCTCATTCTGGAAAATAGTCTGATTAAACAATATCAGCCACGATACAATGTGATGTTGAAGGATGGAAAGACTTATCCTTATATCTGCATCAGAAATGAAAGGTTTCCCAGAGTATTTCCTACCCGAACCAAAGAAAAGGATGGGTCTACTTATTTTGGACCTTATCCCAATGTTCGGGCCATGAATTCAATCTTAGATTTCATCCGAAAAAACTTTAAGCTGCGCACTTGTAATCTAGCATTAGCAGAAAAAAATATTCTTTCCGGTAAATTTAAAGTATGTCTTGAATTCCATATTGGTAATTGCAAAGGCCCTTGTATTGGAGCTCAACAAGAAACCAGTTACAACCACGACATTGATTCTATTCGTCAACTACTTAAAGGAAATTACAGCACGCTTCTGCACTATCTAAAGCAGTCTATGCTGGAATGTGCAGAACAATTAGATTTTGAGCAAGCTCAGGAATTAAAAGAAAAAATTAGTTTTATTGAACGATATAAAGAAAAGGCAACGGTTGTATCTGAGAACATCAGTCAGATTGAAGTGGTGACTATTCGTACTGTTGAAGATTTAAGCGTTATCAATCACTTCCGTATTTTAAATGGTATCATTATTCAAACGCACGCATTTGATGTAAGAAAAAAAGAATTTCAGGATGAAGAAGAGGTATTAGTAGCGGCAATCAGTAAGCTAGCGGCAGAGAGCGAAGAGTTTTATCCGGAGGTCATTTCCAATATTCCCCTTACCTCCCAAGCGGATGTTTTGCCCTTTACTGTGACGGTTCCCTTAAGGGGAGATAAGGCAAGGCTAGTACAACTCTCTGAAAAAAATTGCCTCTCTTTACTACGAGAGAAAATCTTACAAACAGACGCCAAAAAGAAAAGAGAATATCCAGAGGTATTGGAACTTCTGCAAAAGGACCTGAATCTAGCCGGAGTTCCCCGTCATATTGAATGTTTTGATAATTCTAATTTTCAAGGAAGTTTTCCAGTTGCCTCGATGGTCGTTTTTATTGATGGGAAGCCAGCCCGACGAGAATACAGAACATTCAATATTAAAACGGTAGTAGGCATTGATGACTTTGCTTCGATGAAAGAAATCGTCACCCGTCGGTACAGCCGATTACTTGCTGAACAAAAAAAGTTACCTGACTTAGTAGTGGTGGATGGAGGAAAAGGTCAGCTATCTTCTGCGGCTGAAGCTCTGACGGAATTAGGGTTGGGTACCACCTTACCCATCGTAGGTATTGCCAAGAGGTTAGAGGAGATTTATTATAAAAATGACCCCGTTCCTGTTCACATAAGTAAAAAAAGTCCCTCATTAAAATTATTACAACACCTAAGAAATGAGGCTCATAAAACAGCGATAGAATTTCATCGCAAGAAAAGATTGCGGGGCACTTTAAAAACGCAACTAACAGAAGTGGAGGGGATTGGAAAAGTCACTGCTCAAAAATTACTCACCCACTTTAGGTCTCTCAATCGCCTGTTGCAAGCAAGTGAGGCAGAAATTATACAGATTGCAGGCCAATCTCGGTCAACGGCTATCCTAGACTGGAGAAATGCTCAGAATGGTTCGGATAACAAGCCGGAATCAGAACAAGATTCCTGAAACTCCGCTTACCCCAAGCACGAGCTTGGGGTAAGTGGAAAAGATATCAAAAAAAAGGCAGGTAAACCTGCCTTCTTTTTTGATATTGTTTAATTAATAATGCCAAAGATTATGTTCATATTCGACCATCTGATTCCTGCGATATTCTGCCAAATCTAATGATTGTACATCCGAACGACCGGAAACATCCGTAATAACTCCATGGTACATCCGCAATTCAATTACCTCCCGCATAGAACGATATTCTTGGTCATTATGTGGATTTTTCCACTGCGTATCATCTAATTGAGCCATTACATCAGTATATCTGAATGCAATAAAGTTATTATCCGGTGCAACAGCTCCTGGATCCACCCATACTAGGCGTATAAACTGAACATCATAATACATGTCCGAACGCTTTTTATCAAATATCCGATCTTCAATTATTTCCAGGCGCTCAACATAAGGTGCGGCATTCAATCCGAGTCTCCCTCCCCCTCCGGTTCCAGAGTCAAGGGCATCTTCTTTACCTTCAGTATCTTCAAAACCATCGGTTGCACCGGCCTCACCATCAATCTCTTCAAAACCAGATCCCCCTTCTTCGTCTTCACCAGCACCTTTATCATTCAACTTCTTATCCTTTGCCAGCACATCATTCCAAGTAAGCGCCTGCGCCCAAGTCAATGAATCACCATGATAGGCATTATATTTATTCATTTTCAAACCCATTAACAATGACTCTACAATTCCTTTCGTCTCCGAATACCTAGGTTTTGTATAAATCAACTCTTCTGCAAAAGTCAATGGTTTATTGATTTTTTCAGTTAATGGAATATTGATCAATATCTTTTGCCTTTTCAACTGGTCTTCATCCTTTGGGGGAAACTGTCCAAAAACAGTACTTATGGTAAGCACCCAAAGTGTGCAAAGAAAAATACCTGAATAAATTAGCGCTTTCATAGGCATAATTTTAATTACTGATAACGGCACCAATGATTCTTTCAGTCAAACCAAAAGATTCTTCAATTTTCTGATTTTTAAAATTGACACGGAAAATCTTGTCAACTTCAACATATATCTTAGTTCCGGCATCATCATTTTGCAAGCTAACGCCCAATTGAAGTGAAATCCCGGAACGGGCATCTTTTCCAGAACCACTTTGATTCAAAACAGCCTTTGGAGCTGATAACCCTCTGGCAACCTTAACTGTAACCTGAGAAATCTCATAGCGGGCATCTGCAGGTAATTTTTCTAAAAATTCTTTATCTGGAACAATCTTTAGAGTTAGATTACTTTTTTTCGGTATAGGAGTAGTACCATCATAAGGCTTTCCATTAGCAATTAGTTGAATGGAAGGTCGTGGAGGACCAATTACACTATATTTAATGTCATCAATCTTCAAATTCTGGCCGTTTGTATTCGAAGTAACTCCTACAATACACTCTTTACCTTGAGGAACGATGGTAAATATTTTTTTATTGGCTGGATCTTGAATTACATCGGCACCACCACTGGCTGAAATAACAGGATTGTACAAATCTCCTAAGGCAGGAACATCAATATTAATCTTGTTTCCACAGGCACGATATAAGTTCTGTACAGATTTTGAGGTAATTACCACTTCCGGTTTCCGAACAACAAACTCCCCTTTTACAGGCAATAAAGCAAATGTACCATCAGCTTTAGGTACCTTAATATTAGCAGAATATGCTTGTTTCTTCTCATTCTGACCTTCTGCAAAGCCACCCTGAGCTCCAACGGATAAAATAGCAAAGTTCCCACTAGGATCTGTTTTAATGCCTGCTCCTTCGAAAGAAGGCTTTATTTCGTTAGAAGCCATTGAAACATACAACTTTGTTTCAAATTGTAACCCTGCAGGTACAATTTGAGAAACAGGCGCATCCACAGCAATCAAAGAATCGATTTTAAAGGTAATATTAGAAAGACGCTGCTTCAACACATTGAGCACCTTTGTCTGCACAGTATTAATGTCCGATTTATACTTCTCCAAAAGTGCAATATTCGCAATCAAAGGAACATCATGAAATGTCAAATACTCCCAAGTTTTCTCTTTATTCTCAGGACTAGAAACACTTGGGTCATCTTTAGGCTCAAGGCAAATAGGTGCGAACTTAGTAGAATCCTTAAGAGAGTTTTGCATGAAATCATTTGCCCAACTTACATACCCATTTAGGCCGTCTTTCAGTTTCATAGCCTCTCCATTTCCTCTACCCCCATTTGCTGCATCATCGATGCCCAAAAAGAGATTCATATTAATCGTATTTTCATCCTTTTTTTCAATCGAACCAGTTTGAGGATCTTTGTTTCCATATTCCGGCTGACCTAAAATATCAATCAAAGATTGAACATAATTGGTGAGATTTTGTGAACGCTGCATCAATGTGTCGGTCATGGCCAAAAGCGGTTCATTTTTCTTATTCCCGCCCTCCATTTCCTTTGTTACAGCATCTTTAATCTGAGAAGCGAAGTCTTCGTTGCTTTGAGAAACCACCTTCGCGGATTCTCTCAAGGATATACCTAAAGTCTCGAAAGACTGAAGTACCTCCTTAGCCACATTCATCGCCAGTAGGGCTAGAAGAACGAGGTACATCATACCTATCATCTTCTGCCGTGGTGTCTCTTTACCTCCTCCTGACATTATTTATATTCCTCCGGTTATAAGTTAAATATGAATTAGCGATTTCCTCCAAGGTTCATGGCAGTCAACATATTGCCATAAATCACATTGAGAGAATGCAGGTTGTTGGTCAATTGAGAAACTTCTTTCTTATACTGTTCAGTATCCTTCGAAGCTTCTACCATATTATTCATCGCGGAAGAAAGACTACCATAGAATTGATTCATAGAACGAAGGTGGGCCTGTGCATCCTGAAGTTCTAATTCATAAACTGTATTCAAGGAAGATAAATTACGGGTAACAGCTTGAACCTGTTCATGATAAGCGCGCGCATCTTCAATGGAGTTGGAAAACTGTGACATAGCATCAACCGTAGTTTCATACTTGTTATTCAACATATCCACCTTCTCCGCAGCTTGCTTGATTTTAGAAGAATATTCCTCTGTAGCCAATGTTGCATCGGTGATGCCTGAAAGATGGCTAACATTATTTCTGAGCCCTTCCAATGACTCTGACAATGACTCGAACAACTCAGGGCCTAGCTTTGAATTTTTTAGAGCTGCGTCTGTATCTCCTAATAAGTTGTTTGAATGATGACCGTGACCATTACCATGACCCAAAGCTTTTGCCTCGTCCTCATCCCCTTCAAGCTTTAACTCCTCTAAATCGGCAAATTCATCTTGCTCAGCCAGTTCAGGATATACTTTCGACCATTCTAGATCTTCATGAATTGGTTCCAATACCGAAATAGCGAAAATAAGTGCCTCGGTACCTAGCCCTACAATAAGCATGATATTGGCACCTGGAAGGTGAAGGATCTTAAAAAGAGCCCCGATAATTACTACTGAAGCACCCAGTCCATAAACATACTTCATGATGTTTTTCCACTTCCGACTCTCGAAAAAACTTTTTTTCTTTCCTGACATAATGGTTAAGCGTTAATTAATTTTGACCGAAATAATGCAAATAAACTGAACTGGTAAGGATGGATTTACACACCTAAAATGTGAATAAACCAACTAGTCTTATAGGTTGCTACCGTCTCTAGCAATCTGAGTGGATACACAACGAAACCCAATGAAGGATTTGGTAGAGTCAACATACTCGTAAGTGCGTGATCCACATGAAAGGAAATAACCAATATCCTTCCAAGAACCACCCCGAATCACTTTGCGGATTTTGGCACCACCTGGCTGACGCATTGGATTATCGTAGTTATAAGAGCGTACATCCGAAGGACCGAATTTTATTACATCATAAAAAACTGGATTCAAATCATGTGCATAGGTATAACCAGATTCTTCAAAATCATCCTCACACCATTCTGCAACATTCCCAGGCATGCACCATAGATTGTAATCGTTGGGCCAATAAGACAATACCGGACAGGTATAATCAAAGTTATCTGCAATATAATCGCCCCTACCTGGTTTAAAGTTAGCTAAGAAACACCCAGCAGCATTTTTTATGTATGGACTCTCCCAAGGATACAATGTATGCTCATACCCTCCACGAGAAGCATACTCCCACTCAGCCTCGGTCGGAAGGCGGAATCTAGGAATAGGCAGTAAACCTACTTCTAAGCGAAAGTTGTTATAATGGGCTGTTCTCCACTGACAAAAATAGGAAGCTGCATACCAGTTAACTCCAACAACTGGATACTCATCAAATGCTGGATGCCAAAAGTAAGCCTCTGTATAGGGCTCATTATAAGCAAAGGCAAAATCATTAATCCAAACCATTGTGTCGGGATAAACCAAAGCTGCCATTTCGGCCGGTAAAGTATCTTTGGCTGTCTCCAAAAATTGACGATACTCATTATTAGTAATCTCTGTATCGTCCATGTAAAATGCACTAACCGTGATTTGTCGGTTCAATGCAACATTCGATACATTTATATCCTGGTCATTGTTTCCCATATGGAAGGAACCCGCAGGAATAACAACCATTCCATACGGTGTGGGTTGATCCCAAGGCGGACGATTGGTGATGCCTGTTAATTCGCCTCCTCCTCCAGTTTCTCCTCCTCCAAACAAGCCACACCCACTGACAAATACAGCAATGATTGCGAAAAGACCGATTAGCTTTCTCATACCTATTTTATAATACACTTGGAGCACTCAAGCAATTTGATACACAAATATACACAGCTTTGTTGAAAAAATCAAATCTTCATTTCCGAAAACATTCCATTCACGCAAAAAATACATACTGTTATGTAAAATTTCAGGGCTTAAACTAGGAAATTTCAGAAATTTGACAAGTATTGAAATTAATACTTTTTCTCAAAAGTATCCATATCGAAGCTCGGCAGACGATTTGGTTTGGGGAAAGTATAGGAAACAATAACCTCATGAGTTCCACTCGTGAAAGCACTCAGCTCACTGAGGGTATAATCATAAGAATAGGCAATAAACAGACGACTATTGGTGTGGAATCCAACGATTCCAACAAAAGCATCTCTGTTACGAATTCCGGTCTTATCTGTACTCGCCGATTCTGAGTTAGAAGGAACTATCCTTCCCCTATAAGAGAGACCAAAAACCAAAGGACTTACATGAACATTGGCGTTAAAGTCATACTGAAACGAACGCCAATCGGTTTTTATAAAAACACTGGGCTCCAAATACACTGGTGCATTTTGAGATAATCTGAAGTTATAACCAGAAGTTAGGGTAAACTGACGATTTAAAATAACCTCCCCCGTGGTAGTGAAATTACTCAGCCTTGGCTCTAATAGGTGAGAGATAGAAGCTCCTGCATAAAATTTATGCCTACCCTGATCCTTTAACATGGGAATATAAAAATAGGCACCTGAACCTAAATCTGGTACTATATTTACCTGTGCGCCATTCAACAATGTAGGATCAATGCCAATCGCTGTATTATATCGCCAATCGGGATTAATAGATTTTTGCCAGAAACCAGCGGAAATACCTAATTGAAGAATACTCGTAGGAACATTGTTTTTGCGGGAGGTTACTAAACGGAAAGCATATTGCCCCCCTGCGCCTAATGTGCCTATTGGTCCAATACGGTCTGCCATTGCATATCCACCTACCCCACCCCCTAATCGATCGGCTCTTCCATTTATTGAAAACAATGCAGTATTGGGAGCTCCTTCAATCCCAACCCATTGCATTCTTCCTGCAAGGGTGAAATTAGTTGTGCGCAATGAACCTGAATGTGCTGGATTCAAATACTGTTTATTAAACATAAACATACTCAACTGAGGATCTTGCTGAGCCTGAACCAGACCAGCCATTATCCCAACTGTGAGTAGTATTATCTGTACGAATCCTTTCATCAATCGCAAACCAGAGGCTATAGGTGATTTATGACTTGAAATAACTATGAATATTTTGCAAACGCAAATGTAGGTAAAAATTCTGAAATTCATGTCTGTTCATCCTTCAATAAATACCATCTGACAATCAATAAGATGCAATTATTTTTTTTTGGGCCTCTTCCAAGCTTTCCATCGGCAAACTACAAGTCTGCCCCGTGCACGAATACCAAACTACTTTCTCCCCGGACATTTGCTTATCTCTCAATTGAGGATAGAGATAGTTGCATCCCGAATGAAAATATAATAATCCTGGAAACCAACCATTTAGACTTGTTCGCCCTACAGAACTAAAGGTTTCAAATAAATTTCCTTCTTCCAAGCAAACTAACTCAGGTTCCGGCCCCTTCAGCAACTGCTCGAGCATAAGCCAGTGACCGAATGCCCTAGGATAAGCTACAGCAACAGAGGCAATCTTTGAAACCATTTGATCCGCACGCCAAATCCAGCCTCTATTATCAGTCAATCGACCCAACATCCATAAATTTTCTGCCATGACAGCATTTCCAGATGGCTGGGCATTATCATAAAAATCTTTTTTTCGAACTATAAGACCTAATGCATGCTCGGGTGCCGAAAAATAATACCCATCGGATGAATCCAACAGCAACAAATCTGCCTCGTGAAGTAATTCAATAGCTTTCTCGAGCCAATGAGGACAATTCCAGAGCCAAGCTCCTTCGATCAATCCTCTAATTAGGTAAGCATAATCTTCCAATGTAGCGGGAATACCGGTATTGGTATGCAGAAGTCCTTGTTCTTGTATGCGAGAATTTATCAGGTACTCTCCCAATTTTATCCCTGCCAATTTCCATTCTTCTTCGGGAAAATATTTCCAAATCTGAGCCCAAGCTTGCAACATTAAACCATTCCAAGATGTCAGAGTCTTTGTATCTGTCAAAGGGCGTATTCTATCTTGCCGGGCTTCTCTGAGTTTGCCAAACCAGCTGAGCTCCTGAGCTGTATTCATTTCACTGAACAAATTAGGACGGTATAAAATATTGACTCCCTCCCAATTGCCCTGTTTTGTACAACCAAAACGCAAACAGAATTCATCAGATTCAGATCCGAGAATTTTATCTAACGCTTCTTTTGTCCAGGTATAATATTTCCCTTCTTCCCCTTCACTATCAGCATCCAAAGCAGCATAGCAGGCTCCCGTTTCAGGGTCTGTCATTTCTCTCAAAATAAATGATGCCGTTTGATAAACCAGATTTTTCCATGACTCTTCTTGATATTTCCCCCAGGCCTCCGCATACAGAATCAACAAAGCAGCATTGTCATATAGCATTTTTTCAAAATGAGGGACTCTCCAGGCTGCATCTACAGTATATCGATGAAATCCTCCCCCTGCCTGATCATACAAGCCCCCCGAAGCCATTTGATTTAGGCTTGTGACAAGCATTTCTTCTACCTGGGGATTTGTTTTATCAACAGGTAAAGTAGTCAGTAGAAAGCGCAAAACAAAAGAGGCTGGAAATTTGGGCGCGCCTTCGAATCCTCCCCGGAGCGAATCAAATTTTTGATGCAACTGAATCAGCGCCCGTGCAGTGATGTTTTCTGGAGGAGATGCATCTAGTTTTAAGAATGCCGGCGCAGAACCTATATGATTTGTCAGCCTTTCTGCTTGCTCCAATACTTTCTCTTTTTCATTTTGATACAGATTGGAAATATATTTTAGTACCGTCATCCATCCGGGCCTGCCAGAATGATCTACGGGGGGAAAATAAGTACCTCCATAAAATGGTCTGCCTTGCGGGGTCAAAAAACAATTTAAGGGCCACCCCCCATTGCCTGCAATAGCCTGCACGGCTTCCATATAGATATCATCTACGGCAGGATACTCCTCCCTATCCACTTTGATACAAACAAAATTCCGATTCATGACCTCTGCCACAGCCACATCTTCAAAGGACTCTCGTTCCATTACATGACACCAATGGCAAGCAGCATATCCTATACTAACAAGGATAGGTTTATCTTCTTGCTGCGCTTTCAGAAAGGCCTCCTGACTCCAAGGATACCAATCAACAGGGTTGTGAGCATGTTGTTGTAAATAAGGACTGCTTTCCTGAATCAGTCGATTCGGAGTGAGTGGATTAGAATCCATTTAAACAGTTACTTATTAGTTGTTTTTAGATAATTTTCAATCGCACCGGCCATAGAGGGTGTATTGGGAAGAGGGGCTTCAATATCAATTCGAAGACCTGCATCTCTAGCAGCTTGGGCAGTGGTAGGTCCAAATACACCAATGCGCGTTTCGTCCTGAAGAAAATCTGGGAAGTTTTTGAATAAAGATTCTATTCCCGAGGGAGAGAAAAAGCAAAGTAAATCGTAATTCTTAATTTGAATATCACTCAAATCTGAAGATACCGTATTATAAATGACAGCTTCTTTAATATGGTATCCACTGGCATGCATGAAATCTGTCAAATCGGTACGATGAATATCACTGCAAGGATAAATGTACTTTTCATTGGGGTACTTTTTAATCAGGGGCATTAAATCCTTGGCGGTTTTTTCTCCTACAAAAAGTTTCCTCTTCCGAATGGTGATGTATTTCTGCAAATACTTGGCGGTAGCCTCACTTACACAGAAATACTTCATATCGGCAGGCATTTCTATTTTCAATTCTTTACAGATTCGAAAATAATTATCTACAGCATATTTACTTGTGATGATAACAGCCGTAAACTTGAGAGGGTCTAAATTTTGCTTTCGAAATTCAGGTGCACTGATGCCCTGTATTTGTATAAACTTGCGAAACTCAACGCGGATATTCCACTTTTTGCCAATTTGAACAAACGGATTATCCTCATCTGTAGGCTGTGGTTGAGAAATGAGAATGCTCTTAACTTTCGATGCCATTTAAGTAATCTTTACCTCCTGATGATAAAACAGAATTAGCCAGTGCAACACCCAAATTTACCGCTTGGTTCGACTGGCCCTCAACTTCCTGGCGTATGACCCCAGAACCATCCATTGCAGCAATACCCCCGGCAAGGGTTAGAGTATCAGCTGTTAAAGTTGCCAGTCCAAAAATGGGTGCGTGGCAACCTCCATTCATTCTATTGAGAAAAGCTCTTTCTGCCGTAATTTCAATTTCTGCCGGAATATCATTTAATAGATACCGCAAATCTGTCCGATTGGGATGCCCTTTTCTAGCCATTACGGCCACAGCACCCTGAGCAACTGCCGGAGAAAACTGACTCACAGAAAATTTTTGGCGTATGTAAGATTTAAAACCAGCACGAGCAACCCCTGCGAAGGCTAAAATTATTCCATCGTACTCCCCACGCTTCAATTTTTCTAAACGGGTATCCAAATTGCCTCTCAACTCAGCTACCTCATGCATCGGAAAATAATTTCTCAGAAAAGCTTGCCTTCTTAATGAAGAAGTACCTATTCGAAAAGTTCTGGAAAAATTCTCAAAATGAACTTCTTCAGAGTTAGCCAGCAAAACATCCCGCGGATCTTCCCGCTTCATCACCGCCACTATTTCTAATTCATCCGAAAACTCAGTAGGAATATCTTTCGCACTATGCACTGCAAGATCAATCTTTCCCTGTTCAAGTGCATCATCTAATGCCCGGGTAAATACGCCTTTTTCCCCGATTTTACTGATAGAAGTTTCTAATAGCTGATCCCCTATCGTTTGAATCAGAACTATTTCTGTAGAAAATCCAGCTTGCTCCAAGATAGCGCGAACTGCATCCGCCTGCCATCTTGCCAAGCGGCTTGCCCGAGTACCTATCTTTATTAACGATTTGTGCATTTAGAAAACAAGCAACCAAGGCAAAATTTCGAAGGTGCAAATATACAAAAAAATAAGGATGGGTGTGAATCGAAATTGCTGGTTTAATCCGGCGGCCAACAGGACAATATGCCTGGTAAAATAGAGAAATACAATAAACAGGGCAAAAACTTCAATTGAAGACTGATGCCTAAGGGGTGCATACAGCAAATATAAAGCAAGGGCAGGCAAGATAATTACAAATGGAAATGCTGACAAGATATTGATATCCAAATATATACGCTGAAGCCAGGCAATTCGAAAAACGGAACTCATGAATGAAATAAATATAATGCGGATAAAAAGTAAGCTCATTTCCCAAGCAAATACCAGCACCCAAATAAAAAGGGGATTCCAATCAGATACCAAAACCTGGTGTACCCAGGAATCTACCCCGGACAAAAAAGCTGCAGTAGGTACCACACAATTGAGTTGTAAATAATACAAGTACAGGGCAATAGCCGAGGAGGTGATTGTAATTCTTACGAGGGTAATTAGAGAATTTTCTACTGGTCTTAAGAATTTTCTGTTACCGATCATTTCCTGCTCCAATCGTCTGGTATAAAGCCACCGAAGCTGCAGGGTAAACCACTGAGGTTGAATGAGCCTGAAAATAACCAGACCAATCATGGGTATTAGAAAAAGTATTAACACAAAAAAATTATCTCGGTTTCGTTGACATTTTAAGGCATCGAAAGGACCAAACCATTTTCCAAAATAGGCAGTTGGTTTTCCCTCTTCTGTTTTCCAAAATACTTTCTCTAAGAAATATACCTCGCGACTGAGGGGAAATGCATTAAACCAAGCAATTTTTTTTGCATTAGCCAAAGAAAAAACGCGAGTATACCCTGCTTCCAAAAAAGCCTCCAACACTCTTCCTGAAGGCTCCATGGAAAAATATACCTTCTTCACTCCTGCATATTCCATGTCTTCCAAATCGGAACGAAGCCTTTCGGTGGAAACATTGTACCAATTTTGCTCAGTAAACGGCGTGTACACAATCACGGAATCGGATTGATAATCCCAAGGAATTCGATCTTTTCCAACTACAGAATCTGATTGAGTAAGAATCCATACTCCCCGGTGAATGCCAAGTGCCTTTTGTAATCCTGGTGCTATAGTGGCTCCAGATTGCATCAGCTCAACGCGCAACAAATTCCCCTTCTCTTGGAGCCAATCTTGTTGCAATGGTATCATCACCCCCTCAAAAGGCTTGTCATGAAGAATTAACAGCCTGCCATTTAAGTATATAGCAGCCTTCCAGGCAATGCCTTCGAAACAAAGAAAGTAAGTCAAACTGTCTGGCCGCAACTTAAATGAATAACTTAACCCAAGTTCTTCCAGCTTATTTTCCCAAAACGGAACCCGCCACTCTTTCCCCTGGTCATCGGTCCAATACCCAGACAAAGACTGAACCGGCTTATAAGATTTCCATTCTCGGCCGGGCAGAAATTTATCCTCTATCGGAAAAGGGAAATAATTCCCCCCCCAGGTTTTTGAAACCATGAGAACTATTGATAATAAGATAAAGAATCTAATCACAGGCCCAAAATTGCAAAAAGTAAGCGAGGCAATAACTCTTCCTTTCGCTGAATCCTGATTTTTCCTTACTTGCCTCTTCATTGAAGCAAAGAAAAATGAACAACTTTCCTAAAATTCGGGTAGGCTATGGGTATGATGTCCATCGACTGGGAGAAAATAGAGAATTATACCTCGGAGGTGTACGACTAGAATATACTCTCGGACTAATCGGCCATTCAGATGCTGATGTATTGCTCCATGCCATTTGCGATGCACTCTTAGGAGCTGCAGGATTAAGAGACATTGGGTTTCATTTTCCAGACACTGACGGGACCTACAAAGGAATTGACAGCAAAATACTTCTTGAAAAAACCTATGATCTGATACAATCAGAAGGCTATCAGTTGGGCAATTTAGACTGTACGCTCATCGCAGAGGCCCCTAAAATAAACCCTCATATCGGAGAAATGAAGGCTAGAATCGCAAAAATATTGAATTGCTCGGAAAATGACATAGGCATTAAAGCCACTACAAGTGAAAAAATAGGGTTTGTAGGCAGAGAGGAAGGAATGGCAGCCCATTGTGTTGCCTTAATTCTAAAATTCTGAATAAATAAAGTTCAGATTATTTTTAGGGCAAAATAAAAACTCAATCATAACAAGAAGGTTGGTGCATAATCCTCTGCACCCACCCTGACTATTTATTCCTTAGCCTAAAAGGATATTTTCCGAGTAAATACAAATTAAATCTTCTAGAAAATCATTGGAGGCAAGGGTACCTTGCAATTGATTCTTCATTTTCTGAATATTGGTTGCCCCCAAAAAATCGGGGTAAGGGTACCTTACCATTCATCAACCCATTTTTTGAGCATTAATCCCCCCTAAAAAACCGTTTACTGCACTCTATTGTCTTGATTATTTACTCACTTAGAAATAAAGTGAGTTTCATTCGATTTTAATAGAACACAGTTTGTACTTAATCCTTAAAATAAATTTTCAGATATTTTATCCAAATGTGCTCAACCAAATTTACCACTCAAAAAAGGATTATACTTCCGCTCATGATTAATATCCGTAGAGTCTCCATGCCCCGGTAAAACTAAAGTTGATTCAGGTAAAGTAAACAACTTACTCCTGATTCCAGAAAGCAATAATTCCAAATTCCCACCAGGTAAATCCGTCCGTCCAATACTTTCCCTAAACAATACATCTCCTGCAAAAAGCAATGCCTGATCTTTTAAATAAAAACATAAACCATCCTGAGAATGCCCTGGCACACTGAGCACTTCCCAATTCAGGCCAATCAATTGAAGTACATCTTCCCCTTTCAGCAATCTGTGAGCCGGCGGAGATTGCTCCGGAAAAATCCCCATACCAGGCCCATAAGACATCACAGATTCAAACGCCGAAACTTCTCCAGCAGGCGCCATTAATGGAATTCCCCATTCGCGCATCACAAAGGCATTGCCTAAGATATGATCAATGTGACAATGGGTGTTTAGGACCGCAATAGGCTTAAGTCCTTTGTCCTGAATGAAGGTTCGGAACTCTTCGCGCTCCTCTTCCTCATAACATCCCGGGTCCAAAATAACAGCCTCCTTCTGCTCATTCCAAATCAAATAAGTGTTTTCGTAAAAGGGGTTAAATACAAAGGTCTGTAGGGTAATCATGTGTAAGTTTGTTGCTGTATGAAACAATCTGATGGAAAAGAAATAATTCTGGGAGGCGGGCTCGCAGGTTATTTCCTGGCAGCAAATTTAATCAAAGCTGGTCGTAAGGTGTTATTGATTCATAATCCTTTGCAAACGGGCGCTTCCGGAGTCGCCGCCGGACTGGTAAATCCCATCACTGGCAGGCAATATGTTTTGACCTGGCGCGCCTTAGAATTGCTGGATGCACTCGATGAGTTCCTGAGTGACCCCCTATTTGAACCTTTAAATAAGTTTTATCATCGAATGCCCATTTACAGGCCTTTTCCAGATATTTTTTCCGGAAATGAATGGGCAGCTAAAACTGCCTGGTCAGAATATCATAGCTTATGTCAAGTAGATTTCAATCCATGGCAACCCGATCTACTCAAAAATCCGTTTGGAGGTATTGCCCATTTGCGCAGCGGTTGGTTGGATATCCCGCCTTTTTTATCATCCTTAAATCTCTTATTACATAAAACCGGGAATTTCTCTGAGATTAAGGCACATCTAAATTATAATTCCATTTCACCGGAAAGAAATGAAGTTATCCTAAATGGAGAACAAATTCCGTATCAGAATTTAATCTTTTGCGAAGGGATTAAGGCAGTAAACAACCCTTGGTTCAAAATTCTCTTAATTCCCCTCAAAGGACAATTACTTACCCTATCATCAGAGGAATTTCCCGATCGAATTGTTTCTTCCGGAGTCTTCATGATTCCTTTGGGGAATGGACAGTATCGTATGGGATCTACTTATGAAAGAGAATTTACCCTTGAAGGGCCTGATGAAAAAGGAAAAAATAATTTACTGCAAGAAGTAGGTCGTTGGTGGATTCCGCCCATTCATCAGGTTACAAGGCACGATTCAGGAATCAGGCCTACAACACAAGATAGAATGCCTCTTCTGGGAAGGCAGGAGACTTTCCCCAATTTATGGATATTAAATGGATTGGGGGCAAAAGGAGTATTACAAGGTCCTGCATTAGCGAAATTGATGACACAGGCCATCGTTCAAAACTCCGATTCAATTTTCTGGAAAGAAATACAAACCTCCCGAAAAAAGGCAATTCTGTAATCTAACCACCGAAATATTCGTAAATTAGTAGAATCAAAAATAGATTCAGTCAAAGGATAAAAATAATCGTATAAAGAAGCAGTTGAAAAACATCCTCCTGATATTGCTAGGGATACCGGCTTTCCTTTGGAGTCAAAGTTTGCCTTTTTCAACCGCATCCTATCCCGATGTTCGAAAAGGAAGAAACTGGAAAAAAATTGAATCCAGTCATTTTGATATATGGTTTAACCCAGCTGAAAAAGAATTAGGAGAGCTGGCAGCACAGTATGCTGAATTTCACATGCAGGACTTGTGTCATTTGCTCGACTATAAACCAAGATCCCGTTTTGTCTTGCATGTTTTTCCAACTCCGGAATCCTACTGGCATTCTTCTCTGTATCGACAAAGCAATACTCTGCCTCAGGGAGGAATCACTTTGTTTGATGGCAACTCTGCCAGTGTATATTACCAGTCAGGCCAGCAGGATTTGTATCGCAAAATTCGTCAGGCTGCCATGGCTTTACTAATGAATGAAATCTATTATGGACAAACGGTGCAATTCTCCTTGCAGCAGCAAATGCTATTGGATTTACCTGAATGGTTTCGTTTGGGAATTCCTGCTTGGGAAGGAGAAGGATGGACCCCAGAAGACGAAGCCCGAATGCGCAGCTTAAGTGCCAGAAATTATGTACAGCTGACCTTGTTTGACCTAGACCCAGACATGACGCGCACCTTGCAAAAATCTATCTGGAATTATATCGCCCAAAAATTTGGCCCTATAAAAGTTTACTCCATCATGTATATGAGCAGAGTCAGCAGGTCCGCTCAATCAGGAATAATTACCGTACTCGGTGTAAGTATGGAGTCCTTTACCGATCGTTGGAGGGAATACTATGTACAACGATATCAGGCAGATATTGCCAGCCGAAGAAATCTATCGAAAGAAACCAAAGATATCCCTACGGTTCCCAAAGATTTTCGTTTATGTGCAGCAACTCTTCAACCTGGAGGAGAAAAAATTGCTGCTATTGGAGAAAGAAAAGGACAGTATCAGTTATTCCTTACCGACATTCGCTCCGGCAAACAACGCCATTGGAAACTCTCTGCAGGAATGCCTTCCTATTACCGAGAAATTAGCAACCTAACCGTTCCAATCTCCTGGGATCATACCGGGAAAAATGTAGCCTTTGTGCTGAGCGATAATGGACAACCCAGAATCTTCTCCTTTTCCCTGGAAACAAATTCTATCAAAAAAACCAAACTACCAGGATCACTAGATGCGGTACATGGCATGGACTGGAATCATGAGAAAGGATGGATGGCGCTTACTGGAAGTAGAAAAGGGAAATGCGACTTGTTTATGCTGGAGCCAAGTGGTCAAATCATTCAGGTAACGGATGATTGGTTCGATGAATCTGCCCCACTCTGGAGTTGGGATGAACAAAATATTTTTTTCTCCACTAACAGAAAAGTAGATAGCATAATTAAATACCTGCCGGAGTCTGTGGAACAGGATCTCGATATCTTTCGGTTTTCTCTTTCGGAAGACTCCCTTATTCCCGTTACTCAGACTAGGCTGAGTAATGAGCGCCCATTGTTTCAGTTGAATAGTTATGAACTCAACTACCTTACTGAAGAATCGGGCATTTCTGGTATGGCACGAAAAAATATTTTTATCGGCGACTCCATTCAAACCAGTGCCTATGACGCCGGAATTCAATCTGCCAGAGTCTATAGTAATCGCGCTTTAATTACCGCTTGGTCGGGAGGAAGATTGCGAACCTTCACCTTAGAAAATCCAAGCCTGAATAAAGGTCTGAAGCCGCAACTAACCGAACTCCAAAAAATCAAACGAACAGAATGGGCAGAGAAAATAAAGATTCAGGAACAAGAGAAAGCTATAGAAGAGATTTCTGACATTCCCCCTCCAATAATTCCCGAAAATGGGGAATTAATCCAAGTGAATCCCATAGACAGCGGTGGCGCTAAAAAGCCGCTCAAGTATTATTTGTTTGATGATGATGATGTACACCCTGCCACGCCTCAAACACCTAGGACGGTTTCGAGTCAGGCAAGTAAAATTAGAAATGTACCCCCTATCCAGGAAAATATCGAGGTACTTCCCAAAAACTGGTCCGAAACTCACATTTTTACTCCCAAAAATGCAAGCCTGAAAAGAACCTGGTACATGCGTGAGCTGGGTACACAAGCTGCATTTGACCCACTATTCCGTTTTCATTATAATCTATATGCAGTATTTAGTGATATTCATCGGCACCATGAGATAGGGATTTTATTCCGCCCCTATCTTCAATTTCGAAATAGTGATTTTCAACTCAATTGGGAATGGAAAAAACATAGGCTTCAGCCGGGAGCTTCCTTTCAAAGAGCCGTTCGATTTTATGACCGCCAAGGTTTTGAGTTAAACTATACCATCCACTCTTATCGAACTTGGTTAGGCTATTCCTTCAACCGGCATACGCGCTTAACAACAGGCCTTAGAATAGAAGGCCTTTGGCGAAAAGACCTTTCTATTAATACAGCAGTAAGATATCCGGATGAACTATATTTACCGGGAGGATTTGCCCGCTTAGAATATGACCACACTCTTAAAAGAGAGAACTTTATTCAAGCCGGAACCCGTGCTTCCTTGAAGGCTGATCACTTTTTATTAATTGGGGATAAGCGATCGGACGCCCTCTTGATGCTTCAGGCCGATATACGCAAATATTTTCGCTTTATGCGTGAGTCTGTTCTCGCCCTCAGAGCCAGTGGTGGCATGAGTTTAGGAGCGGTCAAACCAGATTATATGATTGGCGGAGTAGATAATTGGGTGAATGCGCGATTTCTAAATGCTGGAGAAATTCCTGTGCCTTCCCCTACCGAAGGTCTTTGGCTCATGCAAGTGCAATCGCCGATTAGAGGATTTGCCTATAATGGCAGAAAAGGAAAACAGTATATTTCCCTAAACTCAGAACTCCGATTCCCAATCCTAAAGTATCTTACCAATAGATTAAACTCTGATCCCTTATATAATTTTCAATGGGTGATATTCTACGACATTGGCACTGCTTGGACCGTGGGAAATCCTATTTCTCAACGAAACCCTGTCAATACAATCAATATTGAGAAAAATCCTTTTATCATTGAAGTTCAATCTCTGAAAAGCCCTTTTCTCTCTGGAGTCGGCACTGGAATTCGAATGAGTGTCATGCGCTATATTTTACGAATGGATTTCGCCTTGGGGATGGAAGATGGGACCATTAATCGTCCTCAGTTTTCCCTATCCTTGGGAAGTGACTTTTAATGTAATTAATTAAACTATTAATCGTACCTATTTTCTGTCATTCATTGAATTCAATACCTCAAAAACTCTAAATTTCTGACCCTAATTGTAATTCCTGATAGTTCAATATTTCCATTTTTCCTTGAAATGAACATCTTGGTAAAACCGATAAAACAATAGTAAAATATCAACAGTTAAAAAAAGTTCTACACCGTTTTATTCAGTTAATTACATCTTAGAAATACCCTAAATTGTCGTTATAAATCTTATTCTTAGTTTAGGAACAAGGTGATACCTTCTCCATTGACGAGGGTTTCAACCCCTCTGCCAACAACAATTATGTCCAGAATTTTATTAAATAGGGTTTCCTCAGAATCTATTGGCAAAAAATGGGTTTACCCTAAACCATGATTATAATTTCTAGAAATTTTTCAAAATTGATCGTATAATTATTGCACGCTTTTTATTGGTTTATGCAATAACCCCTTGCATTTAAAGAACATAATTATGTCTGTAATTCAGCAATAGTAAATTGAAACCACCTAAGGATTTATACTTTCTGAGTAGGCCCTAAATAAAACAAATTGAAAATATATTGCTTTGGGGTTTTCTGAATCATTTCCTATTCCTAAATTTTGGGAAATGGTCCTATCAAACCCACAAAAAAGACAAATAACCCAATACATTAATTTCCCAATGACATTGATCACAAAAACTCCGAAGTGCCTATTACAGGTAATACTGTTAAACCATTTCAAATTGTGAGGTTAACAAAAAATATAATTAACTTGTAAAAATATAAGAATGCAGGATAGAGAAGATTCTTAAAAAGTACGAAGCCAATATCCGAAACGCTCATTGAACTTAGAGAAATATTCATTTTATTATGGAAGCCAACAATAAAAACCGCTTAACAATTGACAACTACTTAGATAATCATTACATACACCGCAGTAATTGGTTAAGAGCGACTGTACTGGGCGCTAATGATGGAATTATTTCCATTTCAAGTTTAGCAATTGGGGTTGCTGCTGCCAGTACAACTCGGGAACCCATTGTGTTGGCTACTGTAGCTGGACTTGTAGCTGGGGCTTTGTCAATGGCAGCAGGAGAATATGTATCGGTTAGTTCTCAAACTGATACCGAAAAAGCGGATATAGAAAGGGAGATAGGGGAACTTCAACAAATGCCAGAAGCGGAACTCATGATACTTGCAGAAATTTATGAGAAACGAGGGCTAACAAAAGAAACAGCCAAGCAGGTGGCCATTGAACTGACTGAAAAGGATGCCTTGGGAGCCCATATACGAGACGAATTAGGGATTAATGAGATAAGTCAAGCAAATCCAATTCAAGCAGCGATGGCCTCTGGTGCCGCTTTTTCGGTGGGAGGGATTCTGCCATTACTCACTATTCTTTTTGCTCCTGTAGTAGGTATGGAATATTGGTTGTATGGATTCACCATACTTTCTTTGGTTATTTTAGGTGCCACATCCGCAAAGACAGGTGGCTCCAGTATTTCACGCGCCGTTGCTCGTATCACAATATGGGGAACAATAGCAATGGGACTTTCTGCTCTGGTGGGATATATATTTGGGGTTAGTGTCTAACCGGCGTTAGAATCTAACCCATTCTTCCCATTTAACCAGGTCATCGCATGATCGATTCCCTGAAATGCCAGCATTTCTATGCCTTTGATGGCAAGATCACATACAGAATCTAGGTGCACTGCTTCGTCCTTGCTAAAAGGATTTAACACATAATCCACCTGTTTCCCGGGATTAAAATTATTCCCGATGCCCATACGCAGTCTGGGAAAATTGTCATTACCCAGTAATTCTGAAATATTTCGAAGCCCATTATGCCCCCCATGAGAGCCTTTGCCTTTCATTCTAAGTTTTCCGAAGGGCAGGGCTAAATCATCCGTGACAGTCAAAGTTCTTTCTATTGGAATTTTTTGATCAACCATGTGAAAGAGAAAGGCTTTTCCACTGAGATTCATAAAAGTGGAGGGTTTGAGTAGTATCAGGGTTCTGCCTTTAAAGGATACTTCTGTTTTCCAGCCCAGCCGGGTGGACTCGAACATCTTTTTTTCTCTCTCAGCTAATCGGTCAGCTACCATAAACCCAATATTATGTCGGGTTTGTGCGTATTCGTCTCCTGGATTACCGAGACAGATAATGAGGAATTTCATAGGTGCAGCTCCTTATTAGATGAGTTGAATATCCCTAAAACAAAAACATCCCAGAGAGATACTCCCCGGGATGTTTGAAATTCAAATTACCCTTACTTCTTAGCAGGAGTAGCTTCAGCAGCTTTATCTCCTCTAAGACTTCTTGGGATGTCAATAGTTACCACGGCAGCAGAAGAGGGCGTGATTATATTGAACCCTTCGAACTTAAGGTCTTTTACTTTAATTGTCTTTCCTAATTCCAAGTCCCCAATTTGTACCACTACTTTTTCAGGTAATTGAGAAAGTAAGCCTTTGACTTTCAATTTCCTTAATTTTTTCACCATGGTTCCACCGGCCAGAACACCTGGAGAAGTTCCTTGAAAGTGAATAGGCAAAGAAACCACTACAGGAAGAGAATCAGTAACTCCGTAGAAATCTACATGGAGAGGGGCATCACTTACTGGATGAAACTGAGTTTCTCTCAGAACTGCTTTATGCGTATCTCCATTTATGTTCAAATGAACCAGATGAGTATCTGCAGAACGAAGAAGTTTTTCTAATTCGAGGTTGCTGACAGTAAAGTGTACCGGCTCAGTCTGACCGTGGTATAAAACAGCCGGGGTTGTACCCTCTGCGCGGGAGATTTTAGCTGTTACGGCTCCGACTTTGGCGCGGATCTGGCCATTCAGTTCAAAAGTTTTCATTTTTATTAACTAACAAATAGCGAACTTATAGATTCAAAATTATGGATTTTCCGGAAGGCCTTAGCGAAAACAGGGGCAATAGACAAAACCCTTACCTTCGGAGATTGTTGTTTGAGCGGAATGGTATCTGTTACGACGATTTCTTCTAATTCAGATTCTTCAATTCTTTGAATAGCATTTCCAGAAAGAATTGGGTGGGTAACAAAAGCTCTAACTGTACGGGCTCCTTTTTTCTTCAACTCACCTGCCGCTTTGCACAAGGTACCCGCTGTATCAACCAAGTCATCTACCAAAATAACATCTTTACCCTCTACATCCCCAATAACCTGCATGGAAGCAACTTGATTGGCTCGTTCCCGGTGCTTATCGATTACAGCGATGTCGGCTTTCAGGAATTTGGCATACAATCGAGCTCTGGCAACACCGCCCATATCGGGGGCTGCCATAAGGATATCAGCTCCCTGCATATGCTGCCTTACATAAGGCAAAAACACTGCAGAAGCATCTAAGTGATCGACCGGAATGTCAAAGAACCCTTGTATCTGCCCAGCGTGAAGGTCCATGGTAATCAATCGGGATGCACCAGCAGCAGTCAATAAATTGGCTACCAATTTCGCCCCAAGGGATACCCTAGGCTTGTCTTTTCTATCCTGACGGGCATACCCAAAATAAGGAATAACCACATTTATCGTTTTTACGGAAGCTCTTCTGGCCGCATCTATCATCAATAGAAGCTCCATAAGATTATCCGCAGGAGAGAAGGTGGATTGAATCAGAAAAAGATCACATCCACGAACAGATTCATTATAACTGGGTTGAACTTCTCCATCGCTAAATTGCGCTAGAGTCACTGATCCCAGTGGTATGCCATACAACTCTGCTATTTTCTCAGCCAAATAGGTTGAGGCTGTTCCAGAAAATATTTTGAGTTGTGATGCCATGTTTTTTATTGTTGCCCAGGGAGGATTCGAACCCCCACTAACGGGACCAAAACCCGCTGTCCTGCCTTTAGACGACCGGGCAATTCCGGTTTGAGGATGCAAAGATACACAGATTTTTATTTTTCAAAAAATTCCTGATGCTTTTTACGGCAATTTTTGACTTTCAGCGATTTATTTTTCTCTCCTTCACCCATTACCCTAATATTTTGGGGGATTTCTTCATTAAATCCGAAACAATTCTATTTTAATTTGCGATGTCCCGATACTCTTCACTGCCGTTTTTTGCCCAAAAAAAACCCTTGCAAATTCACAGAGTTAAATCGATTGGAAATTTAATTTTGAGTATTCAAATCTGTAGTGATTTGGAAAATCGGTTCTTCAAATGCAATAATTAGCGTTTACTAAACCTTGATTTTCAAGTTATTTTTCAAGCATCTCCCGTTCAAACGGAAAAAATGACAGTTTGGCAATCCTGTAAAATTTTAACCAAGAAGAATTTGTTGACTACTCTATTATCCGTAATTTTGACTGGCGTTGTATTTTCTTCTTTCACGCATTAATCGATTTTGATTTTATGATTCTTTCCCTCATTTTTCGTAGCAACAGATTTCTAAAGCTATCCTTATCCGCTTTTTTGCTTTCTTTTCTATTCTCAGAATTAAAAGCGCAACCTTGGGTGGAGGGCTTGGATTTAAATGACCCTTCTGTTACCTTCTATCAGGTTCAGCAGAATTTTGATCAATACTGGGGCAATCGTCCGATTGAAAGGGGAAAAGGTTGGAAGCAGTACAAAAGATGGGAAGATTTTATGGCTCCTAGGGTATATCCTACAGGTCAATTTTTTACTCCCAACCGTGCTTTTGAAGAATACAATAGTTGGATGCAACAGAATGGGAATGGCATGACTACTCAGGCAACCGCCAACTGGCAATTGATGGGACCTGTTCAAGTGCCCGGAAACGGAGGGGGTTCAGGACGATTATCGGCAATCGCTTTTCAACCCGGAAACAACCAGATTATCTATGTAGGTGCCCCGGCCGGAGGTTTGTGGAAATCTACCGATTATGGTGCTACTTGGACTCCCTTAACAGATCAGCTCCCAACACTCGGTGTTTCAGATATTGCGATTGACCCAGGCAATACCAATATTATTTACATAGCTACCGGAGATCGGGATGCTGGAGATACTTATGCCGTAGGAGTTATGAAATCTACTGATGGAGGCACTACTTGGAATTCTACAGGAATGAACTGGAATATTACCCAAGCCCGTACAGTTAACAGATTAATCATGCACCCTGCTAATAGTCAGATTTTAGTAGCGGCCTGTAGCAACGGAATTTGGAGAACAACCAATGGGGGAACTAATTGGACTCAGACTCAAACTTCAGGTGACCACAAAGATATGGAGTTCAACCCAAGCAACCCGGATACGATTTACGCCACCTCAACCAATGTAATTCGCAGATCAGTTGACAATGGGGTAACTTGGAGTACAATGGCCACCATTACTGGGGTAAATCGGATTGAATTCGCAGTTACACCTGCTAATTCCTCCTATGTATATGCTCTATGTTCCAAATCGAGTGACAATGGTTTTCATAGTTTAAGAAGATCTGTTGATAGAGGTGCTACTTGGACAGTTATGTCCACTTCGCCCAATATTATGGGTTGGAATACAACAGGGTCAGATTCTGGCGGTCAAGGTTGGTATGATATTGCTCTGGCGGTTAGCCCAACTAACGCCAACTGGATTATCGCAGGAGGAGTAAATCAGTATCACTCAACCAATGGCGGAACCAATTGGGTTCTGAATGCGCACTGGTATGGAGGGGGTGGAAAACCTTATGTGCATGCGGATGTTCATGTATTGACCTTTGAACCGGGCAGCAGTAACATCATTTATTCTTGCAATGATGGGGGTGTTTTCCGCACGACCAATACCGGTACTGCTTGGACAGATATTTCTGGTGGACTTTCCATCGCGATGATGTATGGCATCAGTAACAACCCAGCAGTTTCCACAACTGTTTGGGCTGGACATCAAGATAATGGTACCAACCGAGTTCAAACTGGAACTTGGAGTCAAAGAATTGGAGGAGATGGTATGTGGTGCTTAAATTCTCATACCAACACGAATACTGTTTATGGATCTTTGTATTACGGAGATATACGCAGATCTACTAATGGAGGAACCTCTTTTACCCAGGTAGCAGGCAATGGAGTGAATGGTATTACAGAAGATGGAGGTTGGGTTACGCCATTTATCCAAGATCCTAACAATGCTTCTATTTTGTATGCTGGTTATGTGAAGGTTTGGAAAACGACAGATGGAGGAAATGCTTGGACATCAGCCTATACGATTCCGGGTACGAGTACTATTGTGGCGATGGATATGTCTGCTAATAATTCGAATGTAGTGTACTCTGCAAAATCTACCAAAATCTATCGGAATACTACGGACATCACAGCAGGCTTGCCTGTTACCTCCGCATCTATCACTTACATTAGAGTAGACCCTGCAAATGAAGACAGAGTTTGGGTTACCTTCTCCGGATTTTCAGCTGCGAATAAAATTTTTAGAACTACCAATGGAGGTTCCTCTTGGACTAACATCACTTATAACTTACCCAATCTTCCTGCCAATTGTGTGGAGTTCATTCCAGGAACTACGGAAGAATTATACATCGGAACAGATGTGGGCGTTTATGTTTTCGACCCTGCCACTACTTCTTGGAGTGCTTTCAATACCAATCTTCCGAATGTGATTGTGCGGGACTTGAAACTGCATACAGGAACAAGCAAATTGAGAGCCGGTACTTATGGAAGAGGCTTATGGGAAACAGATTTGAATACTACTCCACAGCCTCCTGTAGCCGATTTTATCGCTAGCTCTACTTCGATTTGTACTGGAAATGCAATCACTTTCACGGATGTCTCCACCAATCAGCCTACTTCTTGGAGTTGGACATTTACCGGAGGCACTCCTGCTACTTCTACCACACAAAATCCAACCATTACCTACAGTACTCCGGGCACTTATGATGTACAGTTGGTTGTGACAAATGGCCAGGGTTCAGATACAGAGCTGAAGACTATGTATATTGTAGTAGGGTCATCTGGAGGTACACTGCCTTTGATTGAAGATTTTGAAAGCGGTTCCTTAAATACCAATGGTTGGACTTTATCTAATCCGGACAATGGCACTAGCTGGGATGTGGTAACAACCTCTGGTAATACTTCCGGATCTAAGTCTGCTAGAATGAATATTTGGTCTTATGCCACCGTAGGAGAAAGAGATGGGATGATTTCTCAGGCTTTGGATTTTACCCAATATAATTCTGTGAATCTGGCATTTAAACATGCTTATCGCAGAAGCAGTACAGCCGATATCGATTCTTTGCTGATTTATGTTTCTACCGATTGTGGTGCAACCTTTACGGATGTAGTATTCCAAAGAGGAAGTCAGCCGTTTGCTACCAATACCATTACCAATACAGATTATGCTCCCTCCACACTGAATGATTGGTGTTTAAATGGAACTTATGATACTTGTTATCAGTCCATAGATCTTTCGGCCTATATTCCCTATAGCGCGGTAATGGTAAAATTTGAAACCTATAATGGATATGGCGGAAATATTTTCGTAGATGACATTAACATTACAGGTGTGGTAAATACTCCTGCTCCTGTGGCTGATTTCACAGCGAACAATACCATTATTTGTCCTGGTCAGCTTATCAACTTCACCGATATGAGTACCAATAATCCTGCAACTTGGGTATGGAGTTTTACTGGAGGTACTCCGGGATCTTCCAGCTCACCCAATCCTGCTGTTACTTATAATGCTTCAGGTACATATGCGGTATCCTTAACCGTAACGAATCCAGGTGGGAATGACACCAAGACCGTTAATGGATATATCATTGTAGATGGAGGCACAACAGCTGTAATTAATGCACCGACGAATACAGCGATTTGTGGTTCAGGTACGGTGGTGCTTAGTTCTACGAATACTTCTACTAGTTATCAATGGCTGCTGAATGGTTCACCCATCACCGGGGCAACTGGCGCATCCTATACTGCCTCAGCAGCAGGAACCTATGATTTGGTAGTCATTAGCGGCACTTGTTCTGATACCTCAAGCTCGCCAGTTGTAGTAACAGTTACGCCCGCTACACCAGCGGTAATTAGCTTGGTAAACGGAATAAACACAATTTGTGGCACCTCAAATGTCACCTTAAATGGAACAGGAGGAGGTACTTATCAATGGTTACTTAATGGCTTCCCAATTCCAAGTGGAACCAACAGTACTTATTCTGCAAATCAGGCAGGTGCTTATAGTTTGGTTGTAGATAATGGAGGCTGTATCGATACCACAGATAATCCAACTACTGTTGTTCAGGGTACTCAGCCAACGGCGAATTTTTCCTATACTATTATCAATGATGTAGTCAATTTCACAGATGGTTCTGCCAATGGTACAGGTTGGTCGTGGGATTTTGGAGATGGCAATACAAGCAATGTTCAGAATCCTGGTTCGAATACTTATGCTAATACAGGTAATTATGTTGTAACGCAGATTGTTACTAATGGAGGTTGTAGCGATACAGTTGTCTATCAGGTAATCATTACCACTTTGGCTGCAGAAGGATTAAAATCTGAAGCTGAATTGGAAGTATATCCAAATCCCAATCAAGGTCAGTTGACTATTCGTTTAGGGGATGAAGGCGGCAAGGCAGTGAATATGATTTTGTTTGATTTGAATGGTAAAGTAGTTTACCATAAAACACTTGAAGATAATGCAACTCAGACAGTAGATATCACAGGTCTACCTAAAGGAAATTATATCCTTCGATTAAGCACTGAAGAGGGTCGTACCGAGCGTAAGATTATTCGGAATTAAAACGAGTTGTTAAAATTTTATTGAGCAAAAAAGGCAGGGGTATCCTGCCTTTTTTGTTTAATCGGAAATCTAGTTTACCCTAAACCGGGGTTTACACTAAACTGAGGTTTACACTAAACTGAGGTTTACACTAAACCGGAGTTTACACTAAACCAAGATTATATATTCTAGAGATTTTTCAAAATGAACATTCTAATTATTACACGCTTTTTATTGGTTTATGCAATAATCCCTTGCATTTAAACAACGCCAATATATCTGTATCTCAGCAATAATAAGGATTTACACTTTCTGAGTACGCCCTAAGTAGCCAACATTTCACCTAAATCCAAGAGGTCTTTTTGAATGACTAATTTATGTCGAATGGCTTTACTGAATGGGGTGAACTTTAGTTTTCCATTCACGATGCCCGCCATTTCATTTTCCCTACCTGCTAATAATGCTTGTACTGAAGCAGCACCCAATCTGCCTCCCAGTACCCGATCGAAGCAGGTTGGACTTCCCCCTCGTTGGATATGTCCCAAAATGGAGACTTTGATTTCGTACTGGTTAAATTTTTCTTTTACTTTTTTTGCGATTTCATAAGCTCCCCCTGCATCATCTCCTTCTGCAACAATAATGATGCTGGAGGTTTTATGTCTTTTCCAACCCGTTTCAAGTTTCTCAATCAGGTCCTCCATATAGGTAGGGATTTCTGGTACCAGAATAGCTTCCGCACCTGAAGCAAGTCCACTCCAAGTAGCAATAAAGCCCGCATCTCTGCCCATGACTTCGATGAAAAAGAGTCTATTGTGAGAATCTGCAGTATCGCGAATTTTATCAATGGCCTGCATGGCTGTGTTGACTGCAGTATCGAAGCCCAAGGTAAAGTCTGTACCGTACAAATCATTATCTATGGTTCC